>JAZSII010000190.1:0-2442 GCA_045533725.1 Acetatifactor sp. | reverse complement strand
CTGTGAAGGTGTGGAAATCGGTTACTTCGGTAAACTGGCTTATGATATTGCGGACGAATGCGACCTGCGTATCCCTGTATATTTGATGGAAATCGATTTGGAAAGCCTGTCACAGTACTACGGCAAGAAGGCTATGTTCACTCCGCTGCCGAAGTTTGCAGAAGAGCAGCGCGACCTTGCAATCGTAGTAGACAAAGCCATCACCTGCGGCGAAATTGAAGATACCATGAAGGAAGCCTGCAAATACATCACCAGCATCAAGCTCTTCGATATTTACGAAGGCGCACAGATCGGTGAGGACAAGAAGAGTATGGCATTCACCGTATTGTTCACGCCCAAGGAGGAAGCATTCACCGCAGAAAGCGTTGACGGCTTCGTAAAGAAGATTCTGAAGCAGATGAACAAGAAATTCGGCGCTGAACTTCGTAGTTAAGATAGTTGAAAAACAGTTTAAAATGGGGTATGATATTCGTATTGAGTATCATACCTTATTTTTGTAGAAAGAGAGAGTAAACATGGAAAGAAAAAATGCATGGGAAACCTACGACAAGAAGCAAATAAAAGCATTGGAAAAGTTAAACGCAGAATATAGAGCGTTTCTGGATAACGGTAAAACGGAAAGAGAATGTATTGATGTAATTGTGAATACCATTGAAGCAGCAGGTTATCAGGAATTGGAAGCTTTGATGGAAAGCGGTGCAGAGCTTAAGCCGGGAGATAAGGTGTACAGTGTGTGGATGAACAAGTCCATTGCCATGTATCATATCGGCAAAAAGCCTATGACGGATGGTATGAATATTTTGGGTGCACATATTGACAGCCCCCGTATGGATGTGAAGCAGAATCCTTTGTATGAGGACAATGGTTTTGCTTATTTGGATACCCATTATTACGGCGGTATCAAGAAGTATCAGTGGGTGGCACAGCCCTTGGCACTTCACGGTGTGGTAGTGAAGAAGGATGGTACCACAGTAGAAATTAATATTGGTGAAAATGCAGATGATCCGGTATTCTTTATTTCAGACCTGCTGATTCATTTGGCAGGTGAGCAGCTGGAGAAAAAGGCCGCTAAGGTAATTGAGGGCGAGGCTTTGGATTTAATTATCGGTAACAAGCCCCTTGTAATTAAGAAGGAGGCTAAAGAAACTGCATCAGACGACGCCAAGGCGAAAGCAAAAGAGGGAGTAAAGGCCGGCGTATTAGAAATTTTAAAGGAAACCTATGATTTTGAGGAAGAGGATTTCCTGTCGGCGGAAATCGAAGTGGTTCCTGCAGGGAAAGCCAGAGAAGCCGGACTTGACCGCAGCATGATTTTGGGTTACGGACAGGATGACAGAGTATGCGCGTTTACTTCCATGCAGGCAATGTTAGATGTGAAGAAGGTGGACAGAACCATTTGCTGTATTTTGGTGGACAAGGAAGAGATTGGTTCCGTAGGTGCTACCGGTATGCAGTCTAAGTTCTTTGAAAACTCTGTAGCAGAGCTTATGAACCTGATGGGACAGTACAGTGAACTGAATATGAGAAGATGCTTATCACGCTCCTGTATGCTTTCCTCCGATGTTTCGGCAGGCTATGATCCTTCCTTTGCAAGCTATTTCGAGAAGAAAAACAGTGCATTCCTGGGACGTGGTATGGTTTTGAATAAATTTACCGGTGCCAGAGGAAAATCCGGCTCCAATGATGCCAACGCAGAATACATTGCGCATATCCGTGATATTTTTGACAGACGCGGTGTAAACTTCCAGACTGCAGAGCTGGGTAAGGTAGATGTAGGCGGTGGCGGAACCTTTGCTTATATTTTGGTATTATACGGTATGAATGTAATGGACAGCGGTGTAGCTGTTATGAACATGCATGCGCCCTGGGAAGCTACCAGTAAGGCGGATGTATATGAAGCATACCGCGGATATTTAGCATTTATTGAAGAGGCAACCATCTAATGACTAGTTTAAAGAAATCAGATTTTTACTTTGAATTGCCGGAAGAATTGATTGCACAGGATCCTTTGGAGGACAGATCCTCCTCCAGACTCCTGATGCTGCATAAGGAAACCGGGAAGATGAAGCATGAGGTTTTTAGAAATATTATAGACTATTTGCAGGAGGGAGATTGTCTGGTATTAAACAATACCAGAGTGATTCCTGCCAGACTTCTTGGGGAAAAAGAAGATACCGGCGCTCATGTGGAGGTGCTTTTGTTAAAGCGACATGATGCTGATGTGTGGGAAACCCTGGTGCGTCCGGGCAAGAAATGCCGTCCGGGTAGCCGGCTATCCTTTGGGGGCGGACTGCTTAAGGCTGAGGTAATGGAGGTTGTAGAAGAAGGCAACCGTCTGGTGCGCTTTGAGTATGAAGGTATTTTTGAAGAGGTACTGGATAAACTGGGAGAAATGCCCCTGCCGCCTTATATTACCCACAAGCTTCAGGATAAGAACCGTTA
>JAZSII010000132.1:0-14693 GCA_045533725.1 Acetatifactor sp. | reverse complement strand
CTCGCCCATATAACGGCAAACAGTTCCGACACAATTCCCCATCAGACTTGTCATTCTATCAACCACTCTAAAACCAATTCTTAAAGAATTTCTTAAATAAATTAAAAAAGTTGCCGAAATTTTTTTCGACAACTCTTTATTTGCTAAGGGGGATTTTCACGCTGATTTCCAAGGTGTTTCCCTGTAACAGGGCACTGACATGTCCTTTTTGCTTCTCCGCCAGAAGCTTCACAATATAAAGGCCCAGTCCGGCACCGCTGCCGCTTCGGGAGCGGCTTCCCCGATAGGTCCGGTCAAATAATGCCTGTACATCCAGGCTTTTAGGGTCCCCCACTTCATTGAGAAAAGTAATTGTACATTCTCCGGGGCGCGTCTCCGCGGATTCCCTTTCTTTTGCGCCGCTCGCTCCGCCCGTGCTATCCGTTTCTTCCAATCGAATCCGGAAGGTATTCCCCACCGCATGGCGCAATACATTATTAAGCAAATTGCCAAACATTCTGTCTACGAGCTTCTCATCTGCCAATACAAACACACTCTTTTCCGGAAAGGACACCTGCGGCTCCAAATCCCTTGCACGAATGACCGCTTCCTGTGTTACCAGAAATTGCAGCAACTTCTCCGTCATATCCACACGCTTTAGCTCCACCGCCTCTGCATCGCTTTCCAGCACGGAAAGCTGGAAAAAGTCATCCGCCATTTCCCGCATTTCATCAGCTTTCTTTACACAGACATCCACATACTGCAATCCCTTTTCCGAAAGGGTCTCCTCCATCTGCAACATCTGCAGATTGCCTTTCATCACCGTAAGAGGCGTACGCAAATCATGGGCAATATCCGACACACTTTGCCGAATGGAACGTTCTGCCTTCTCCGCCTCCAGCTTCAGTTGCTTCTGATAGTCCAGATTTTTGTTGAGCTGTACCATCATATCTGCCAAATCCCTGTCAAATAAGTCCACACCCACCTGCGGATTGTAGGACTTATCTCTGGTAGCTTCCAGCTCTCTTTTTATCTTACGAAGCTCCCGCTTCATTCTCCATATACGAGTCAGTATACCGACGCACAAAAACGCCAAAGCTACACTGATAATCTCCCAAGCAAGCATATCCTGCCTCCTTCATTTGTAACCAAAAGCATAAGCGGTACCTTCTCCCCAACCTTACACTTCGCCTCGTTCAAAAACACCCATCATTTCTCTGGTAAGACTGATGCCGTCATCATGGGCAGGCATGGCACTTCTTTCAAACCATTCCGCCTCCGCCAGCTCCCTTTCATCACGATGAATCCGGTCATCCCCATCCAATTCTGCAAAAAAACCTAACAGCAAATTGCTGTCCACGCCCCAGGGCTGACTTTTGTAATAGCGGATGTTCTTGACTTTCAACCCCACTTCTTCCATTACTTCCCGGGCAACCGTTTCTTCCACCGTCTCACCAATCTCGGTAAAGCCTGCTATCAGAGCATATTTTTTGTATTCCCGATCCGCATACTTTGTCATCAGAATACGCTCGCCGTCTGTCAACGCCACAATTACCGCAGGCGCAATCTTTGGGAAAATCATATTTCCGCACTTTGGACAACGAAGCATTCTTTCCTTTGTATCATGCATGGTTTCGCCGCCGCAACGACCGCAAAACCGGTTATCGCGGTACCACATGTATAAATGATACGCTGTCATAACCGCAAAACAGACTTCCTTACATTCCAGCTGACGAAGGGTCCGTACGCTTTCGTAATGGTATTCCCCCTCCTCTGTCAAGGCTTCTACATCCTTTAATAAATAAAAAGCCTCCTTTTCTATGGAAAACAAATATTGCAGATTTTCCTTCTCCAAGCCTTCCTGCGCGGATAGCTTCCCGTTATTCGTGCAGCCGTCACCTACCAGCTCCCCGTACTGCGGCAGACGCAAACGGTTTTCGCTATCTCTGGCAATATAAACCTCCCGTCCGCGAAAGTGAAAAATCTTGCTTTCCGGGCCTATTTCCTGCGGTTTGTATTCATTGTGAAAATAATGAGGTAAAATATCCTGTAACATAAACTACTCCTTCAACCTGTAACCGATTCCCCACACAGTCTCGATATAGTCGTGACCGGTGGCCTTTTTTAATTTGTTACGCAAATTACTGATATGCACATTAATGGTGTTATCCTCGTAATAATAGATATCTTCCCACACAGACTCATATAAATTTGCCTTAGTATAAACTTTCTTGGGGTTTTCGAGAAAAAGTCTCAACAAATGCATCTCTTTGGCTGTGAGGGGAATCTCCTGTCCTGCAAAGGTCACGTTATTCTCTGAAAGAGAAAGCACCAGCTCACCACAACGCAAAATATCCTCAGCATTCATTTCCTCCGAAGAAACCGCGCTTCTGCGAAGGACCACCTCCATCCGCACCAGTACCTCATTCAAATCAAAGGGTTTCAAAATATAATCATCCGCTCCTAAGCGAAGCACTTCCAAACGTGTCTCCAGCATGGTCTTGGCAGACAACACAATCACCGGTGTATTCAGCCCCCTGCGCAACTCCCTAATCAGCTGCTCCCCACTCTTAAAGGGCAGCATTAAATCCATAAGTATCAAATCGTAAATCCGCTCCTGCAGCCGGGTGTTGGCTACTGCTCCGTCCTCCGCAGCCCATACCACATACCCTTTTTGTTCCAAAAAATTGGCCAGCATGGTGCGAATTTCTTTGTCATCTTCCACAATCAGTATCTGTTTCTCCATTCTTGCAGACCTCCTGTCCCTATAAAAAATGTACCATTGCTCACGGAAATGTGCAATGATACATTTTGCCTCAAAACGCCTTAAAATCTAAGCTTTGCAATAGCCTTCTCCGGAATCAGACATTCTGCATGTTCGTCCAAATATACAATTTTGTCCTCGGTGGCTCCGAATAACACACCATACTCAAGCGCCTGAATACAAGCTCTGCTGTAACGCTTATAAGATGCACCGCCCTTTTGCAGAAATAAATAATATACACCCTTATCTGCATACAAGCAACTCTCCACACGCAGATTCTTTGGTAAAATTCCGGCAAAGTCGCAGACACTGCGCAGGGAATCCATTTTGAAAATAGCGAAATCCGGCAATTTGGTTTCCTGCGGTTTCCCCTCTCCGCTCGTATCCTTTTTAGCCGCATCTGCACCCGGCAAAGTATTTCCCTGCCCCGGTTTTCCGAAATGGTCCTCCAAAGTCTTCTTCATCTCTCGCAGGTAATCCATGAGTGCAGGATTCTTCTGCAAATCCTCCGGGGTTTTTTCAGACAAGGTAAGCACCATACCCTTTTCCGGCATCATCATAATTTGCATATCCATAGCAAATTCAGGAGGTTTATATCCAACCTCTTCAATGGCCTGCTCGATAATTTCTTCTACCACTTCCTTAGCTTTTTCGGAACGGGTAATAAAATCCTTATATGTAATTTCAAACTCCTCCAACTCCTCGTTGGAGATAAAACATTTTACGGTTTTATCATCAATTCTTTCTATTTTCATTCATATCCTCTTATCATTTTTGTGTACGTCTATATGATATATATGTATTTTACCACAAAATCGTGAATTTTTCAATGTTCTACCTAATATACCACAGATTTGCATTGACCGAAAGACTTTTTTACGATATGCTATAAGTGGTAGAGTTTTAGGACATAAGTACTATTGGAGAAAAGGGTTACATGAATATTTTTGAACTTACACCGGGACAGATTATTACTATCTTTGTAAATACCCCGGATCAAAAGCTGGAATTTAATACCAACATCGAGGAAGCATACCCCAAAAAGAGAATTATTCTGGCAGCGCCCATTTACTTAAACGAGAAACTGCTTACCTTCCGTGGTGCACAGTTGATTTTTGATATTTTGGTATGTCCTACGGACGGTACCACTCCTCAGCTCTTTAAGAATGTGGACATTAAGCTGGTGAAAAAAGCCGATGGCTCTGTTTTTTACAGTCTTTACACCATCGCAGAAAGTAAAGCCTACAACCGACGCGGTGCTTTCCGTTGTTCTATCGGTATGGCTACTACCGTGCAATGCGGTACCAATCGTGTTCCTTATGATGCCGTTATCAAAGATATCAGCACCTCGGGCTTTTCTTTTATTTTGCCCATAACTGCTAAAGTTGATCCTAACGGTGTAGTCCATATGCTTGTAAACGACTACATTGCAGAAAATGCAGAGCACTTCAACTTCAACCTGTACGGATTAATCGTCCGTTCCTATGAACTGGATGCTCATCGTATGGTATACGGTTGCAAACTAAACAGCCCCGTTCACGGTCTGGAAAAATACCTGATGACCAAAGAGCGAATTCGTATGAGAAATGTACATGGAATGAATTGATAAGAAAAACCCTCTGCGGCAATTACTGCAGAGGGTTTTATATTTTATTGCCTTATCACTTTAAAAGGTAATACTATTTCCAATACTGCATCACCTTTTCCTGCAAGGTTTTCTGCGTCCTCTACCGGCACATTCTCTTTCAACAAAAACGCCAACAATACATTACCTCCTGTTTTCCACGGGCAGTATGTCCTGTTTTATGCACTGCCCGTTTCTGTTGTTACTGTGAATCACGGGCGAAGTGCCCAGAAATTAAGATCTTTGAAGAACCAAAGAATGTATTTCATGGCTTTATAATATACTTTTTGTATATATTTGTCAATATATTTTATCAAAAATATATAAAATTAATTCAAGTGGCATTATTGAAGTTCAATTAAACTTGCTATATCTTTTTTGTAATATCTTAGCCACGGCTTATCAATGGACGGATATCCGGTCAATTCCTTTTCTATGGACATTCTGTACTTCTCCTCTTCTGCTGACTCAAACATTATCCGATGAATCTACACTGCTTACTTTTTATTTATTACCTCATATACTTCCAACCAACCATGCACTCTGGTCACATTCTCATGCTGAACACTTTTATTATATGGTGCATCTACCATAAGCACCGGAATGCCACGTTCTGCGAGATACATTACTATCTCAGGACGGTCATCAACCATCACTTCCACGCCGTACTTCACACAAGCCTCATACTTATCCTGTGGTCCGTTTTTCTCGGAACAGAAAGTGATACTATCAAACTGAAATCCATTTTCTTTACACCAATTTAAAAACCATTTTTTGCTACTCTTTCCCAAGGGTGTTTTCTGAGTTACAAATTTTCTGGCAGTAATTTCATGGATCGCATGGCCTTCTTCTTTTAGTCTGTTCAATACTTCTACTGCATTCTCTCTTGGTGGGTAGCTTTTGCAATACCAAGGGAAATACTTTAACCCATAAAAAAACTCCGCCCACTTGCCTACTCCAAATATCTCTTTCACAGAATACCCTTCCGGATTCACTATTTCCTTCTTAAAATACTTCTTTCCACATTGGAAATTAAACTTTTGCATATCTGTCAATACGCCGTCTGCATCTACACCGATAATCATCTTATTTCTCCACCTTTGTCTCCACGATAAAGCTTTTTATCTTCTCTGTTATTCCCTCTTTGGATTTATTCTCCACATTAATTTCCTCTCCGAAAGTGATCTTCACTGAATATCTCTGCAGCTTCTTCCAATGAAACAGATGCGGCAGCTTAGCATTGGGAGGGTATATTTCAAACGCTCCGTCAATGCATACCGGTACTATTTTCACTCCCGCTTCCTTGGCAAGCTTCGCGGCTCCCAGCTTAAACTCTCCTAATTTGCCGCTTCTGCTTCTTGTTCCTTCCGGGTGAATAATCATATACGCCCTGTCTTGCTTTAAAACCTCTTCCGCACGTTTCATCGCCGGAGCGGTATTACCGCTTCTGTCCACGGGGATGCCGCCCAAAGCTCTAAAGGCCTTCTTCATCATCCGCTTATCTTTTAAATGCTCCGCCGCCAGACAGGATAGATTGGATAGTTCAAAACCCTGCTTCTCCAATGCACAAGCCACCCACATAGCATCCAGATAGCTTTCATGATTCGGGCAAAACATCACAGTTTCATCCTTTGGTATATTTTCCGTGCCAATTGCCTCTAATCTGTACATAAATCTTGAAAAGCTTCCGAATCTCTTGATAAATGCCAAATCTTTGGAACTTCTCTTTAGAGGGAACTCATTGATGTCGTAGGATTTCACATCTGTACTATCTGTTTCCCGAATATTCAAAATATCCCCTACAAACCTAATCCTTTCCCACCGGTTTACTACTTTTACACCTAACTCATCTTCAATTTCCATGCTCATTTCAAAAATACTTAAGGAATCTATTCCAAGCTCTTCCTTAATATCAGATTCTAAGGACACCGATTTGTCCGGAGCATACTTTGCTATAATCTGCAATAAAAGTTCCTTTTGGTCTTTTTGCGAAACACTTTTCTTTGTAACGTCTTTTTCTTTACTGGCAGATGTTCCCATTTCTTCCACATGCTTTTTCAGTAAAAATCTTTTCACCTTTCCCACAGAAGTCATGGGCAGCTTATCTATGGTAAGAATCTTTTCCACCCTATACAGTGATGCCCCTTGCGACATCTTTTCCAAGGTCGAAACCGCATCACTCACCACTGCGTCCGTGTGCTTTCCCTTCTCCACAAAAAGATATATATGATCATAGCCCTCCGGTGTGCTGACACCGCAGCTTGCAAGCATCATGTCCGGCACACCCTTCTGATAATACTTATCTACATCCACCGGTGAAACCTTTTTTCCACTATGTAAAACTATGGCTTCCTTGCTTCTGCCGGTTACATAGAGATATCCCTCTTCGTCTATATAACCTAAATCCCCTGTTTTAAAGTAACCTGCTTCGTCAAAGGCCTGCTTTGTTAATTCTGAATCTTTATAATATCCTTTCATGATGAGGGGCGTCTTTAACCTAATCTCCCCTACGCCTTCCTCATCCGGCTCAAAGATTTTTATATCAATTTCTTCAAACTGTTTTATGTTACCGGCTCCTCTTAACGGATATTTCTCATTACAATCGGCAGCTGTAATCGGAAACCCGGTTTCTGTGGCTCCGTATACATTCACAAATTCCATGCCTAAATTCAAGTAAAAACGAATTATCTCTTCAGAACAAGGCAGCGTACCGCAGCCACAAATCTTCATGTTCTTTCCCAAAGCGGCTTTCCAAATAGGCTTTGTCAGAAATCTTAAGTTAATTCCTGTTTTTCTTCTCACAAATCCACAAATCTTCATGGCTGCTAAAGCATACCACTTAACCAATACCATCTTCTTATCAATGGCCGCCTCTACTTTATTTTTGATTACCTCATACACCTTAGGTATCATTATAAAATCGGTTGGATTATAATTTAAAAAGCCTGACAATAGCTTTTCTGCACTCATTTCTGTAACGAAACCAACTTCCGTTCCCGTCAGCAAACAAGACATTGACGATGAGTATCCGGCAATATGATTCGACGGCAATACATCCAAAAAACTATCTTTACTACTTAAGTTCGCATATCTGCAAATATATTTTTGAGCATACAAAACAGAACTATATGTGACCATTACCCCTTTCATTTCCGATGTAGTACCGCTGGAAAACACAATCGCTATTACTTCTTCATCATAAGACTCTGTGTTTTCCTTTTTACATTCTGACACAAATTCGGCAAATAACTCATAAGTGAAATCATTGTTTATTCTAATGACCGGAACTTCCCTTTTCAGTTCACTATCCAGCCGGCTGTATAATGCTTCTGTGGTAATGATGGCATTTACGTCCGCATACTTTAACAATTTATTACTTTCTTCTGTGGGCAGGCTCGCATCCACCAACACGTTCGTATATCCGCCATATGCCAATGCAAAATTCAAAACCACAGCTTCTGCACTTGGAGGCGCAACAATAGCCACACGCTGTGCTCTTTTTATTCCTGAGCTCTTCAAAATCTCAATGACAGAAGTTACTATTTTCCCCAATTCCTTGTAGGATAATCTTCTGTCTACCGCTGTATCTCCAATACAGGCTATTGCAGTTTTATGACCATAATTTTTAATAATATCATCTATGGCTCTTTTGAAATCTTCGTATGTATAATTCGTATACAATGTTCTTTCCTCCGATTGCATCAATATATTGTCCGTCAACTTATCTATTTGGCATACTTTGTATTTTTCTTTAAATATGTAATTAAGTCGTACTTTTTATCTTCTTCACGCCTCACTAAGACATCCGCCAAAACAGCGCAGTTCTCTGCTGTCAACTTTACATTGTCCACAAATGTCCGTGAATATTTCGGCATAGTTACTCCATGTCCCGGGTAATAAGTCACTTCCTCTTCCCACACATCCCAGTACCACTTCTGGCAGTCGTACACCTGCTTCCTTACCTCCAGCCAATCCGCTCTTGCATCCTTAGATAAATCTGCTCTCTTCACAGATGGAACATGTTCTTCCAGCATGTTCCACACCCCCGTGGACATTTCATCTCGTAACAGTGACAATGCTTCCTGCTTTTCATATTTTCCAAGATTTAACGGTTCACCCGCTCGTACATATATTTCATCTGCCCCAATATCATTAAAGATAGTAACCGGCACAACTTTTACTCCCAGCTCCCTGCTCAGTATGTACGGACTTGCAAATAATGGCTGAATCAACTGATTTTCCGTATTGTTGTATCCACCCTCCGGGAATAGTATTACGCTCGTTCCCGACTCTAAAATGCGCCTCATCTTGTCTAAGCAGGATTTTCTGCTTTCCTTATTCATTCTGTCTAAATAAATCATTCCGTTAAGCCACATGGCATAAAATATAGGGTTATGCTCCATTTGATGGGTAGTTCCGTGAACCATATATACATTTCTGTCCACTGATGCTAACGCTGAAATAATATCCTCATCAAAAGAATGATTACAGCAAAAAATATATACTTCCTTTTTGTTAAGTGAAGGAAATTTCTCGATGACTATTTTTCTTTTGGTGCACAGCTTTAAAATGCGTCGCCAAGTTTTCCTCAAAAAAAATCTTCTTAACTTTATACCTATATTCGTAGTAAAATTGTCAACCGTCGCTGTTTTATATCTTGATAATCCTGTGCGAAACATCATTTCTCCCCTTTATTTCTTATTACTGCTGTCTTACGATTGTAATTGAAATGAAGGAATTCATACATATCAACCATATCAAATCATCTAAACCATATTTAATTTAGCATCGTAAAATTTCCAATTCAACAAGCGCAAGTTACTTCCCCTTTTTTGTGCGAGAAATACCGATTTTTGTGCGCAAAAAGGCAGAGCGATTCCTCGCTCCGCCTTTAAATTATACTCAACCTATTAACTTTTCTACTTCTTCCAATCTTTCCCTCATGGCTATGGTACGCTCATGGTCCGGACCGTAGACTTCTGCAAGAAGCGGTACTGCCTGCTTCAGATTATCATACTCCTTCTCCGTATCTCCTGCCAACCGGTAGGCTCTGGCAAAATTACGATGCACCTCCGCAGCTCCGATTCCGTTTACATCTTTACCGTACTCCATGGCATGCTCCAACGCTTCTATAGCTTTTTGAGGTTTATTCCAATTGATGTACATATCACCCATATTGTTATAAATACGGTGCATTTGTACACTTGGCATGTGTGATGACTGCAGTCTTTTTATTCCTTCCTGAAAATACGTTTCTGCCTCATGGTAGTTCTCCATTTTACTTAAGATTAAAGCCGCATCACCATATGCAACTGCGCACTCTCCATGTAATCCATAAATACTCTGAACCCTGGTAATAACTTCCTTTTGTGCTTCAAAAGCTTCTTTATACTTTCCCTGACATCTGTTTAGTGTAGCATAACATTGTGAAATTAGATATTGCCCCATAACTGTTATTTTCTCTTCCACCATACCGGCCAACTCTTTTAATGCCTCCGTTGCATTTGCAATATCACCACAACTCAGCAACATTTCAATTTCCAACTGGTATATTCCCTGTAAAAACAGTCCCTTGGGAAAATTATACTCTTTTGCTAAGGTAATTGCTCTCTCACACTTTTCCTTCGATTCTAAAAACTGTGTCTTATAAGCGTGCAATATGCCATAATTAAATTCTATAAAGACCTGTAATTCGGGTGATAGCATGGCTATATCCAAAGAATTTAAAATTATTTCTGCCTTCTCCAATTGATTTATATCAAGCATTTTCTTCATTAATATACATTTATAGAGTTGTGACAGCCATTTATTTTTTTCTCCCTCTACCTGATATTGCTCATAATAACACTCATTGCCCGTATAGTTTAGGGAACATCCTAATATATCAATCCAAATTCTAAGTAATTCCGGAAGATTTTGCCTATTCTGTAACCTGCTAATATAATGATTCACCTGTATTGTATCATTATTTCGTAAATGATTTATAATCCCAACCAATACAATAAGCTTTACAAGCTTCTCTGACCAAATTCCATTAACACGTTCCACTATATGTGTTAATATTTCCATCAGCTCATAAGCATTTTGCTCCACGCCCAGAGTATAAAAAAACCATCCCCTAAAACAATCCTCTTCCTTCACTCCGCATTTTTCCCAATGCAACAGTAACGCACTCAGAAACGGAGCTGCGTCTTCTTCCGTCAATTTATCAGCCATAATACATTCTGCAACTACAGGGTGCATCGAATACTCGTTTCGACTTCCTGAGAGCCATCCACATAATTTTAAATTATCTAATTGCTCCCTAATAGTTCCTTCTGAACAGCATTCCGCTAGGAATTTTTGACAAAAATCCAATGTATAGTTTCGATAGGGTAGTAATGCAAAACATCGTAACAGTTTACACTGATTCTCTTCAAGTTCCGACAAATCATACATTCTGCGGTACATTTGAGCCAAATTAATTTCCTGCTTCTCCCTAGGTTTCAGTAGCTGTCTGCCGTCGGCCGCCAGCTTTTCCTTCAGTTGCCCTACCGTCCAGCCCTTTACCTTTGCCGTATTACCCAGCAGTCGTAAGGACAGCGTATGACACCAAATCTCCTGCTCCAAAAGCTGATTTAATTGTTCTTTATCATCCTTAGACAGTGTCCTGCCATAATTATCTCTAAAAATCAAAGTACCCGTTTCCCTTCCGGGTGCTTTAACCTCGTAAGTCGTAAAACCGTCCATCTCCTTCAGACGGGAGGTCAGAATAACCGTTCCCGGCAAAGTCAAAAGTTGTGCTAAATCCTGATCTTCCTCCAAGGTATTATTCACATTATCTACTAATGTTAGAGCTCTCTTCCCCCTTTGCATACGAATACGAGCCATTGCCTCATTTAGAGTATTATCCTTGTCTACAAGATGCAGATTAGGAAAAGCATTCATACAGCTATCTTTCAAGTTATTCTCATATTGGATAATGGCAATCTCATCCATGAGTCCCTGTTCCACACAAAGGTGCAACAGCTGTCGCAACAGCTCGGTCTTACCGATACCACCCATACCACTAAGCAGATAGTAACCGCCTTGTTCCAAAATCTCCCGCAGGTCAAACAATTCCATCTCTCTTCCGAAGAAATGCATCATTGGCAAAGGAGTAATACACAAAGCATTATTTTGACTGGTCAGAAAATGAACCTCTTCCTTTTTCTTAGTACTTTCTTCCTTTGAATGCTCCCACAGAGCCTTCAAACTATACTCCCTGTTCTGACGAAGCTTCTTCATCTGTACACTGTTCATTTCTTCTCCAGCCATAGCGTAAAGACTCAAAAAAGTCAACATCCAGCCCGCATAAAAGAGCCTGGCTTCCGCATCTTTACTAAAGTCGGACTTCCCGTCTGCCAGATTCTTACGGAAAAACTCAACAACCTCTTCTCCGAAGCAAATATCCTGAGTAAAGAACATAGTAATAACCGCTTCTATTTTCTTTTCCAATACATTGGCATCATATTTTCGTTCCTGCAAACAGGTTTTAAACTGATTGATTTGCTGTATCAGTATTTTTTCATTAATAGCCAAAACCAACTCTGAAGTATACTGTGGGTACCATTTCAGCACCTCACTACGATTACACATCTCTGAGGTATGACGATTTCGACCGCCTGATGTACGCCAAATCATTTTTCCGTAATAACCACTTCGAAACTCATACAGCAGAACTTCCCGCCAAAATTTTGTAAGAGTCAACCCCTTACGATTCTCCTCTTTGAAAACCCCTGTAGAATAAATCGGATAATCGTTTACCATAAGAAACCGATATATATTTTTCAGCGATAAAATGTCCTTTTCCATATCCTTTTCCTCTGTGATATACTTTCTCTAATTTACTCTTACGATTATAGCATGCTGTTTATTTTGCTTCAACCGAGTAAAGCATTTCCCAAAATTTGTGCGTAATTTTCCTTTTTTTGTGCTCAAATTCCGAGATTTATGCATAAAAAGGTGTGCTTCCAAGCATAGTCAGAAGCAAAAAAGGACTCCGATATCTCTACCGAAGCCCTACAAATCAACTCAATATTTATTCCTTCCACTGCAATCTATGCAGCTCGCCTTCCATCTGCATGCTGGCAAATCCTTGCTGGCGCAGGGCCTCATAAAGCACAATCGCCACGGAATTGGACAAATTCAGGGATCGAATCTCCGGAAGCATGGGGATACGGATGCAGGTGTCCTCATAGTCCACCAGTATCTCCTCCGGTATGCCGGCACTTTCCTTACCAAACATGATGAAATCATTCTCTCCGAATTCCACCTCGCTATAAGTGTGCTTTGCCTTGGTGGTGGCCATCCAGATTTTGGCACCGGGGTTCTTTTCCAGAAATTCCTGAAAATTGGTATAACGGTGCACCTCTAAATGCTGCCAGTAATCCATGCCCGCACGCTTAATGCTCTTTTCATCCAGGCGAAAGCCCAGGGGTTCTATCAAATGTAATACGGTGCCGGTAGCCACGCAGGTACGTCCGATGTTTCCTGTGTTTTGCGGTATCTCCGGCTGATGTAAAATGATGTTCATACGTCTAATCCTCTATCACTACTTATTCTGTTCGCTGCGTAGTTTCTTCACAAATCTTCCCAGTCTCTCGATTGCCACCTTCAGATTCTCCAAAGAATAAGCATAAGAAATACGCAGGAACCCTTCACCACAATCACCGAATGCAGTGCCCGGTACCACAGCTACCTTTTCTTCCTCCAGGAATCTCATGGCGAAATCGTCACTGCTCATGCCGAATTCCTTGATACAGGGGAATACGTAAAATGCACCGAAGGGTTCAAAGCATTCTAATCCCATTTCCTTAAATGCATGGAGCAAATAGCGTCTTCTCTGGTTATACACCTCACGCATTTCTGCCACATCAGCATCCCCATTCTTCAGCGCCTCAATTGCTGCATACTGGCTGGTAGTAGGTGCGCACATAATGGCAAACTGGTGAATCTTGGTCATCTGGGTAATGATATTTTCCGGACCGCATGCATAACCGAGTCTCCAACCGGTCATAGCATAGGACTTAGAAAAACCGTTAATCATAATGGTACGTTCTCTCATGCCCGGTATAGTAATAATGGACACATGGTCACCCTTATACGAAAGCTCGGAATAAATTTCATCGGAAATAACGAAGATGTCCTTCTCAATGATTACTTCTGCGATTTCCTCCAAATCCTTCTTTTCCATAATAGCGCCTGTAGGATTGTTGGGGAACGCCAGAATCAATGCCTTTGTTTTGTCGGTAATGGCTTCTCGCAGTTCCTGTGCTGTCAGACGAAACTCGTTCTCAGCCTTTAAGTTAATCACTACAGGTACACCGCCTGCCAAAACGGTGCAGGGGTCATAGGATACATAACAGGGCTGGGGAATCAATACTTCCTCTCCCGGATTCAACATAGCGCGAAGTGCCATATCAATAGCCTCAGAACCGCCTACGGTTACCAAAACCTCGTTCTTATAATTGTAGCGCACGCCCTGCTTGCGCTCTATGTAATTACAGATTTCCTGCTTTAATTCTTTTAAACCTGCGTTGGAGGTGTAGCTGGTACGCCCTTTTTCCAAGGAATAAATACCTTCCTCGCGAATATGCCAGGGGGTGTCAAAATCCGGCTCACCAACGCCCAAGGAGATTGCATCCTTCATTTCGCTTACAATATCAAAAAACTTACGAATACCGGATGGCTTAATCTCCACTACTTTATCTGCTAATGGGTTTCTCATAGAATAATCATCTCTCTTTCGTCGTCTTTTTTCTTAGCCAAAACTGTACCATGGTCTTTGTACTTCTTTAAAATAAAATGGGTGGCGGTACTTAAAATACTGTCCAAAGGTGCCAGCTTCTCAGAAACAAACATGGAAACCTCCTTCAGGCTCTTACCTTCCAAAGAAATCAACAAATCATAACCACCGGAAATCAAGTACAAAGCGTTTACTTCGGGATAATTGTAAATACGCTCTGCGATATGGTCGAAGCCCTGGCCTCTCTGGGGGGTTACGCGCACCTCAATCAATGCGGAAACAGTATCGATGCTGGTATTCTCCCAGTTAATCAGGGTATGGTAACCACATATGGTTCCGTCTGCTTCCATGGCTGCCAATTCATTGGCAACATCAATTTCTTCTCTACCTAACATAATCGCCAAATCCTTTAAATCGATACGGCTGTTCTTTTCAATTATTTTTAATAACTGCCCTCTCATAGTTCTCTCTATCCTTTCTCATATATTCGCAAGCACGCGCTCTGCGCTCGCTTCACTGCATACGCAGTGGGCTTGCTCATTATCGGCACATGAAAAACA
>JAZSII010000233.1:0-4344 GCA_045533725.1 Acetatifactor sp. | reverse complement strand
ATGAAGACAGATATTCAGATTGCACAGGAAACAACCATGCTGCCTATTACAGAAGTGGCAGCTGCAATAGGTATTGATGCAGATGATTTAGAGTTATACGGAAAGTACAAAGCTAAAATATCAAATGAATATTTAAAGAGTATTGAGAATAATTCCGATGGTAAACTGATTTTGGTAACAGCTATCAATCCCACACCTGCAGGAGAAGGAAAAACAACAGTAAGTGTAGGCTTGGGTCAGGCATTCAGCCGTCTGGGCAAGAAAACAGTAATAGCGCTTCGGGAGCCTTCCTTAGGTCCATGCTTTGGTATTAAGGGTGGAGCTTCCGGCGGTGGTTATTCACAGGTTGTTCCTATGGAAGAATTGAATTTACACTTTACAGGTGATTTCCATGCAATTACCAGTGCCAATAATTTGCTTGCGGCGGTATTGGATAATCATATCCAGCAGGGAAATGAATTGAATATTGATACCAGAAATGTAGTTTGGAAACGTTGTCTGGATATGAATGACAGAGTGCTTCGTAATGTTGTTGTTGGTTTGGGAAGCAAAACTGACGGTGTGGTGCGTGAGGATCATTTTGTTATCACTGTTGCTACGGAGATTATGGCAGTTTTGTGCCTGGCGGCAGATATGAAGGATTTGAAGGAAAGATTGTCACGTATGGTAGTGGCATATGACTATAGTGGTCAACCCGTGACGGCAGGTCAGTTAAAGGTGGTAGGTTCTATGGCGGCATTGTTAAAGGATGCTATGAAACCGAATTTGATTCAGACCTTGGAACACACTCCTGCCTTGATCCATGGCGGTCCTTTCGCTAATATAGCTCATGGCTGTAATTCTATTATTGCAACGAAGGCTGCTTTGAAAATGGCAGATTATTGTATTACGGAAGCAGGCTTTGGCGCGGATTTGGGTGCCGAGAAGTTTTTTGATATTAAGTGTCGTATGTCCGGTCTGAAACCAGATGCGGTTGTTTTGGTAGCTACCATTCGTGCCTTGAAATACAACGGTGGTGTAGCAAAAGCTGATTTAAACCAAGAAAATCTCGAAGCACTTGCAAAGGGTATTGTTAATTTAGAGAAGCATATTGAAAACCTGCAGAAATATGGTGTACCTGTAGTGGTAACATTGAATTCCTTTGTGTCTGATACCGATGCAGAAGTTGCTTATGTTCAAAAATTCTGTGAGGAACGTGATTGCGAATTTTCCCTTGCAGAAGTTTGGGCAAAGGGTGGCGAAGGCGGTATCGCACTGGCTGAAAAAGTATTAAAGACTTTGGAAACAAAGGAAAGTCAATTTAAGGTATTATATGAAGACGATATGCCTTTAAAGGAGAAAATTGAAACGGTTGCCAAAGAGATTTACGGTGCGGATGGTGTGACCTTTGCACCTGCGGCTATGAAACAGCTGGATAAATTGGAACAACTCGGTTTTGGAAGCTTACCGGTTTGTATGGCGAAAAACCAGTATTCTTTGTCAGATGATCCCACAAAGCTTGGCCGCCCGCAGAATTTTGAAATGAATATCCGTGAAGTATATGTATCTGCAGGAGCAGGATTTGTGGTTGTACTAACAGGTGCGGTAACTACTATGCCCGGCTTGTCAAAGACACCGGCTGCTTATAATATTGATGTAGATGATAATGGTGTGATTACAGGTTTATTCTAGTTTCATGAAAGGGCTACACATATGAAATGCGTAAAGTGCGGAGCTGAATTGCCGGAAGGAAAGATGTATTGCGCAGAATGTGGCGAAGAAATAATTATGGTTCCCGATTTCGAAGCAGAGGTAGAGAATCAGATTGATGAAACCATGAATCAGATTTTGGATGATATCGGGGAAGAAGAGAACACAGAGCAAGCGCACAGGAAAAAGCACCATGTTTTTCTTTGGCTGGTAATAATTATTGTAGTGGGAACAGGCATTGCCATATATGCAGTATGGTTTTTGCTTACATCAGCAGAATATCGGATTAAGAAAGGCGATTATTATGCTAATCAAGGAGAGTATCACAAAGCCATAGAATATTACGAACTGATTTTAGAGCAGGACGAAGAGAATATACCGGTTTTGTGGAAACTGACGGATAGCTATAACAGATTAAACAATTTTGAAGAGTATGAAACCTGTTTATATAAACTTGCTGAAAGTCCGTATTCAAGCGAAGAAGATCAATTTAATGCATACAGAAGCCTGATTTTTCTATATATCGAAAAAAATGACTATCAAAAGATTGACAGTTTATTAAACTACTGCAATAATGTAAGAGTTGTGGAAACCTATTCTTATTTGTTGGTATCGGAGCCTCAGTTCAGTCACGAGGCAGGATTTTACAAAGAGATAATTCCTTTAAAGATTCATTGTAATGAGGGCGAAACGATTTATTACACTATGGACGGAAGTATTCCGACTGTAGAAAGTAAGGTATACAGCGGTATCATATTTCTGGAAAGCGGAGAGTATGAAATCAAGGCTGTATGTGTAAATAAATACGGTATCGTCGGCAAAGTAATTACCAAGGAATATCAAATAGAGTTTTAAAAATACAATGAAAGGTGTACAAGAAAATGTATAAGATTGTTAAAGCAAAAGAACTTACCACAAACATTTACCTGATGGAAGTGGAAGCAAAAAGAGTAGCACATGCGTGTGAACCGGGACAGTTTGTTATTGTCAGAATGGATGAGGATGGGGAAAGAATTCCTTTAACCATTTGCGATTATAATCGTGAGGCAGGAACTGTTACTATTGTTTTCCAGGCAATTGGTGCAGGAACCTTGAAAATGACAAGTTTAAAGGAAGGTGATGCATTCCATGATTTTGTGGGACCTTTGGGATGTCCTTCTGAATTCGTACATGAAGATTTGGAGGAATTAAAGAAAAAGAACATTCTTTTTGTAGCAGGTGGCGTAGGTACTGCTCCGGTATATCCTCAGGTGAAGTGGCTTCATGAGCATGGTATTGCTGCAGATGTTATCGTAGGTAGCAAGACCAAGGACCTTTTGATTTTAGAAGAGGAAATGGAAGCAGTTGCCGGCAATCTTTATGTGACTACTGATGATGGTTCATACGGAAGAAGCGGTATGGTAACCCAGACAATCAAGGATTTGGTTGCTGAAGGTAAGAAATATGATGTTTGCGTAGCAATCGGACCTATGATTATGATGAAGTTCGTATGCTTATTGACCAAGGAATTAGAAATTCCTACCATTGTAAGCTTGAACCCTATTATGGTAGATGGTACCGGTATGTGTGGTGCTTGTCGTGTAACCGTAGGCGGACAGGTGAAGTTTGCTTGTGTAGACGGTCCTGAATTTGACGGACATTTGGTAGATTTCAATGAGGCTATGACCCGTCAGCAGATTTACAAGACTGCTGAAGGCAGAGCATATCTTAAAGAACAAGAAGGCGATACACATCACGGCGGATGTGGAAATTGCAACTAATAGGGAGGAAATTAAGATGGACGTATTGAAGAAAGTACCCGTTAGAGAGCAGGATCCACAGGTTCGTGCTACTAACTTTGAAGAAGTATGTTTGGGCTATAACAAAGAAGAGGCTATGGCTGAAGCAAGCAGATGTATCGGCTGTAAGAATGCCCAGTGTGTAAAGGGATGTCCTGTATCTATTGATATTCCTGGCTTTATTGCTAAGGTAAAAGAAGGTAATATTGAAGAAGCATATCAGATTATCAGCGAATCCAGTGCACTTCCTGCAGTTTGCGGACGTGTATGTCCTCAGGAGAGCCAGTGTGAAGGCAAATGTATCCGTGGTATCAAGGGTGAGCCTGTTTCTATCGGTAAATTGGAAAGATTTGTAGCAGATTATGCTCGTGAAAATGGTATCAAGCCTGAAGGCGCTAAAGAAAAGAAGGGCAAAAAAATCGCTGTTATCGGTTCCGGTCCGGCAGGTCTTACCTGTGCAGGTGATTTGGCAAAGATGGGTTATGATGTGACCATTTTTGAAGCATTACATGAGCCCGGCGGAGTATTGGTTTACGGTATTCCCGAGTTCCGTCTTCCTAAGAAGGCAGTTGTAGCTAAGGAAATCGAAAACGTAAAAGCACTTGGTGTAAAGATTGAGACCAATGTAGTTGTTGGTAAGTCCGTAAAGATTGATGAATTGATTGAAGACGAAGGCTTTGATGCAGTATTTATCGGTTCCGGTGCAGGTCTTCCTAAGTTTATGGGTATCCCCGGTGAAAATGCAAATGGTGTATTCTCTGCGAACGAATACCTGACCAGAAGCAACCTGATGAAGGCATTTGATGAGAACTCTACAACACCTATTATGCGAGGCAAGAAAGTAGCTGTAGTAGGTGGCGGTAACGTAGCAATGGAT
>JAZSII010000145.1:0-18777 GCA_045533725.1 Acetatifactor sp. | reverse complement strand
GTTTCTCTCACCCGAGCGTCGCTGTGATTGGCATAGCAGTACACACAGCCGTTTGCGCAGGTATGGTAGGTGCCGATATCGATGCTCTCCATACAACCGCACTCCTTGCGCCGGATTCTTGGTCCAAAACACCATACAATCCACTGTCTCGGTTGACAGCTCCAATCGGCTCACCTGCCTCGGATTCATAGGATTACGCGTATATACAAAACCTTCCTTTAATCGCTCAAAGAACCAGTCCGAATAGTAGCCGGGGATATCGGTTCTACGGCTGACGCTCAAAATCATGGGGTGGCCTCCTTACATATCACGAATATCCATATTGTTATCCAACAACTGCTTCACCGAATGATGGCCGAAAACATCCGCAGATATATACGAAAAACGCAACACCCGCTCAAACACATAATCTACAAAGGCCTCAAAATCACTGATAAAACCTACCTCGTCCGGGCAACAATCCGTAGCCCCATCAAGACTCTTTTTCAAAAAACACGCATTAATATTCTCTGTGATGGATGTACCCTCAACAATCCAGCCCATCCCTCTGTCACCGTCACCATTGACCAGCGTGTACCCCCGGGTCTCCACATAAATCACCCTATATCCCTTGGGGTCATTACTGCTTTCCGAATAAAAACGCATAGACCCGAAACGTTCTCTAGCGGTAGCACACAAAAACGTATCCAATATTCTGTTGGCCACATCGGCTATGTATTTTTCATCGTCTGTGAAGGGGTGGTGGAGTAAATTTAGTATGTTCATGGGTTAGACTCCTTTATGTTTTGGGTATATTGTAGCATATTGTGGAGAGTTTGGGTAGAAAAAGGAGATACCTGGTGGCATCTCCTTTTTCTCTCTACAAAACATTTACAGTATCCTTTTTACCTACATATTTTTATTAAACTTTTCTATACTACAGAAAATAATTCCATCATTAAAAGCTGAACTATCTTTAATGTATTTGTCGCATTTAATCTGGGTTAATATATCATTTATATTTTCATAAAAATATTTGTAACCATTATTTTCAGTATATTTTTGGGATTTTACCATATCATATATAGAACGATGAATCCCAAACTTTTCATTTTCATTACACAAAAAATAGTATTTCTGTTGTTCAATCTCCCTCTCTTCATATTGCGAAGCATATGAGTCTAGAAAAGAAACAAATGTCTCATCCAATTCATTCTCTGTGCGTTTCATAATACGTATCACTTCGCCTAACTGTTGTATGCGTCTTTGATTGACTGCATAGCCTTGTAATATGCTATAAATCGTTTCTGCGCAGCCTGAGCATAACACTGCTCTATATCATATGTTACCAGTACTGCATTCTTCTTCACCAAGAGGTCTTCCATATGTACATTTAGCAATTCACTAAGCATAAACAAATGGTCCACCGATGGTAATATCTTTCCTTTGTACCATCGATAAATCGGCTGTACACAGGATAAATGTAAATATTCTTGGATTATGCGAGGTGTATAACCTGCGGATTCAATCATGTGTTTTAGTTTTCTTCCGGTTCGTTGCATATCTATGTTTGGGTAGGTTGGTTTGTGACACATTCATGTATTCCTTCCTTAGTTTCGTTCACTCTCATCTCTTGTTTTTCATAAAAGTCACGCTTTTTTATACTTTTCCACCATGTCACAGCCCCAAATCCTTAATTTTCTGGCTTAAATTTGGTATAATAATCCTCTCTCAAACTCCCACAACCCTTGATTTTCCTGCATTCTTCCGCAAAAGCAACTTCTTGCCGTGACATCCTGCCTTACTCTCCTCACATCTTTTCCCTTCTCCCCCCCTACGGCTTGCATCTTCCGCACGGGTCATATCCCATACCGATGACTTCATCCCGGGTACCGGTATAGTACGACTTATTCTTCTCCTTCATCTGATCCACGCTGCTACACCAGGTATAGTGGAACTTTTTCGTATTTGTATTCAATATGTAGTCCGTTCCCGTGGGTATTACAGTCCTCTCGTCATCCGGTTCTGCCGTAGGTGCCGGCGTATTCTTTGGCTCAGGCGTTGGTGCCGCCGTCTCAACAGTCGTCGTTTCCGCTTCCTTCGTCACTTCATTTTCCGCCTCTGCCTCAGGCAATATTACTGCCGCATCTTCTCCGGCCTCAGCTACCTGCATTTCGTCGGACACTTCTGCCACATCCTCCGTGACGGGCATGCTTCTTTCTCCCGATTCTTCAGCCGGCGCTGTACTGCATGCGTTGCACATTCCTATGAGCAAGGCACCAAACA
Organism: Acetatifactor sp.; assembly: GCA_045533725.1. Classification (GTDB taxonomy): domain Bacteria; phylum Bacillota; class Clostridia; order Lachnospirales; family Lachnospiraceae; genus Acetatifactor. The sequence goes on along the minus strand of JAZSII010000145.1, from coordinate 16,512 downwards.
GCACCACCAGCCATACCTTTGCGTTTGGCTTACGGTTCTTTTCTGATTTATTAGTTTTCATAATCTTCCCCCTTTTGTAATGCATGTCTTTCCCCTTCGACATATATGTACAAATTATACTACATTTCCGACTAATAGTCTAGTCGTCTACTTTTGTAATTTATATCTTCTTCACAATCCACAATGCTCAACAAAACCTCCTCTTTTATGCTCAAGGTTGATTTTTTCTGCATACATGGTAAAATATGTTTATTACAAAAGAAAAGGAGTACGTATTATGTTTTGTCCCAAATGTGGTACCGACCAAACCGGCATGAAGTTTTGTACGGCATGCGGCACTCCACTTGCTGATATTGCCACGCCTACAAATATTGCTCCACCGAAGCTTGAAGAAAAGAAACCCAAGAAAAAGAAAACCTGGTTGTGGATAGTCATTCTTTCCGCACTTATATTAATTGCCGCAGGCATTTTCTGTTTCTTCTATTTCTCCGGCGACTCCACCAAAGAAGGCATATGCACTGTTTCCTTTGAAACAGACGGTGGCACGGAAATTGATGATATTGAAGTCGAAGAAGGCGAATATATTTCCCCTCCTGACAATCCTGAGAAGGATGGATATATTTTTATCGGATGGTGTGATTCCACTGACTTTGATGAACCTTTTATGTTTGATTCCACCCCAATTGAAGAGGATATTACTCTGTATGCATACTGGTTTGAGGGTGATGAAGACGTTTTGCAAACAGAATACGTTGCCTATCAATTGGACATCGGTTTCCAGCAGGGTGACAATATTAACCATGTTACAAGGGATATTACTCTCCCCACCTCTATAGAAGGTGTTGAGAATGTGACTGCGACCTGGTCAGCTTCCTCTGACACCATTACTCCGGATGGTCATGTGACACGTCCGACAGCAATGAACGAGATAGTAACTCTGACACTCACCGTTACCAATGGGGAAGCAACTACGGAACTAACCTATGACCTTATGGTAATCAAGCAAAGTCAGCATGACCCGGCTTCCATTCCCAACAATTCGGTAATTGACCTGGAGAATATGAATGAAGGTTCTGAGCTTGAGATTTCATATAATGCGGAAAAGAGTCAGGTTGTTTCCATTGACGGAAAGTACAGTGACCTCGTTGTTGAAAGTGCAGATGATGCATTGGCTGCAATACAAGGTGTTCACACCATTATCGGTCTGGAAAATGCGTATGAAGAATTGGATATTCGTCGTACCAATATGGACGAATACGGCGCTATATATTCATTCTCTCAGACCTACAACGGCTATGAAGTATATTCGCGCAGAGTAACAACCTCTGTCGACAAAAACGGATATACCAACCACCTCAACTCCGGACTTTATGCCACTGCCAAACTGGAATATGTAGATACCTCTATTAATATTGACCAGGCAACGGCCGAAGAAAATGCTGCCCTTTATTATGGCGAGAATTTTACGGCAGACAGTGAAAAGACTTCCCTTGTTTACTATACTATTGGTGCCTATGAAACCAATCCGGTTTTTGCATACAAAATTCACGTAAGTGGTACAAATGCAAGCGGAGAACATGACGAGGGAATCGTATTTATCAGTCCTATAGATGGTTCCGTGCTTTGTACGCAAGCCACCACTACAGCTGCCACCTCGAAAACCGGAAGCGGAAAAGATGAATTAAATAATTCGGTTACTTTTCCTGTCGCATTCTATTGGACAGACTTCTTTTTCTACTATATGCAGGATTTACAACGTGACATATGTATGTATGACCAGTATTTCTTGTTTTTTGATACAAGAATTGGCGGAGAATTTAACTGGTGGACGGACAAAACTGCCATTTCTGCATACACAAATGTGATTACCACCTACGATTGGTATCAATCCGTATTGGGGCATACCTCTCTGGATGGGCAAGGATGTGATGTAAATGTTATTGTTCATAATGATTGGTACTATGATAATGCATACTGGGACAGTGGCAATAAGACCTTAAACTTTTGTGAAAACAATCCCAAAAGCACACTGAAAACAACTACCGCAAGCGGACTTGATATTGTTGCACATGAATATACGCATGCTGTTTTTGACTATGTTGCGGGTGATATTCCCTACGAAAATACTACCGGTGCAATTGATGAAGGCTATGCCGATATCTTTGCCTGTTTGATAGACGGAAACTGGGAAATAGGAGAAAGTTGGACAATAATACGTTCTGCCAGCAATCCCACTCAATATGGCGACCCTGACAAACTGAGCAGTTCTAATTATATACCACCTGTTTCCAACCCCGATCCAGACCTAAATGACCGCGGCGGAGTACATACCAATGGTTCTTTATTATATCATGCAGCATACTTAATGCATGCAAACGGTATGACAGATTTGAATCTTGCCAAATTATGGTACAAATCAATGGAATTAGGATATACCGCATCATCTGACTACTATACAGTGCGTCACAATGTATTACAGGCAGCAACCATATTAGGTCTTTCCGATATTGACGTGCAAATCATTAAAAATGCCTTTGATGCTGTTGAAATCTTTGGTCCCCGTGGCACTTTAGACGGCTATGTCTATGATATAAACGGTAATCCCATACCCAATGCCTCAATAATTGTCAGACCAAATGAAACCATCGATTTAACAGTAACTTCAAACGCAAACGGTTACTTTGAAGCCACCCTCGATAAAGATACCTATTCCGTAGAAATTGTTGTCGACGGCTATATCCCTTATACCTCTACCATTGAAATTAAGGAAAATGAACTGACTACGATTAATGCTGTTCTGGTTCAAGACGGAAAAGGTGTTGTTACCGGAAACGTTGTAAGTGCTACCAGCGCGTTGGTTCTTGAAGGTGTCGAGCTTAATGTTAGAAGCGGCTTCAATAGCGAAAGCGGAAATATTCTTGCTTATGCAACTACCAACGAATTTGGTGAATATATCTTTGAATTGGATGCAGGATATTATACTATTGAAATGATTTACGAAGGTTATACCACCGGTTACGTGAACGCTTTGGTTTCAGCAAACAATACTACCATCACAAATGGCTCACTGTCACCGCTTATGACCAACAACACCTACCGCGTAGTATTGACTTGGGGGGCATATCCAACTGATTTAGACTCCCATTTGGAAGGCTTGGCACCTGATGGCGCCTATTATCACATTTACTATAATGACCAAAACGCTTATGACTACTCCGGCAATCATATTGCAAATCTTGACGTAGACGATACCACCAGCTACGGACCGGAAACAACCACTTTTCTTGTGGATACTGATGGTTCATACTTGTTCTACGTACACAGATATTCCAGCGGTTCTCTGCCGGATTCAGGTGCAGTAGTGGAAGTATATAACGGCGATAGAATTATCGCTACATATAACATCGATTCCTCTGTATCCTCTTCCTACACGTACTGGAACGTATTTACGATTCAAAATGGTATTTTCCAAACATTGAACACTTATGAATAACACAAAAAAATCAGTCCCGGGCATACGCCCGGGACTTGTTTCTCTTCTTAAATATTTACTTTACTCCATCCCTCGCACCCAGCGCCTCAGCATATCGTTCATCTGAGCGCGGTCAAAGGGCTTGGATAAGAAATCATCAAAACCATTCTCCAGATACATTTCTTTTGCTCCCTGAATAGCATTTGCCGTAAGAGCTACAATAATGGTGCCCTCCGCCGTATCTTTACATTCTGAGCGAATTATCTTTGTGGCTTCCATACCATCCATTTCCGGCATCATATGATCCATGAGAATCAAATCATAATGCTTCGTTTTGACCTTTTCAATGGCTTCCTGTCCACTCTCTGCCTGACTGATTTCAAAACCGTAAGCACGAAGCATAGCCACCGCCAGTTTACGATTGATAGCATTGTCATCCACTACCAATACCTGATACTCGTCACTGACAAATTCCTGCTCCTTCTTTTCTTCCACCCCGGCACGTCTTACAGTATTCTCGCTGATGCTTCGCTTATCCACTACCTTCTGTCGAATATGTATCACAAAGGTAGTTCCCTTGCCATACTCACTCTCCACCTGTATATCACCATCCATCAGGGATACCAGTTGCTTGGTAATGGCCAGACCCAGTCCGGTACCTTCCTTCTTGCGGTTTCGATTCATATCCAACTGTCGGAAGGCTTCAAAAATCAGATTTAAATCCTCCTCTTTAATACCGATACCGGTATCCTTCACAGTGAACTCCAGGTCCAGACAATCTTCTTCCGCATAGCTTCCGGCAACACCCAGATACACATAACCCTCTTTGGTAAACTTAATAGAGTTATTCAGTATATTAATTAATATCTGGCGTATTCTTCCTACATCACCCCGTAATTTACTGGGAATATCTTCTGCCAGTTCAACCTTAAATTCCAAATCCTTTTGCTCTGCTACCACTCGAACCAAATTAACTGTATCCTGTACCAGTTCCTGTACGAAATACTCATCCTCCACCAGCTCCATTCTGCCGGCCTCTACCTTGGACAAATCCAGAATATCATTGATAATGGATAACAAGTTCAGTGCCGCCGTCTTAATATCACAAGCGTAATCATAGATATTCTGTCCGCGACACTCTTCTATAATCAATTCACTCATGCCCACAACGGCATTCATAGGCGTACGGATTTCATGGGACATATTTGCCAGGAAATTAGACTTGGCGCGGTTTGCTTCCTCTGCCTTCTCACGCATCTCGTTTAATTCCCTGATACGTTCCTGTGTCTCGGTAACATCCAGCAACAAAATCGTATAACCTCGAATGACCTGCTCATAATCCCTTACTACTCGCATATGACATTCATAATGTCTTCCGGCCAGTTCAAAGCATTCTTCTTTTTCTTCTTCCAATATATGCTTTGGGAAACGCTCCAAATCATCAATCTTTCTGGCAAAACCAAGCAACGGAAAAATCTGCTTCGCCACATTGTTGTACATGAGAATCTCCCTGTTTTCTCCAAGGGTAATCATGCCGTCGTCCAAGGAGTTTAACACTGTATCGGTAGCCGTTCTGCTAAGGTCAAAGTCCCTTCTGTTCCATACACAAAATACCAACACGGTAATCATAATTGCCATCGCAATGGGTGTGGGGTCATATCCTTCCCAAAAAATACCAAGCAGATACAAAACAAGTACACTCAGTGAAAAACAGGAACCGCCCATAATAATACTTAATTTGCGAATTCGCTTACTGCTTTTTTCCCGACGAATTGCTGCTACCAATGTAATTACTGCAGTTACCCAGGGAATTACCGTACATGTTAAAAAGTAAAAATAGAAGCCCGGTCCGTAGGAAAGCTTAATATGAGGGTATATGCCTGCCTCCACAAACTCTACACTTGTATAATACAGTTCGTGATAATCACCGCTCCATACCATCACAATAACCGCACATCCGCATAGCAATAAGACTCGTTCAAACCATACATTTGCCTTTTTGCCGCAATACCCGGTAATAAACATCATGAACAGAATTGCCACCAGACTGCTTCCCAGATACTCCATCTTTACGGCAACTATGGCCTCTTCCCTGGTACGGGCATACATTTCCAGCAAGAATCCTGCATTGTGAACAATCTCTGCTATAATGAAAGCCATCATGGATTTTTGTATATAAGTGGAACTACCACGGAAAATATATACCAATGTACTTATCAAAAGCAAGATTGCAACCAGCTGCAATACAATCAATACAGAAAACATCCTTTACCTCCTTTTACAGGAACTTTCGCAACATCTCTTCCAGTGCACCCACTGACAAAGGCTTGGTCAGATAACCCGCAAATCCCTCTTGTAAATAATAATCTTCCACGCCCGGAATAGCATTCGCCGTCAAAACAATAATAGGCGTTTCACAATTAACATTATTCGCATTCTCCCGAATCAAATGCAGGGTCTGCACACCATCCGGCTCCGGCATCATATGGTCCATTAAAATCACATCGTATTTCTTATACTCCGTTAGTTCCAGACACTCATTTCCTCCCAAAGCAATATCCACCTGCACCTTAGAACGTTTTAACAGCGCCACCAACACCTTCAAATTCATCTCGTTATCATCCACTGCAAGGATTCTGGCATCAGGGGCATACAACTGCTCCTGCACAGTCTCCTGTGGTGCTGCATATTTCTGCTGTTGCTCCAGCTTGCCCATAGGAGTATTATCCAACACCTTTTGCGGAAGATAAACCATGAAACAACTGCCTTCACCGTATTTACTGGAAACCTCGATTTTGCCATTCATATTATCAACCAACTGTTTCGCAATATTCAGTCCCAGTCCGGTACCCTCTATGTGACGGTTCTTGGCAAGCTCTAATCTCTGGAAGCTTTCATACAATTTGGTCATGTCCTCCTGTCTGATACCGATTCCGGTATCCTTTACGCCAAGCACCAATATAAACTCTTCTTCCTTACGTATACTCTTTGCAATAAAGGTAATGGTTCCCTGTTCGGTATATTTGGCAGCATTAGTCAGCAAATTATTCAGAACCTGCTTAATACGCATCTCGTCGCCGCACAAAACAGCCGGAAGCTTCTCTTCGATTTCCAGGCAAAGCCTTAGTTTCTTTTGCTTTACTCTGGCCTCTATTCCCAATATGGCTTCATTTAGCATGTCCGCCACACGATACTCATTTTCTACGATTTTTAACTTTCCGGCTTCAATCTTGGAAATATCCAACACATCATTAATCAGTCCCAAAAGCATCTGGCTGGCACTCTTAATGTTGTAAGCATACTCATGAATTGCCTTATCCGTATTCTCCCTCAAAATCATTTCATTCATACCGATAACCGTATTAATCGGCGTACGAATTTCATGAGACATATTGGCCAGAAATTTCGCCTGGGACTCGCTTGCGGCAATGGCAATCTGCTTTTCCTTTTCCGCATTCAGCATATCCTTAATGGAATCATATAGGGAGTCAATTGCAGTAGCAATCTGCCCCACTTCACTCTTTCTGTTAATATATTTATCCAGCTTGGGGTCCTTTTCCAATTGCATATCCTTTAACCGTACAATAGCTGATTCCACATATTTCAAAGGCCTTGTACTAAATTTTATGCAGAACCATGCAAAAAGCACTATCAACAAATCTGATACAATACATATCACAGCCAACAAAGTAATATTTCGGTTCACATCTGCATAAATGTTTTTCTCACTATTACAGGACACCACTGCCCATTCATATTCCGGAAGATATTGATATGCCGCAATAGAAGGACCCTCTGCATCATCCATATATTCCATATCACCGATCCAGGTGTCACTAATGTCTGTGAAAACCGAAATAATGGATAACAACATCTTATCCTTAATTTCCGTTGCCATCAGATCTTTATCTCTGGCAAAAATATACATCATGGACTGTGTATTAATCAAATAATAGCTGGTAGCTTCGTCCTCTACGGAATCAAGCAGATTCTCTAATTCTTCCGCAAAGGGACCGCCTCCTACGTAACCCAAGATATCGCCGTTTTCATCATATACAGGGCAATATAGGGACAAAACAAGCTTCTGGGATGCCGGTGATACGATAATTCCTGCATTGTATAAACCTCGGCGGTCAAGCATTTCGTTCTGTAATTGTTTCAGGGGCTCCCCTTCACGTGTATGCATACCTACAACCTGCCGGTTTGAGTGGGCGATAACGTGGGTATCCCACTCTCCGATATACAAGCCTTCCCAATTTTGTAAACGTCCGTAATATTCTTCCGTATATTTCTGTGCTACCGCCTGCTTTTCAACATTCTGCGGATCCTTCAAAAAGTCCACTACCTCCGCTGCGGTACTGAAATTAATTAACATGTCCTCCTGATGACTGATAAATTCTTCAATAATCTGGGTCTGTACATTTAACGCATCATGCAAATCCTCCATTTCAGCGTTTCTCATGGTAACAGTGAGTCCTTTACTGGCAATCAAATAAAGCAGATAAATACCGATTGTATTTACCAGCAAAATACCGATTGTAATTGTTGTACTCATTTTACTGTTTTTCATAAGTACAGTCTCCCACGAGTTTTATGTGTTTCTTACGTAAAAAAGCCGTTTTTTACCGGTCAATTTTTTACCGCATATATTATAGCATAATTTTCTGTATATTTCTACTATTGTCGCTGAATATTCGCACAAAATTGCACAAAAAAGAAAGGCCGCAACGCGACCTTTCCTCACATCCGTTCCATTAATAAGCGCTAAATCTGGACTTATTTGCTGCCAACCACTCTGCAAAATCTTCAAACACGGTTTCAGAAGTGTTCATCTTAATATAGGGGACCGCCTCTGCTGCCGACAGTGAAAGGACTGACAACGAGTCATCGGGAGATGCATCATCCAAAATGTTAATAAAAATTTCCTCTCCATATGTCTCGTAAAGATAAGTTACAAATCTGTAACCGTATAAATAGTCTTCCCAATTATCCTCTTTCTCTGCGCAGAAAATCTCCTCTGCATTTTCCTTGGTGATCTCGGTATTGAAATAGGAGTAGTTCATAGTTGCATCAAAGTTATAGTTCATGTCCTCATCCTTATCACAAATACGACCGCCCAAATAAGTTGTGAATCCTTCATCCATTACGGTACCCATCTGTACACCATTCTTCATCTGCAAACAGTGTAAGGTCTCATGAAGCATTACATAACCTTCTCCCGCTGCAATTTCCAAATCACCGGGATGGAGTACAACACCATATCCTACTGCACAAGGGCTGCATCTGTCGGGAGCCACTACATATACGTGGAATTTTTCACCATTAGGGTCTACACCAAGGAATGCTTCCTGTCCGTAGATCCAATCCGTATCATTTCCTTTTAACTCAGAGAAAGGAGTATCATTTTCCAGACAAAGACCTGACTCTTTCTCTGCAACAGTAATCAACTTTTCAAGCAATTCTACAGTATCTCCGTATACCTTGACGCCTTCTTCCAAAAACAGGATGATTCTGTCGCCTACAACATATTCTCTCTTTTCGGTTACATATTCATCGGCTGCATTACCGCTTAGCACCATGGGTTCAGGGATTTCTGTTCCTGCGGTAATCATCAGTGTGACATTTTTATCCTCTTCCGCATCCACACAAATCACTCTGTTCTCCGTAAATTCATCCTGATTAACCTGATTATTGGTATATACAGCATCAAAACCATAGCCCAATGTTTCCTTGCCGTCAACAGTCAGAAGATAACCGAATGAGGTACCGTATTCATCATAAGTAATCCAATTCATTTCAATGCTGATACCCTCACGTCCGATATATAATTTCTCATCCATGGTCAGTACAAACTCCTCATCAAAGTCTGCTGCCAGCTCCACAGGCTCCGGCGTTACCACCGGCTCTGCTTCCGACTCAACCTGTGCAGGTGTGTTTTCGCCTGTACCTGCTGTGTCAGTTGTTCCCGATGCAGTTGCATCTGCCACCACTTCCGGTGCATCTGTGTTCTCCACAACATCCTGTGCACTATTTCCGCATCCTGCTACTGCAAGAGCAAGTACACTTGCCATTACCAATCCTTTTACTACATTACTCTTTTTCATTTCTTCTTTCCTTTCCGCTTGTTTATATAAAAAAACTGCTGCGTTTTACGCTTTCATACATAAAACACAGCAAGTTCCAAAAAGGTTTCAAAAAAAATCAAAAGGTTTCCAATAATTATTTTACGATAAATCCGGCCGGTAATCTCCAAGAAGAATTGGTATAGTAAAAGGTAACACTGGACATCAGATATTCTCCCTCATAATACATACAGGAAGAGCTGCCGCCATCCAGATTCGCAGCATTTACAGCATCAAATTCCTCCATCACGGCAATCAAATCTGCACAGGAAGCTCCCAAATGTCCGGATTTGCCGCGTCCGTCTGTTACAAACATAAGCACGGCACCGTCTGCACGCTGTCCGATAGCCGTACGGGGATTCAATCCGCTACCCATACCATTCATTTCACGGGACTCACCATTAATAATGAGCTGTACAAAGTGGTTGTTGGCATCACTGGCTTCTTCCTGGAAGGTAACCGCATCCCTGATTTTCATCTCAGCCACCATATCTTCCACATCCTGTGAACTCATCTTGGAAATATCAATAATCTGGAGAATATCATCTTCCGTAAAGCCAACTAACACAAGTCCTGCATACTCACGGGGCTTATTATGCTGAATCTCCCCGTTAGAAACAATGACACCGTAAGGGCTACCGCCAGAATTGTTGGTAGAATTATACAGACCGCCGTTAATACCGCCTATTGCACCATTGTTTTTTACCAGAGTATCCAGTGTGACGCCGTACTCCTTCCATGGATATATCGTCGCCAGGCTGACTCTGGACGGGTCCTTAACAATCATCATAGTTCCTGTAAAAGTAGAACCGGCCACTTCTACAATCTCGATATCAGCCATTTCTTCCTGCACCTGTCCGGTTTCCACATCCACATTTCCGAAGCTGCCGGGTTGAATCAGATTGGTATCCACCTGTACATTAAATTCCTTCATGGAATTTTGATCCACGATTGCCTGAATCTCTTCCGGTGATAAAAACCATGACGCCAAAAACTTTAACTGTCCGGTCTCCAGAATTGTGGTCACAAAGGTATTCTGCACATTCGGAAATGTATCAGAACACAACATTTTCAAAGTTGCAAACAAAACAATGGCAATTGCAACCACCAATGTGACTACCATTAACAAAAGACGCAAGGTCCATTTTCCGATTTTTTTACCTACAGAGATAGTGTTTTTCTTACTAATCATTGTTCACAATCTCCTTCATACTAATCATTTTCCAGGTTGGATTATCCTTACCGTCATCGGTGGTATCATATTTTACAAAATAAAATCTGTCATTCATAGGATCATCCACTCTGGTTCCCACCTCTAATACCATATGTTTCACAAAGCTGATATCCACAGAAAAACTATTCTCAGAAATCCATTGGAAATTCGTCACCAAATCCTCCGTAAAAGGCGGAGTTCTCAGGCTATGGGGACTGGTATAGGTAATATCCGCTCCGGTTGCATACTTTCTGGCCACCTCATATTGATAAGAATTCTTAATCATGTATTTGCTGATTTCCGAAAATGCCAAATCATTTGACATAAAGAGGCTCCAGTCATGGGCCACCTGAAGCAAATCAATTTCTTCACTGATTTCTGCAGGAACCTCCGCTTCTCCTCCCATGGCAGAAAGCAAGTCGTACTCCGTAGCACCTTCCGCTAATGTAACTTGTTCTCCCTTTTCATTCCATACCTCAATCAAGGCATTCTCTTCCAAAACTGCAATATCATAGGTACAAACCCGGGGCAAATTAACAGCATAGTCCTTTAAGGGAGCATAATCTTTGTTCTCGGTTGCACTGATTGCTTCCGCAGGAACTTCTTTTCCGGACACCGTAACCGCATAACGGCTGTCCGCCGTAATAGTACACAAAGTCAAGGGCAAACTGTCTTCACCTTCGTAAACCACACTGTTTCCGAAATAATCCAAAAGTCTTACTTCCGGCTTTGCTACTTCGTAAATATCATATCGTATTCTCTTGTTACCAAGCTTCTCTCCTTCTATACAGGTACCGTTTACCTCCACCTGCAAGGCCTCGGGAAGGGTCAGGGAATACACATAAAATTCTGCAATGACCAAACCATCTCTTATCTTGAAATTGACTACACGGCCGTCACGGTCCGTAATCCGGATTTCCGGCTCTCTGTAAAGATGGTTCAACGAATACTTTATTTCATTCGCATTCTCCTGCACGCCGTCTTCGGTTGTCAATTCCACTCCGTTAACGGACACTTTAAAATCAAGTGGTAAATTCATTTCATAATCAGTGGCTTGTAGCAAAGGTTTTACTGATAAGAGTTCCCACTCCCTGAAACTGAACACCACCATCTTGGTTTCTGCAGGTCCCGTTGCTTTCAAGGTAATTTCTGCCAGCTCTGCATCACCGTTTTTTAATACATATACCTGTTCATCCTCTGCCTGCATACCGCTCTTTGCAGAATATTTGGTATTGTCATCCAGAAACATTGCCAGATACTGCGCCTGTATATCCCCGGCCGCTTCAAATTTGCCCGTTTCTACAGCAGGCATGGAATAGGTCTCCCAAAAGCTGCCGTCAGCAGCCGCCTCCTTCAAAGCTGCCACCGCCTCATCCACTTTTACCTCCGGACGTAAATTTTCATACTTATGCAACAACACATTTACATAGATAATTGCGGCAACTGCTGCCACAACCACCACCGCAAGATATATGAGATATACCCGCTTAAATGTTATTTTTTTCTTCATTTAAAACTCCTCTTTTTCCTGACTTTCACTATTAAACACCCACTTATGCTGAATCCGGAAGCTGACAAAGAACAAAAGCGTATCAATTATTGTTTTTACCAGCGTCGATAGCGCAGGTGCCTCTATATGTAATAATTTCTCCACGCCAAATACCAATACTGCGGAAAGCGAAATCTGAACCACCGCCAGTATATAGTATCGAGCCAAAGTCCTCTTACTTATCTTATCCTTAAATACCTTTGTAGCATTCATCCAAAAATTAAACAGGGATGAAATAATACGCGCCAATACTGCTGCCGTAAAGGTTAACGGAATCGGCAAAAAACTTAAGAATGCAAACTTTTTAAACAAATAAAAGGCTGTCTCATCTACGATTGCGGCGGCTACGGAGCTGAACAAATACTTAAAAATCAAACCGTAAATGCGCAAGCTGTCCCGCACAGGTCTAAAGTGGGAAGATTTATTTTCTTCCAGATAAACCGTAGTAATATCCACCTGCTCATATGGGATTTTTTTGCGGTTTATTAAAAACAGCATATTCGTTTCATACTCGTATCGGTCCCCGTCTGCCTGCATAATCTCAGGTAAATACTGTGTAGGAAACGCACGCAGTCCCGTTTGCGTATCCTTTATCTTCATGCCGAAGAAAAGTCTGAACACGCCACTGGTGATACGATTGCCCAACAGACTTCTGGCAGGCACATCCGCCTGCGCAAAATCTCGGGTTCCGAATACCACTGCTTCTTTTTCCAATGTCGAAGCACATACCGCCTCAATATCCTTTACCAAGTGCTGTCCGTCCGCATCTGCAGTCACTACACATTTTGTATCCGGACGGTTTTCTAAAACGTAAGCAAAGGCTGTTTTTAACGCAGCCCCTTTTCCCCGATTAACTTCATGACACAGCAGGGTACATTCCGGCATGTTCTGAACAGCATGAAATATGTCATTACAGTTTTCCCTGCTGCCGTCGTTCACAACCAATATGTCTTGAAATCCTACCGCTACCAACTCCTGTACAGTTGTAAGCAATGCCTCATCCGGTTCATATGCCGGAATGACAATGGAAATAGCATCTTTACTCATTTCCCGCCCCTTTTTTCCTTTTCCTCAAAATCATTATAATCAAGACAACAAACGCAATTGCGCCCGTTGCGCTGTATAACAAAATCTTTTTCTGATGTGCCTGCTCTTCTGCAAGCGCCTGCTGCCGCTTCTCTTCCAATGCCTGTTCCTCAGCCAGCTGTGTAGCCTTATATGCCTCTTCCTGCTTTATTCGCTCTTCCTCTGCTTTCAGGCGAGCTTCTTCTGCAGCCTTTTCTTCGGCTTCCTTTGCCAAACGCTCTGCCTCCAGCTGTGCCTGTCGTTGTTCTTCAGCTTCTTTTTCCGCAAGCAGCCTGCGTTCCTCATAGGTCACCACATTTTCAAAAAAATCTCCGCCGACAACATCTGCTCCGACTGCCGAATAATACAGACCATAATGGCAGGGACTGTAAGTCCTGATATCTGTCGCTTTTTCAACAGGTCGCTCCGCAGTTCCGTACATCCATTTATAAAACCATGTCCAATGCTGACTCACATGACATCCAAATCCGTCCTGTGATACCTCAAAGGCTGTTTTTCCGTCGAATGCCTCTAAAGGAACATCCCAGTTCATCACAATGGGATTCTCCTCATAAAGGTGCAGATACAGCTTGTCAACCTCCCATGTGCCATAGCGCTGATAGCTATCAGCAAACTGCGTCTGATCCGCAGCCAAAGCAATAGCCTCTGTTACAGCCTGCGCACAAACCACATGCGTTCCGTGTCCGTATTCTCCGTCCAAATCATGGGATACCACCACCAAAGGCTTACATTTCCTCAAACATTCTATAATATAACCCAAAAAGTCCGTATATGCAATCCCTACAGATTCATATACCTTTGTCGCTTGTAAAAATGCAGTGTCACGATTCTTGGATTCCGCATATAAATCAGGAAATTCCGACATAATCGGATAATATTTCACACCCACCGTCCATAAACCGTCCAGAAGTTCATGTGGTCGTTGGTGATTCTGCACACCGTTTGCCTCAAAATGCTGTACTACATAAGCCACCTGTACGTCCAGCTTTCGTTCTCCCGCATAATAAGGCAACACACCGGAGAAAAACAACTGTTCATCATCCGAATGTGACGTAAGCAACAGTAAATCAGCCTGCTCGAAAGGCGGTGCCCATGTTTGCACCATAGCAGGAAGCTCTCCTTCTCCCAAAACATAAATATCCGCAATCACCGTTCCTGCCTCAAACTGCAAAGTCAGACTCTCCGGACATTCTCCCAGTAGTTCTTTTACATTCACATATTCATGCAAAAAAGAATAGGTTCCGCACTTTTCACTTATACCCGTTGCAGGATTGATAAGAGTCCATTCCGTCGGTATCCTGTCAAACTCCACGTAAATCCCTGCAATCCCATCCTCGCGGAATAGGGTTACCAAACCGCCTTCCTTGCAGGAAGAATAGGTACTTCTGTTGCCATCAGAAATACTTTGCGTTTTTCCGAAGCCTTCCGCTTCCAGTATGAAGTTTTCATAATCAGCCTCCTTGGCATATACGGTCGTTCCTTTGCACAGACCGCAGATACACAAAAGAATCAGGCACAAGCTCTTTATATGTAACATAAATCCTCCCACATAATTTTTCTACATGGAGAAGTACAACCACACCCGAATCAAATAGTAATAGCCTTTACGGTTTTCTTTCATCCATTCAAGAATCTCTTCCCGTTGCTCAATACATTCCTCCAGCACAGCCGAAGATACTACAGCTTCGCGATACAGATATTCTTCATAGCTCTCAATAAACTGCCAATTACTTCTCTCTTTTGCAAGTTCCGGCAACTTCTCTTCGATACGCACCTTCAATTCGCTCAAAGTCTCTGTTTCTCCACGTCTGCAATCTAATCTTGCAAGCAACCACAGATTCTTTCTTACTTCGACTTCAAACTTCTGCTCTGTACTCATTTTTGCATATATTCTTTTTTGGCGCATTCTTTCCAGACATGCTGCCAAAAGAATGATCGGCAAAATAATGCACAATATTTGCAATAGTACCACTATTCTGAAGGAATTCTTTTCTTCTCCGTCTTCCTGTATTTCTTCCTGTTGTTCGTTTTCTACATCCTCTCTGGGCTTTGGCGTAGCCGAGGGTTCCGTTACCGGCATTCTCTCTAACCAGCCCTTATATCTCAGGGTACTATACCCCGGAGTCGGTTCAAAAGGAATCCAGCCTACTCCTTCTATGTAAACTTCCGGCCATGCATGTGCCATATCCGAATAAACCGTGGTTTCCCCCGTGGTAAAATTAGACGGTACGCAAAAGCCTTCCACATATCTGGCCGGGAGCCCTTCCGCCTGGGCAAGCAAGGTAAATGCAGTAGCAAAATAAGTACAAAAGCCCTGTTTACTCTCTAACAAAAAGTAATCCAGAAACTCTTCCGGTGTATCAACCGACTCCGGCAACTTACCCGGATTTAATGTATAGGTATATCCTGACAACTCTCTTTCTATTGCCTTAAGCTTTTCATAGGGAGTTGCACAATCCTTTGTTATCTGATCCAGATATTCCTTGACTTCCTCAGACAATACTATTTCCTTGCTGTAAGACTGTGTCATACGTTTGCGGTAATCTGCCAAATCCTGCGCCGTAAGCATTTTCTTTCCTTCCGGTGCATAGCGCCTCACTATATCCAGCCAGATTTCTTCATTCTCATCCTGCTTTGTTTCTAATAAACTCACAAAATTGTCAGTATCTAAATTCATCTGATAAAACGACACATCATATGTAGTTCCATAGCCTTTTTGTTCTCCAAACCTAAAATCTCTTCCTTCAATCAAAAACTCCACCTTGCTCAGATAAGAAGGTTTCAGAGGAACAAATATATATCCTGTATCAAAATGTGAATACGTGACGGTAACTTTGGTATTTCTGATATAATTGAAAACCCAATCCGGATCAAACCGTTCCAAAGCATACAATATCTCCAGTGCATCTAAAGGATATTCGCCGGTATCTTCCGTCACTGTCTGTTTCCAAGCCCTTCCTTCAAAGGAATCATAGTATTTTCCGGGCAGGTACATATTTGTCATCAAACTCCGATTGCCGGAAACATGCATAATTTCACGACGTTCCTTGGAAACCGAGTCCCCAATTCC
>JAZSII010000161.1:0-2656 GCA_045533725.1 Acetatifactor sp. | reverse complement strand
TGAATTATAATCATCTGCAAAGCCGGGACAGCCCTCACTTACATAAATCAAAAGTCGACCCTTGCTGATACGGTCTGCGATTTCCTCCACACGTCCGATGAAGGAGTTACCGAATACCAGCACGTCTGCCTCTGCAAGATTCACACAATATTCAATTTCATCGGAAGAATAACGGAAGTTCAAAGGCACTGCCAATGCACCGGTCTTTAAAATTCCGAAATAAATAGGCAGCCACTCCAATCCGTTCATCATAAGGATGGCAACCTTGTCACCCTTCTTGATACCACGCTGCAAAAGCAGGTTTGCAAAACGGTTCGCCTTTTCATTGAACACGCTCCAGGTAATCTCTCTACGATAACTGGTCTTGGGACTGGGCTCAATCAGCTCATACTCCTTCCATGTTACTCTTCTGTCTTCCTGAATCTCAGGATTAATCTCTACCAAACATACATCCGTGGGATACTGTCTGGCGTTTCTCTCTAAAAATTCTGTAATAGGCATATCTTTTTCCTTTCAAGCGTTTTCCTGTAATTTTGTCCGCCGCAACTTTTGCCGGGGGATGTTTTAATGCTTTAACGCTTTTAACCACTAAACTGTATTATAGCATTGATTGGGGTTTCGGTCAACTAGAGAAAATGTCGTATACCTCTTACAGGAAAATGTCGTATACCTCTTACATAAAACGAATATACCCTCGCCGAGAAATATGATTAAACTCATATTTCTCTCATGCGGTTCGGCTCATTAATTCGCACTTGAAGGTCTATGTAAATCTTTTTGTTGAGTTAGTACCATCGGTAGAGGTACTAACTCAAGTTTTTTCCTGTATAGGTACGTAGCTAGCTTATATGAAGGTCTATAGAGATTTATTAATAAATTAGCGCCCTTAAAAAGGGGATTAAATGAATAGTTTTTATCCATTGATACGCACTTACAGTAATCAGTATTACGACAATTTCTTATTAATAATAATTTAATATCTATAGTCTTGCACATTATTTCTTATTGTGTTTTAATGTTACTAACAATTTATACAAAAGGAGGGTCTAATGATTTATCAACGTATCCTACACGAATATAATACGCTATGCGATCGCATATGTTGTATTCAAAAGCAACTACGCACATTGCCGGATGGCAAACTCATTTGTAGTCATCAACCTCGTTCCACAAAATGGTATGTAAGCAATGGGCATCAAAAAACTTACATTCCCAAATCCAATCGTCCATTTGCAGAGCAGCTTGCTCAAAAGAAATATTTATCCTTATTGCTGGAAGATTTGGAAAATGAAAAGAAAGCTCTTGCCTTTTACTTACGACATCATGCCCCTACCGACAAATCAGCACAACTCCTAACGGAACCCTCTGAATATCAAAAATTACTTGCCCCTTATTTCACACCATTATCTCAAGAATTAGCCGACTGGATGAATTCTCCCTATGAAAAAAACACAAATCATTCCGACAACTTAATTTTTAATGGTACATCAAATACCTGCCTACGTTCCAAATCCGAAGTAGTAATCGATATGATTCTTCACTCTCACAACATCCCCCATCGATATGAATGTGCATTACACTTAGGTCAAACTATAATCTATCCGGACTTTACCATTCGACACCCACAAACAGGTGCATTCTATTATTGGGAACATTTTGGTCTAATGGATAATCCCGACTATATTGAAAATACCGCATCAAAGATAAAGCTCTATGCCGACCATGGCATCATCCCCGGAATCAGACTTATTACTACCTATGAAACAAAAAATTATCCACTCAATCCCGAAATAGTTGAAAAATATATAGAATACCACTTTATGCCGAAAGCCACAACATAAAGAAAATCATTCAAAAACACAAACATCAAAAAAGCAACCGTGACTCGACCAAAAGTTAGGTTGCTTTTTTGAAAATATTCTCCTACACCACCACTTCATCCAGAAACGCTTCCACCAAAGCTTCATAATTGTCCCTGTCTACGCAGTGACTCAGTCCGTGACCGGCACCCGGTACGGTCAGAATACGTTTTAACATACTGCAGGCCTCGTAGCATTCCTTACTCATATAGCAGGGTACGAAAGCATCTGCCTCCCCGTGCACGAAGAGAATGGGCACCTTGCTGTGTCGTACCGCTTCCACACAGGACGCTTCTTCTACATCAATACCTGCAAATATTTTGCCGCTCAGCCGCACGATAGGGTAAACCAGCCAAACCGGCAGCTTCATGGAACAAATTACACTCTTGATAACCGCAGAGGGGGACGAAAAACCACTGTCCTCCAGTACGCACCTCACATTGTTCGGTATATCCAGTGCAGATGCCATCATAACGGTAGAAGCTCCCATGGAAATACCCATAAGTGTAATTGGAATCTCCTCGCCAAAACGCTCATTTGCATAATGAATCCAGCCCAGACAATCATATCGTTCTTTGATACCGAATGTCATAGTTTTTCCTTCACTAAGTCCATGGGCACGCTGGTCTACCAACAGCACATTGTATCCCCTGCGCCAGCTCATATAGAAAGCTCCGTTTCCGTCCCTCAAAGCTCCGCTGCGGTACCCATGCATAAAAATCACCAAAGGAGCTCCATCCGCTTGATGATAGTACTTTCCGTGCAGTTTCAAACCATCCCGCGAAGTAATATATACA
>JAZSII010000133.1:0-2806 GCA_045533725.1 Acetatifactor sp. | reverse complement strand
GGCAGGAGTATCTCCGGCACCGAAGCAAGGTCCGCAGAATGCAGTCTTCATAACTGCACCGGTCTCTAAAATTGTTGCTGCACAACCATTCTTAATAAGCTCCATATAAACAGGCATGGAAGCAGGATATACACTTAAGGTAAATCCATCGGAACCGATGTATCTGCCCTTTAAGATATCTGCTGCCGCACAGATGTTTTCAAAACCGCCACCTGCACAACCTGCGATAATACCCTGATCTACCATGAACTTGCCGTTCTTTACTTTGTTTTTTAAATTGAAATCTACTGCACCGTCTAAGGATACCAATGCTCTCTTTTCGGTCTCATCCAGAATGTCCATAAGATTTGCATTTAATTCTTCGATGGTGTAGGTATTGCTGGGATGGAAAGGCATAGCAATCATAGGGCGAATCTTAGAAAGATCAACCATAATCATACCATCATAGTATGCCACTTCTCCCGGATTTAACTCCTTGTACTCTTCCTTACGTCCGTGAATCTCGTAGAACTCCTGTATTTCTCTATCGGTTCTCCAGATGGAGGACAAACAGGTGGTTTCGGTAGTCATAACATCCACACCGATACGGAAGTCAGCACTTAAAGAACTTACGCCAGGACCTACGAATTCCATTACCTTATTCTTTACAAAACCGTTAGCAAATACAGCACCGATAATAGCTAAAGCCACGTCCTGAGGACCTACACCCTTTACAGGCTCACCGGTCATATAAACACCCACTACGCCGGGCATATTGATGTCATAGGTCTGGTTCAAAAGTTGCTTAACCAGCTCAGGACCGCCTTCACCCACTGCCATGGTACCAAGAGCACCATAACGTGTGTGTGAATCAGAACCCAAGATCATCTTGCCGCCGCCTGCCAGCATTTCTCTTGCGAACTGATGAATAACCGCCTGATGAGGAGGTACATAAACACCACCGTACTTCTTTGCACAGGAAAGACCAAACATGTGGTCATCCTCGTTAATAGTACCGCCTACCGCACACAAAGAGTTGTGACAGTTGGTAAGTACATAGGGCATGGGGAATTTCTGAAGTCCCGATGCTCTTGCAGTCTGAATAATACCTACAAAGGTAATATCATGACTGGTTAATTTATCAAATTTAATTTTCAACTTTTCCATATTACCTGAGGTATTATGTTCTGCCAGAATATTATAAGCAATAGTCTGTTTAGCAGCCTCTGCCTTGGATACATCTTTTCCTGTTTTGCTTCTTATTTTCGCCGCAGCGTCATTATTATCTTCAACAATCTCCTGACCCTGAATCAAATACGCACCGCCGTTTAGCAACTTAATCATATGCGCCTCCTAATTAATCTACAAAAAAATACTGCAACTGTTTAAAGATGCTTATTCTTACCCAGCTTACGCTTTAAACAGTCACAGTTTATTATAATAGAAAGACTTCGCTTATGCAATAAAAAGTTTCTTGCAATATCTTTCCCTCATTATTCAGTTGTATGTATTATATATATTAATCGTACATAGACGCACCATAGCGGATTTTTCTGTAGAACTTCTTACCGAGAATTCCAAACATTGAAACCACGATATAGATACAAGAACCGCCACCTAACAGTGCCATAAGAATAACAACCAATAACATTCCGATATTCATAATATAATTACCTCTTTCACTAATTATTTGCATTTTTTGCACATTCTTCATCTTCATCCTGTGTTTTCGGCTCTGAAGGGCTGTAATTTTCATACCACCAGGTCCATATACCCACTCCCAAAGCGAATACACACATAATTGCTACAAATATTTCTTCCATTCGTCAAACACCTCCAACAGTATTTTGGCGTACGTTAATAAACCTATGCTTCCATAGGCACTGCAACATTTATGAGATAACTATATTCTTTTTTTGCCGTCCGTATTATGGATATAATTTGTGACAACCGCACCGGGTTCCTGTATCCCGATTGCAAATAATTCTTCGGTTGCATAGAGTTTGTCTGACAGACCCAATGCATCTACTTTGCACAATAGTTCATATACTACGCGCAGGGTCCTTCTGATTTGTATTGTCTGATTGGTAGCTCTTTGAATTGTCGAGGTATAATTTCCTCGGGAAATTTCCTCTACTCGTGCTTCCACGGAAGCAACGGGGCGATAAATGTCTAAGAAGGTGCTTTCTTTTTTCACACAAAAAGAAGCGGCATCTGCATGAATAGTCTCCAAACACATACCTGAAAGAAAAATAAACAATGATACAATTATGCAAATCCATTGCTTATTCTTGCGCACTCTTCCTACCTCCGCTTCAAATCATCCACATGTATTATACACGGATTAGCGTTCATCGTCCACTATTAATTCTGTAATTGCATCCAAATCAATCTGTAACCTCTCATCATACAAAGCCAGACCCACCTTCCCGTTCAAGGGATATATATGCGGCGTATAATCATCCTTCCAATGATACACAAATAGTGTCCTGCTATGAGGGTCTATAATCCAATACTCCTTTACCCCCGCATCCGTATACTTCTGTAGCTTCTTAATACAATCTTTCCGACGAGTACTTCTCGATAATACCTCTAAGCAAAAGTCCGGCGCCCCCATAATATATCTTTTAGTTCTCTTGGAATCATCACAAAGAATCAATACATCCGGCTGTACCATGGTCTTATCATCACAATCAAGTCGTACATCCACCGGTGCATAAAGAGGCAGACAGTTGCCACCGTTCTTTTCAATAAAGCTCTGAATCATTACATATATTTTCCCCCCTATCAACTGATGCAATAAAGTAGGTGCTGACATATCATAAAT
>JAZSII010000163.1:0-7391 GCA_045533725.1 Acetatifactor sp. | reverse complement strand
CCTATTCCCCTCTTACACTGGCATACATAGGGGATGCGGTATATGAGATGGTAATTCGTACTGTCATCGTGGAACGCGCCAATAAAGCGGCCAATGAACTTCACAAGAAGGCGGTGAAATATGTGCAGGCAGCCACCCAGTCGGCAATGATTATGGCACTGCAGGACATATTGACGGAGGATGAGCTGGCAGTCTTTAAGCGT
The DNA here is from genome assembly GCA_045533725.1 of Acetatifactor sp. GTDB lineage: Bacteria > Bacillota > Clostridia > Lachnospirales > Lachnospiraceae > Acetatifactor. Next base: position 7,188 of record JAZSII010000163.1, on the reverse strand, counting down.
GGCCGCAATGCCAAGTCAAACACCTCCGCTAAGAATGCTTCTATCACGGATTATCGCAAGGCTACGGGCTTTGAGGCGCTGATAGGCTTTTTGTATCTGATGGATGATATGGACAGAGTACTGTTTTTGGTGAAGGAAGGAATTGAGAGAGCGGGGCTGAAGCTGTAAGAAATAATCCCCTTTTTTATGGCTTGAACCGCCGGAGAACGATATGAAAATAGGCATTATTTCGGATATACATAGTAATATAGTTGCATTAAAGGCATGTATAGAGTATATGGAGTCGATTTCGTGTGAGGAGTATTTGTTTCTTGGAGATTATGTGTCTGATACGCCGTACACGAGAGAGACCATGGATTATTTATATGATTTTATGACAAAGGCCTCCTGTCATTTCCTTAGAGGAAACCGTGAAGAATATATGTTGACGCAAAGAGATGCGATTGCTAATAATAGGGATAAGGAACGTTGGTTATGGAATTCCGCGAGCGGAAATCTTCTTTTTGCATATGAAAAGCTAAATGAAAAAGACTTTGATTTTTTTCAGAACCTGCCGATTACATTTCAATTTAAAAAAGAAAATTCTCCGGCAATAACCTGTTGTCATGGGTCGCCGGAGAATACCAGAGAACTCCTGTTGGCCAATCAAGACAATACAAAGACATGGTTAGATAATATTGAGACCGAGTACCTGATTAGTGCGCATACACATTTTCCGTGTGAAATGCAATATAAAGGAAAACATTATTTTAACTCCGGTTGTGTAGGGATTGCAATTAGAGATTTTGGATTTGCACAATGCATGGTTTTAGAGGATATTACTGAAAATGGCAGAATAGAATGGAAACCGACTTTTTTAAAAATACCATATGACAATAAAAAAGTGGTAGAGGATATCAAAAAGTGCGGATTGCTTGATAAAGCGCCTTGGTTTATCAACAGTAACATTCAAATTTTGTCAACGGGAATAGACCGCTCTGCTGAGCTTGTAAATATTGCATTAAACAAAGCCAGGGAAGTAAATAAAGAGGCTGCATGGCCAAGGATTGATGAGAAATATTTTGAGGAAACAGCAAAAGAATTAGAAATACCGGATTACAGGATAATATAGTGGAGGAGATTATTATGGGATATCAGGAATTTACCATAGAAGGAAGAAATGCAGTGATTGAGGCCTACCGTTCCGGGAAGCCTATTGATAAAATTTTTATATTGGACGGTTGTCAGGATGGTCCCATGATGACCATTAAGAGAGAGGCGAAAAAGCATGATACCTTGGTGAAGTTCGTGACCAAGGAGCGTCTGGACCAGATGTCCGAAACCGGCAAGCATCAGGGAGTCATCGCTTATGCGGCGGCCTATGAATATGCTGAGGTGGAGGATATTTTGCAGGCTGCTCGTGATAAGAATGAGCCTCCGTTTATTTTCCTGTTGGATAATATTGAAGACCCCCATAATTTGGGTGCGATTATTCGTACTGCCAATCTGGCAGGCGCCCATGGTGTGATTATTCCCAAGAACCGTGCAGCCGGTCTGACGGCAACCGTAGCGCGTACTTCAGCAGGTGCTTTGAATTATACGCCCGTGGCGAAAGTAACCAATTTAGCCAAGACCATTGAGGATTTAAAGAAGGAAGGATTGTGGTTTGTGTGCGCGGATATGGGCGGTACCACCATGTATCAGCTGGATTTGAAGGGAGCCATCGGACTTGTTATCGGTAACGAAGGTGAAGGTGTAGGTCGTCTGGTGAAGGAAAAGTGTGATATGATAGCATCTATTCCCATGAAGGGTGATATTGATTCTTTAAATGCGTCCGTGGCGGCCGGTGTTTTGGCATATGAGATTGTGCGCCAGCGTATGCAGTAAGAAAAGAGAGTGATAATGCTATAAGCAACCGGCTATATGAGGATAAGGAGTCCGGAATAGGTGTGACAGTATTGGGGGGAGCATATGCACGAAAAGTATGAGAATATTTCTGATGAAGAATTGGTAGACCGCCTACGGGAAGGGGAAAGAGGTATCATTGATTACCTTATGGACAAATATAAAAATTTGGTTCGCAGTAAGGCAAAATCCATGTACATATTGGGGGCTGATACGGAAGACTTGATTCAGGAAGGTATGATTGGGTTATTTAAAGCAGTCCGGGATTATGATTGTGGAAGAGATGCCAGCTTCTATACCTTTGCGGATTTGTGTGTCAGCAGGCAAATGTATACGGCGGTGCAGGCTTCTCAGAGAAAGAAGCATTGGCCGTTAAATTATGCAGTTTCTTTAAGTGCGGAGGATAAAGAAACGGAAGGACAGGCGATAATACAGGAGTTTACGACTGTGCAGGGAAATAATCCGGAAACATTGTTTTTGGATAAAGAACGTACAGAACTTTTGGAAATTCAAATTGATAAGGAGTTAAGTTCCTTCGAAAAGCAGGTGTTGGACTTGTATATGACGGGAATGAGTTATTCGCAGATTGCCAAAGTTTTGGGCCGAGATGAAAAATCTACAGACAATGCATTGCAACGAGTGAAGAGTAAAATCAGAAAAATTGTAAAAAACAGGGATAAAGTGTAAACTTTATCCTTTTTTAATATATTTACTAAAGATGGTATGTTGACAGTGAAAAAACCTAGTAATATAATTGAGAGCGTATGATTGTTTATAGATGAACAGAATTGGAGAGAATATGTTATCAAAATTTAGTGTAAAGAAACCATATACAGTATTAGTAGGTGTAGTATTGGCAATTGTATTGGGAATTGTTTCCTTTACGAAAATGACCACGGATTTATTGCCCAGTATGAGTTTGCCATATGTTATTGTTGTGACTACATATCCCGGAGCGAGCCCTGAGACCGTGGAATCAGAGGTTACCAGACCGGTGGAAGCTGCTATGGCTACTATAAGTAATATTCAAAGTGTTTCCTCGACGTCATCGGATAATTATTCTATGGTTATATTGGAGTTTGCGCAATCTGCGGATATGAATGCAGTATCGTTGGAAATGCGGGAAAGTCTTGACCAGATAACGTCTGCGTGGGATGATGCCATCAGCAATCCCATTATTATCAAATTAAATCCGGATATGCTTCCGGTAATGATTGCAGCAGTCGGTGTGGAAGGAATGGACCATGCGCAAATCAGTACTTATGTAGAGGAGAATGTCGTACCGGAGCTGGAAAGTATTGAAGGTGTGGCAAGTGTTACAGCGGACGGTCTGTTAGAGGAAAATATAAATGTAATCATTCGCCAGGAAAAGGTGGATGAAGTTAATGCGAAAATTTTTGCGGCTATCGATAAAAAAATGCAGGAAGCTGCAGATGAGTTGGCGGAAGGAAAGCAGAAGCTGGAAGACAGTAAACAAGAACTGGAAGATGGTAAGTCTGAAATTATAAACGGCCAACAGGAATTGGATAATGGTAAGGCTGAACTGGAAGATGGCAAGGCTGAGTTGGAGAAGCAGAAACAGGAAACTCTGGAAAAATTGGCAGCAACCAAGACAGAACTTCTTACTGCGAAAACCAGTTTAGAAGCAACCAAGATGACAATTACCACCAATCTGACAACGGCCCAGTCTTTGCAGGCAGGCATTGATGCAATCAAACCTGTTTTGGAAATTCACGGACAGTATCAGACTGCATATGATGCATTGCAGGTTGCGTTGGGTGAGCTTGCGTCTGTCAGTGGTTCGGATGCAGAAAATAAGAATGCGGAAGTGGAAGCACTTAAGGCGCAGATTGAACAAATAAAGAAGTCTTATGTAGAGAACGCTATTATTGTACAGATGACTTCTGCGGATGCCTCACTGGCAGGTATGGTGACCACGCTGAAAACGTTGGATTGGACTTCGGCAGAGAACCATGAAGAAGTTACGACCAATATCACATTGATTGATCTTTTATTGAATGTACAGGTTCTTAAGTTGGAAGATTCGATGAGTACTTTAACCAATGGTCTTGGCTTGAGTGGTTATCAAACTTTAATGAATCAGACATTAGCGACGATTAATGACGGTTTGGCAAAAGTAGATAGTGGTTTGCTTGAGGTGGAAAAGGGACAGTTAACTGCTGCTATTGAGTTTTCCAATGCGGCATCCCAGATTGCATTGGGAGAGTACCAGTTGGGCGTGACGCAGGCACAGTTGGATAGTGCATTGGCGCAGCTGGAAGCTGGTGAAGAACAGCTGACAGAAGCAGAGAAACAATTGGAAGATGGTGAAAAGCAGCTGGAAGAAGGTCGCGTGGCAGCGTACGAGCAGGCAGATATGTCGGCAATTCTGACGGTGGATATGCTGAAAAACCTGTTAATGGCACAGAACTTTTCTATGCCGGCAGGCTATGTGACAGAAGATGGTGTAAGCTACCTTGTGCGTATTGGCGATAAGCCGGAAACCATTGAAGAGTTACAGAGTTTGCCGTTGATGGATTTGCACATGGAAGGTGTTCCGGTCATCACTTTGGGTGATGTGGCAGATGTTTTCATTGTAGATAATAGTGCATTGTCTTATACCAATGTAAACGGTAGTGTGGGCTGTATGCTTACGATTCAGAAGCAGACAGGATATTCTACCGGTGAAGTATCGGATTTATTGCTGGAACGTTTTGAGAAGATGATGGAAGAAGATGACAGACTCAATATGATTACCTTGATGGATCAGGGTATCTTCATTGATTTGGTTATGGATTCCATCGGAAGCAATATTATGTTCGGTGGTATGTTGGCAATATTGATATTATTGCTGTTTTTAAGAGATTTGAGACCTACATTAATTGTTGCATGCTCTATTCCGGTCAGTTTGGTAACCGCAATTGTTTGTATGTACTTTAGTGGGGTAAACCTGAATGTAATATCCTTGTCAGGTTTGGCACTGGGTATCGGTATGCTGGTAGATAACTCTATCGTAGTTATTGAAAATATTTATCGTTTGCGTGAAGAGGGTATGGGTATCCGTGAGGCGGCGATAGAGGGTGCAAAAGAAGTTGCGGGAGCGATTTTGGCATCTACCCTTACTACAGTATGTGTATTTCTTCCGATTGTATTTACGGATGGTCTTACCAGACAGTTGTTTGTAGATATGGGATTGACTATCGGTTACTCCCTGATGGCCAGCTTGGTCATTGCATTAACCGTAGTACCGGCTATGTCATCCAAGATGCTTACGAAAACAAAGACTGTAAAGGATGGCAAGTTCTTTGGTGCGTTGATTAATGGTTATGGAAAGATATTATCCTTGGCTTTAAGAGCAAAATCTTTGGTTATTATTTTGGCGGTAGCATTATTGGTAGTTAGTGCTGCAGCTGCAGTATCCAGAGGAACTGCGTTCATGCCGGAGATGGATTCTACGCAGTTGACTGTCACAGTCAACTTGCCGGAGGAAGCTACTTTACAGGAAACCGGTGAAGTAACCAATCAAGTAGTAGAACGTATTTTAGAAATAGAAGATGTAAAAGATGTTGGTGCGATGTCCAGCTCCGGAGAAGGCGTTTCGCTTATGGGCGGAGGTGGCAGTGCAAATACTGCTACGGTTTATGTAGTGGCACATGAAGATAAAACCATGACCAATGAAGAAATTGCAGAGATTATTCGCAGTAAGACTGCGGATTTGCCGGCAGAATTGGTAATTACCACCAACAGTATGGATATGAGTGCTATGGGCGGTAGTGGTGTTTCCATCCAGATTCGAGGCAGGGATATTGATACTTTGCAGCGTATCGCTAACGAAGTGGCTGCAATTATTGAATCGGTGGAAGGAACCACAGAGGTATCCAATGGTTTAGGAAAGACCAATGAAGAACTCCGTATTATAGTGGATAAAGATAAAGCAATCGGTTACGGTTTGACGGTAGCACAGGTATTTACGCAGATTGCACCGAAATTGGCTGATGCAAGTGTGGCAACTACTTTGGAAGCTGCCAATAAAGATTACAGCGTATATGTGGCCAATGGAAGCGATGCAGCTTTGACCAGAGAACTGGTAAAAGGGTTGACTGTCAAGGGCACTGATAAAGATGGTGTTTCTATAGATGTTCCTTTGGCGGATATAGCAGAGTTTACTACAGCATTGTCCATGGAATCCATCAACAGAGCGGACCAGACACGATATATCAATGTTTCGGCTGCCATTGAAAAAGGCTACAATGTAGGATTGGTATCTGCTGACATTGAAGAACGCTTAGAAGATTATGAAGTGCCGGATGGATATCGTTTGGTGTACGGCGGTGAAAACGAAATGATTAATGATGCTTTGGGCCAGGTTGTATTGATGTTGCTTTTGGCAATTGTATTTATGTACTTAATCATGGTAGCACAGTTCCAGTCATTGTTGTCGCCTTTCATCATTATGTTTACCATTCCGTTGGCATTTACAGGAGGTTTCTTCGGACTCTTCTTTAGCGGAAGCGAAGTGAGCGTTATCGCGATGATTGGTTTCGTAATGCTCTCAGGTATTATTGTTAATAACGGTATCGTAATCGTAGACTTTATGAACCAGCTTAGAGAGGGCGGTATGTCTAAGAGACAGGCCATTATTACAGCCGGTAAGACCAGACTTCGTCCCGTACTTATGACTGCATTAACTACGATTTTAGGTTTATCTACAATGGTATTCTCTAATGATATGGGTTCTGAAATGGCAAAACCCATGGCGATTGTAACTATCGGTGGTTTGCTGTACGGTACCTTACTTACATTGTTTGTTATCCCTTGTGTTTATGATATTTTCAACAGAGAAAAGAAAAAGAATTAGGGATAGAAAAAAATAAAAAATTGTGTTATGATGGACGCATGAACGGTTGGGTTTGTGCGTCCGTTTTTGGAATGACAGCGGTTGGGGGAAGCAGACATATGCAAACATTATATAGCAAGCTGAAAGTGAACAATGAGATAGAATTGTGTGAAGTATATGATTTAGATGGCAAGAAGATTATTGAGAAAGAACTTTTGCAAAATAGAATTTCTTATTTTATTCGTTGGCAGAAGCGAGGATTCTTAAGCAGGCGCGAAGTGTGCGTCATTTGTGTGAATGATAATTCGGCGGATGCGGCAGCAGAAATCGTGGAAAAGGTCAGCGAAGAAATGGGAATTCCGGTTCGATTTTTGATGAAAAAACCTAAGGATAGTTACTTGTAAAAAAAATCATTTTTCTTGTTGACAAAAGGAATATCCTTTGTTACAATAGCACTTGTGTTAAGG
>JAZSII010000265.1:0-7045 GCA_045533725.1 Acetatifactor sp. | reverse complement strand
ATGGGCGGCTACGATGTAGTAGTTGGTATGGTTAACGGTTTGATTAAGGAGTGTATCATCACCGTTCCCGTAGCTCTTCACTTAGACCACGGTTCATTCGAGCACTGCTATAAGTGTATGGAAGCAGGTTTCTCTTCAGTTATGTTCGACGGCTCTCACTATGCAATCGAAGAAAACGTTGAGAAAACCACTCAGATCGTTAAGGATGCTCACGCTAAGGGAATCTCTGTAGAAGCAGAAGTAGGTTCTATCGGCGGTGAAGAAGACGGTGTAGTAGGTGCAGGTGAATGTGCAGATCCTAACGAGTGTAAGGCAATTGCTGATTTGGGAATCGATTTCCTTGCAGCAGGTATCGGTAACATTCATGGAAAGTATCCTGCAAACTGGCAGGGCTTAAGCTTTGAAACTTTGGATGCTATCCAGCAGAAGACTGGCGATATGCCTTTAGTTCTTCATGGTGGTACAGGTATCCCTGCAGATATGATTAAGAAGGCAATCTCTTTGGGCGTTGCTAAGATCAACGTTAACACTGAATGCCAGCTTGCATTTGCAGCAGCTACCAGAAAGTATGTTGAAGAAGGTAAGGATTTACAGGGCAAGGGATTTGATCCTCGTAAGCTTTTAGCTCCCGGCTTCGAAGCAATCAAGGCTACTGTTAAGGAAAAGATGGAATTGTTTGGTTCAGTAGGTCAGGCATAATTGAGTTCAATAAATTAAGAAAGCGGATGTCAATCGACATCCGCTTTTTGCGTGTGTATTTATTTGTATAATATAGAATTGGGGTCGGTATTCTGTTGGTTATATCGCAAATTCAAGAAGGAAGCTCTGGAACGATTGAACAGGTTGTTCAGTTCGTCCGAGTATCCGAAGATTGCCTGAGGGCAGAGCTCGGCAAGACGGTCCATGTGGAGCTTGGTAGCAGCCTCGTTTTTCATGGAAATAAAATGTCTGGTACCATCTATAAAACAGATGACAAGCTCATGAGTTGTGCTGATGGTAATAAAGTAGCTCTTATTCTTGGTTACATGTGTATATACCCAAGCAATTTTTGAAGTTTCACCAAAAACAGTAGTACTTCCGTGCTGGCCGCAAATATACTCTGCATTATATCGCAGACCGTTGTTTTCAGGAGTATTTTCCAGAAAACGCTCAATACGGCCTTCTGTCATTTCCGGAGAGCCGCTGTTTGCAATATATTTTTTGATGGATTTTTGATAATGACCGGTCACTGCCAATACAAGGAACAGTATTGCCAAGGCCATGAACATACCGCCTATAATACAGAAAGCCAATACAGTACCCATTGTGAAACTTCCGGCTTTGTCCATTTCGATATAATAGGGCAGGAAATAATCGCCTAACTCAGGGTCGCCTGCTGCAACTTCATCTATATAATCATTATAATAGTACAGACTGTCTTTTGGAATTGCAGTGATGGTACCCGTAATCTCGAACTGCAATTCTTCCAGCTCTTCATAGGTAGCTTTGCCATCCAGATAATCCCAGGATACATCCATAAGGTCTTCGACCTTGTCGACATTCTTTTTGTTAACCAACAGTCCCATATAGTAGTAATCATCGGCGTCGATAATATACTCTGTGGAAACCGTAGAACCGTTTTTGGTACTTTCACAGTATCTGTCATAGACCCCGTATAAGGTTCCGGTTACATACAATCCTTCGATATCATCGTCGAAATCCACTTCGTCCAAAGGAATCGGTTCTTTGATTGCAGTCAGCAGGGATGGAATGGAGATTCCGATAAATATACCTCCCACGATAAAGAAAAAAATTACAAGAGGTAAAGTAGTTTTAATACTCTTTTTGCGTAAATTGTTCATATGTAGTCCCCTCATATTAATAATATATTTGCTTTAATGCACTAATGTAATAATATAGTAGGTTATATGATGTGTCAAGAAATGCAAAAAAATAACTCCCTAAAAAGGGAGGATGCCAAGTAAAGGAGACTTTACTTGGCAGTTATTATGAAAAAGTTATTATAAACAATTAACTGTTATTTACTTGAAATCAACTTCTTGCTTAATTGTAGTATAAAATACAGAAATGTCCAAAACGTGATAATCAATTTAAATATTATTTAATGATTTATGAACAAAATATGAACAACCGGCACTTTTTAGGGAAAAAACCCTGTAAAATGCCGGTTGCTTAGTACTTAAGGACTATTTTTATCTTTCGCCTAATTTTTCGGGTTCGGGATACTCTACACCGAAAGTTTCTACGGTAACGCTCTTCATCATCTGCTTCTCTAAAGGTCTGTCGCTGTAATCGGTTGCGGTTTCAGCAATCTTGATTACTACGTCCATACCTTCGGTGACTTTACCGAATGCGGCATATGCGCCATCCGAGTGAGGAGAATTCTTGTGCATGATAAAGAACTGGCTTCCTGCGGAATCCGGGAACATACTTCTTGCCATGGACAATACACCTTCGGTATGCTTCAAGGTATTCTGGAAACCGTTCTGTGAAAATTCACCCTTGATGCTGTAGCCGGGACCACCCATACCGTTTCCGTCGGGACATCCGCCCTGAATCATGAAACCTCTGATAACACGGTGGAAAATTAATCCGTCGTAGAAGTTCTTGTTAATTAAGCTGATAAAGTTATTTACGGAAGTAGGAGCGATTTCAGGATAAAGTTCCAATTTGATAATATCGCCACTTTCCATAGTAATTGTTACAATAGGATTTTGTGCCATTTTTTTCCCTCACTTTTCATATTTGTGTTTACGTTCCATATCTCTTTTTGATATGATAAGAGTGTGAGTAATTTGTAAACTCGCGTACATTATACTCTAAATTGACGGGAACGTAAAGATGATTATACAAAACAAATACGGAGAGTTTTACTTAAGAAAATTGTATTTGATATTAAGTCACGGTAACAGGTTAAGCGGTTTTGGCGGTTTGGTAAAAGAACTGCAGAAGAAGGGCATTTCCTGTGCAGCCATGTTAGCAGAAGAGGAATACCCTTTGGAAGCGGAGGCACTGTATATTACGGATTGTCGGAAAACTCTGATGCAATTGACAGAGGAGGGATTTGCCGTGGCAGTGTATTTGCATGAAGGAAACCGGCAGGAGGATTTATCTGCCGCACGGTATGCATTTGAGGAACCGGACAGTCTGGACGCAGAGTATGTTGAGCGGATTTATCGCAGATACAGGGATATACCTTGGGATATTTTGGAGACGGAGAGGTGTTTTTTGCGAGAGACCGTACCGGATGACGTGGATGCTTTTTATGAAATTTACAGTGCGCCGGGAATGACCAGATATACAGAAGAATTGTACGAGAGCAAAATAAGTGAACGTGCATATATCAGAGAATATATAGAGAAGATTTATCACTATTTTGAATTTGGTGTGTGGACCGTAGTTTTGAAGGAAACAGGTGAAATTATCGGACGAGCCGGTTTGAATGTACGGGAAGGTTATGATATGCCGGAGCTGGGGTATGTGATAGGTCGTCCCTGGCAGGGCAAAGGAGTTGCAACAGAGGTTTGTCGTGGGATTTTGGAGTATGCAGCGAGCGTGTTTGGATTTGAGCGTATTATGACACTGATTCAGGCAGAGAATGAGAAATCATTGCATATTGCGAAAAGGCTAGGATTTCGCATGCAGGAAGCAGTGACGCGTAAAGAGTCGGCAAAGGATATGTCGGCAGAGAGAGAAATAAAGTATTGGTTGTTGATATGGCAGGCACAAGATGATGAAGTGTTGCCGGAAAAGGAGGATACAGATGTATACAGCGGATAGTAAACGATATGAAAAGATGAAGTATAACCGATGCGGAAAAAGCGGGTTGTTTTTACCGGAGGTGTCTTTGGGATTATGGCACAATTTCGGCAGTAACGCAGATTTTGAAAATATATTGGATATGTGTCATACCGCATTTGATAATGGTATTACTCATTTTGATTTGGCAAACAACTATGGACCGGAGCCCGGAGCGGCGGAAACCAATTTCGGACAGGTGCTGAAAAAAAGTATGGGTATTTACCGTGATGAATTGGTGATTTCTACCAAGGCGGGCTATGATATGTGGCCGGGCCCTTATGGGGACTGGGGAAGTAAAAAATACCTGGTAGCCAGCTTGGACCAGAGCCTGAAGCGTATGGGGCTGGATTATGTGGATATTTTTTATCATCACAGGCCGGATCCGGGGACTCCGCTGGAAGAGACGGTGCGTGCGTTGGATGGTATTGTAAGAGCCGGTAAGGCATTGTACGTGGGTATTTCCAATTATAATAAGAAGCAAACCATGGAAGCGGCGGCAATGTTCAAGGAGCTGGGTACGCCCTTTATCATTAACCAGCGTAGCTACAATATGTTTAACCGAGATATAGAAAAGGATGGTCTGAAGGACTATGCGGCAGCAAACGGTATCGGTATTATTACCTTTAGCCCGTTGGCACAGGGGATGCTTACAGACCGCTATTTGCATGGTATCCCTGAGGACAGCCGTGTAAAGACAGACGGCAGATTTTTGAAGGAGACCAATATTTCGGAGGAGGTACTGCGTAAGGTTCGTGCTTTGAATGAATTGGCAGGAGAGCGCGGACAGACCTTGGCACAGATGGCCCTGTCATGGATTCTGAGAGACGGAGATATTACCAGTGTATTGGTTGGTGCGTCCAAGCCCTCACAGATTCTGGATAATATCGGAACCATACAGAACACCACGTTTACAGCGGAAGAACGTGCAAAGATTGATGAAATACTGATGTGGTAAGCAAATGATGCAGACAAGCCGGAACATAATATCCTACCGCAGAACGCTCACGCGAGGTCTTGCTTGTAGGAAATTATGTCCCGGCTTGTCTGTCGTGTATATTGCCCGTACAAATAACCAAATCGGCCCTTATTCGATTACGATGGAATTCAGCATACCATAAATATCTTCTTGGGAAATACTCCTCAAGGAAAGAGTATACATGGTATTTAAATCATCCGTGCTGAACATATATGCATAGGCATGATGCATGCTGGTCATATCATTGTAAAAAACAATGCCACAGATATCTTCTGTTTCATAAATGTATCTATCACAATAGGGATGATGGAAAATCGTTGCATTTAGACCACAGCACATGGCATAGGCATAGTTTTGCTGCCAATTCCAGAAACTGTAATTATCTGCCTCAAGAAGAGCAGCAGCTTTGTAAACATTGTAGGCAGAATTGGGAGTGCCATAACCTAAGGCCTCATATCCCTTGGTTAAATTTCTGGAGCCGGTTTGATAGAAGTATTCACTCGTAAGTGTCTTTGCGTTCTCTTTTACAGTCAGGTCCATATGACTGACATCCTGAGCACCTGAGAGAACAATAGAACCAAGGGCGGGCTCAGGGTGGTCGTAATCGTACACTATGCTGTACTTATCGTTCGTTTCTCTTAAAGTAAAGTTGTTTGGAAGCGTCATGGTCAAACCATCTATGGAAGCGGACTGACCGTTCTCCAAGGTGATATCGTATGCGGTGAATGCTTCGGCAGGAGGGTCCACAACGGGTGCTAATTCAGTAATAAAAAAGAACCGCATGTAGATACGTGGAAACATAATATGCCAAAGAATAACCAAAACAGCCACAATCATAAGCAGGATGATAATACGTTTTTTGCGTTTGCTCATTTTAATTCCTCCTATAATAGATGTATCTACTCAATTACAATAGAATTAATCATTCCATAAAGCTCGTCTAAGGAATTGGCCTCTAATATAACAGTGTAGTTGGTATTTAGGTCATCTGTAGGAAACATGTGTGCGTAAGCTCTATAAACACCCTGATTATTCATATTATCCGAAATCTGAATAATTCCGCAGATATCCTCCGTTTCATAGAGGTATTGGCCCCAATCGTTCAGAAAAAAAGCATCAGCCATTATTTTTGAGACTACATAGGCATAGCCTTGTTTCCAGTTTAAGAAGCTGTAGTCGTCTGCCGTAAGAAGGATTAGGAATTTGTAGGTGGTGTACCATGTGTCCGGAAGGCCATTGTCCATGGCCTTAAATCCGTTCATCAATTGTCTGGTGCCTATTTTGCTTAAGAAACCATCGGACATTTGGGCAACAGTTTCTTCGCTAAACAGAGCCATGCGCGAGTCCGTCTTGGCGTCTATAATAGCCACACATTCTGTTGCGTCCGGACTTCTGTATATTATGGTATTTCCAAGGGAATCGGATTCTACATAGTCACCGGGAATATCCATGGTCAGATTTCCGTTGGAAACAGACTGGGTATCATCCAGAGTAATATCGTATTCCGTAAAGTATTCGGCAGCAGGCCCCACATAAAAGGCATCCTGTGCATAGTACCAGATAAGCAGACGAATACCAAGCATCCAGATGAGAGTTAAAATTGCAATGATGATAATAACAATTTTCAAAATTTTCTTTACTTTCTTACTCATTCTTTTTGTTCTCCATAGAAAATTTGTGCAATGGGTGAATCGGGTGAAAGAATTAATCCTTTCTTGACCAAAGGAGCTTCCGCCCGGACGTGTTTCCGGGTATTGTCCGGGGAAGCATGTGTTTTTGGAATATATCTATCATACAATGTTATGGGGAAGGCGGCAATGGGAAAAACAGCACGTTTGGAGGAAGTAACGTGCAGAGAAAAGCAGGTTTCAATGATAGAAGAAACTCACATAGCAAGGAATTCTTGCAAATAGCAGAAAAATGTTATACTATAAACCGTAGGATAAAAATGTCAGCAACGATGAAAACGATGTATGACATATTATTTATAGAAAGGTAAGGTGTTTTAGATGATCGTACAGAAATATAAAGATATGTTATCCGGTAAGTCTGTAATCAGACCGCCGTCGGCGTTTGCAACTGCAAGAGGTGCAGAGATTGGTTATGAAAATGTATTTGATTACAGTTTGGGTAATCCGTCTGTGCCGGTTCCACAGGAGTTTACGGACAGAATGATACATATGTTGGCTACTCAGGAGACCAACGTGCTTCACGGCTACAGCCCCAGTCTGGGTATTACTTCCGTAAGAGAAGCGGTAGCGGCTTCTT
>JAZSII010000229.1:0-4176 GCA_045533725.1 Acetatifactor sp. | reverse complement strand
CTGTGCCGATGTTGCCTGTAAAGGTAACATTCAGCACACCGTCCTGAGGAATAAGTTCTGATTTAACATCCGTTGGTTGGTAAAAATCCTCAGCATATTGGGGCCAGTACTCCACTTTTTCCTCCTCCCCCGGCGTGCGTTTTTGTATCTGCTTTACAAAGCTCGGGGAGGTTGCAAATATTTTGTCGCAGTTTTTATATATATAGTTGACCATTTTGCTGATAGGTCCGATTATCGCCTTGTTTCGTATGCCCGTGATTATTTCAACATTTTCCGGCCAAAGATCCTGAACATATAAATAGTTCGGTATTTTGTGTTTTTTTGCATACCACACGCCAATAAGCGCTTGTGTCATTGGGGAAACCTCGAAAGTAAAAACGACATCAGCCTTAACTTTGGTAAAGCTTTTCCAAAAGAAACCTGAAACCACAAAGGATAAATAATTCAAAACCATACCGATTGCGTTACTTCCGCGGGCAATCAGCGGTATTCGAATTACATCTACCCCGTTCCAATTTTCTTTTCTTTTTTTAAACCATCCGTATCCGGCATAAAATTTCCCCTGAGGATAATTAGGGATGCCTGTTAATACAGTTACTTTGTGTCCGCGCTTCACCCATTCAGACGCAATATCATTAATGCGGAATTGTTCGGGATAAAAATATTGAGATACAACTAAAATATGTTTTTTCATCGGTGGACACATTCCGTTCTTGATATTGATTCTTCCAGATTGCACACATTATAGGCAAGCTCTGCTTCATTCGTTTGAAGATCGTAGCTCAGGCTGCCAAAGGCTTTATTGACAAGCCCTGTAAACAGGCTCATGAATTTCAGCGCCCAGCCAAAGCCCTTAACAAGGAACATTTTCTTTCCGTGCGCCTGCGCTATCATTTTCACAAGCTCGCTGGTATTGCTGTATTCTAAGTTTTGCGGCCAAAAAGTGCCAGTAGCTTCGTTTGCAATCATAAGGCGAACAAACTCGCAGAGATTTTCAATATACAGCATAGACCGCTGATTTTTTACATAAGGGAAAACCGGCATCTTCAATGCAATTTTAGCAAGCAACGGGTAGTTGCCCTTACTCCCTTTTCCGTAAATCATTGGGGGGCGAAGAATTACTACTTTAAAATTGTCATCACCAAGGGGTCTTATTCCGTTTTCAGCCTGGACCTTGCTATCGCCATAGCAATTTGCAGGACTAACGGGTGTTTCTCTGGTAATAACTTTTGATTTGCCAATCGGCGCGCTATCGCCGTAAACAATGACGCTGCTCATAAAGATGAACTGCTTTGCGCCGTCTGCTTTTGCTTTCTTTGCTGTTTCTACAGTAAGATCGGTATTAACAGAATAATAAAGCTTCGCTTTTTCTTCTCTTATCCTTCCGTTGTCGGAATGGGCAATTCCAGCCACATGGAACACACTGTCGTATTCTGAGAAATCCTTTTCCCGCCAGGTGCCGTCTATCATATCAACCGTATCCACTGTGTAGGCATCTGGAAAGTTATCTTTTAAATAATTCTCAAAAGAGGTGCCAATGTAGCTGTTTGCTCCTGTAATTAATACCTTTTTCATCATGCCAATTTTTCCTTTTCTTCCTGCTTTTTCATTTCGCCGGTGCCGCCTTCCACAACACCGTCCAATTTAAAAACCGAGGTGATTGTCCCAATATCTGCAGCGACTCATCAAGGCTGTGCGCCCGAATACACTTGCGTGTCTTTTGATATGCTACTGTGGATTCTCAAGTATATGAGTCGGTCTTTCATACGGAGCAGACATTCTCATCCTGTAGAGCATATATCAGCAAAGTTTCTTTCCTTTTTTTCTAAAATCCTTAGCCTGTTCGACTGTAGGCCAAGAAAAATAGCTACCGTTTTCTGTATCATTTTTTCTGGATTCCAAGGTTCCGTTTGCTACACGCTCAATGGCTTCAACCATTGCTTCGCCTCCAACAAGCTTTGTCTTACCCATCAGCTGAAACATATTCTTACAATCTGAAATGTCAACTGACTTCTGCACGCAGATATCACCATCGTCAATTGCCGCACTCATATAATGAACAGTTGCTCCGCCAAGTTTCTCATCGTTATACAGATACCAGAACGAAGGTAAGCATCCGCGATAGTCCGGAAGCAAAGCACCGTGAACATTCAACACTCCGTGCTTAGGGACGGCAAGAAGCTTTGGCTTTATAACCTGTGGGGCAGAATAGGAAATGATAAGATCCGGATTTATCTTTTCAACATGAGCAATATATTCCTCACAATTTACATTTTCCACCACTTTGTACTCAGCGCCGATTTTCTTGGCAGCGGATTTAATTGAGCAGGTACCGCCATACATAGTAAGTCCAGATGCATTATCAATGGCATTTTGAAGCTTTCTCCAGAAAGTCTTGAAACCCATTTTTGCGCACTGAAAAAATCCAAACCACTTAACCATATCAGAAATTTTATTATCTAATGAACTTTTGGCTCTATTATCTACCACCTCTACTATTTCACACACCTTAGACGCTTTTATAATGTTCGTGGGAATAAAAAAGCCGTCCTGCTGTGTCAATACGATAACCTTAAGTTTTCCATTACTCATTTTGGTTCTCCTCACATATCACTTTGATCGGCAAATATTTACTGTCCGCATCTCGAAATACACCGCTTTTACATAAGTACAGCGAATAATGCACCTAAAAGCCGGTAGCTTAAGTTTTATGACTTAGGTCAATACCCCAACGACCTCTTCAAGGGCACGTTTATCTCCGTCAACTGCTTCTATCAGTTCTTTCAAAATTTTCACCTGAGGACGATGAAATACTGTTCCGAAAATGCAAAGAACCGTGTACCAAATCAGCTTAATATCATAGCCGGTTTTTTGCATTCCCACATAATAACGGTCAAGAGCAAGACGAGTAGGGGCTACTTTTTCCATATACTCAGCTTCATCTTCTATTGTGTCACCATATAAGTAATCATAAAGAGCTGACGGGCTGGTCAGTCCCGCCTTCAATTGTGCCACAATTGCATTTTCGCCGCCTCTCGTAATCGGTATTTGATCTATTGCAGCCGGTCTCGGACCAACAACAGTCATATCACCGAGAAAGACATTCAAAAGCTGGGGTAATTCGTCAAGCTTTGTTGCTCTAATAAAGCGTCCAAAAGGAAAAATTCTATCCTGATCCGGACGCAAGCTTTTTTCATTCGCGTTTCTGTCAACACGCATAGAACGGAACTTATACATTTTGAATACGCGATTGTCTTTTGTTACGCGTTTTGCATAGTAAAATACCGGTCCCGGATCGGATACTTCAATCCCAATTATCACAATCAGCCATACCGGAAATAAAACAATGAGAGCGAGTCCAGAAGCACAGATATCAAAAAACCGTTTTAAAAAGCGATAACCAATGCTGGGTTTCATCACAATTCTCCCTTATGTTTTATAAAATACAGATTCAAAAGCCTCTGCATAGTTGCAGCCGGACTGAACACCACGATAAGCTGCTAAACCTTCAATTGCCTCAACACTTCTCGGATGAGGATACGGTCTCATAACACCCCGGTAAGCTTCCAATGCCCTCAATTTTACTTCAATACCGCTTTTCCCGATTTCCACAAACATATTCGGTGTGAACCGATTGGCTGAAGAATCGAAAGACCATTCTGTAGAGCTTGGAACTTCCATATAGATGAACTGCTTCAGAGGTGAAATTCCCTCTTTACGTTGAAACAGACGAGAGGCTGCCTGAGCCGCATAGCTCGTCATTACATGATCGTTATTTGTATCAGACGGATGATGGGTATAAATGCTGTCAGCATTCCAATCCTCAATGCAAGATTCAATAAACTGAACTAGCTTTAAATGAGGCACAGTGTTCATCTGAATATTTGGAAAATCTGCACTGTATGCTTTATGAATGCCCATGATAGAAAAAGCTTTCTTTTGATCGGCGCTCAGTGTGTCAGATAGATTCGCTCTTGCCGCTGCATGGTTGACAAGCGTTGCCACAGCTACCTTATGACCTTCGTTTATAAGCTTATGTATCGTTGCGCCAGCTCCAAGCACTTCGTCGTCCGGATGTGCTACAACAAATAGTATGTTCATTCCGTATTTCCTTCTCCAGTTTTTAATGATTATAATTAGTATGCCAACAACTCATATGCTTCTGCGGAATTTATT
>JAZSII010000270.1:0-5803 GCA_045533725.1 Acetatifactor sp. | reverse complement strand
TGGGACCTATCGGTGAGTATTTCTCGGCATATGACATGAATTGGAAGGCATCGGACGATGTGCAGACAATTACCTATGGTGCTATGACTCTGACTGTTCCGGATTACTTTGTGAAAGATGAAAGCAGTTTGGAGAACACATGTAAGTACTCCCATAAAGATGAAGCAGACAAACTTTCAGAAAGCATTATTTTTACGTCCCCCCATGATCAGAGTTATATGAATGTGTTCAGCGAAGAAAATATGGAACAATTCACAAATGGGTTCTTGGATAAGTATGCAGCTAAGCAACTGGAAAAGGGCTTTGAAAAACTGGGGAACGGTATTCCCCATAATGCTTATCATACCAATAAGTGTATCGAGCTGCTTTCCGCAGATGATTACAGCTTCTGGAATTGGAAGCAGGGCTTTGCTTATGTAGTATGCGGCACACTTAAAAAGGAATCTGTGTGGTTGGATTATCACTATGTTTATGAAACAGAAGATATCTGCGGTATTATCCGTATCAGTGACAATTCCATGCGCGAAACTCAAGCCGGAAAAAAGGGTGGCTATCTTATCATTGCCGACATGTACAGTACCGCTGATTTAAATACCTCCCACGGGCTTATAATTATGTGCAACTCCTTGGAAACGGCTTATGCCATCATCAATTCCGTTGTAATTGAATAAAGTCTTCTTACAAAAATACCCTCCGCATTTTACGGAGGGTATTGTATTGCAACATACTATAATTATGATTTTGTCAAGGTATCTGTAAACAACAGCTTGGTATATTCTTCCTTCGGGTTGGAAAACAGTTCTTCCTTGTCACCGATTTCCACGATTTTGCCATCCTTCATAACCATGATACGGTCACTCATTTTATAAATTACATTGATATCATGGGAAATGAACAAGTAAGAGAGCTTAAGCTCTTCCTGCAATTTCTGCATGAGCTCCATAATCTGTGCCTGAATGGTTACATCCAAGGCGGAAACCGGTTCATCCGCAATAACAAGTCCCGGTCTGGTAATCAATGCCTGACCGATACTGATACGCTGACGCTGTCCTCCGGAAAGCTGAGACGGCCATCTGTGGAAATATTTATCCGGCATACCGATTTTGTGCAACATATCATATGCCGCCGCTTTACGGTCCGCATCCGTCATCTGAAAAGCAGGGTCCAGCTTTCCTGCCGCACGAAGAGGCTCCTGCAACAACCAACCAATCGTCTTTGCGGGATTCAAACTGCTGTAAGGATCCTGAAAAATCATCTGAGGACGCACGGAGAAGTGCTTTACCTCCCCTTCCATCAGCTTATTCATTCCCAAAATTGCTTTGCAGATAGTGGTCTTGCCACAGCCGCTTTCGCCTACCAGTCCCAGAGTTTCACCCCTTTCCACATGGAAAGAAACATTCTCTACCACACGACGTTTCTTTTTCTGTCCGAACAAGCTGTTACTACCTTCCTGATAGTAAACATTCAGGTCTCGGACTTCCAAAATATTCACGGAAGGCTCCTCTGTATTTATGGGCGCATCTTCCTTTTCCTTCACTCTGGAAGGAACTGCTTCAATCAGCTTCTTGGTATACTCCTCCCGGGGACTTCCGAATACTTCCTCCGTGGGACCGACTTCCACCAGCAAACCGTCCTTCATTACCGCAATACGATTACACAACCTTCTGGCCAGATTTAAATCATGGGTAATAAACAGCATGGTGGTCTTTTGCTCTTTATTAATCTGGTGCAACACTTCAATAATCTGACTCTGCACACGCACATCCAACGCTGTAGTAGGTTCATCCGCAATCAGAAGCTGGGGCTTCAAAATAATGGCCATGGCAATCATAACACGCTGACGCATACCGCCCGATAACTGGTGCGGATAACTATCGTAAACCTTTTCCACATTTTTCAAGCCAACACTCTTAAATGCTTCCAATACCTTCGTATAACGTTCTGCAGATTCCATCTTTGTATGAAGCACCAACACCTCATCCACCTGTCTGCCCACCTTTTGGGTGGGATTCAAAGAAGTCATAGGCTCCTGAAATACCATGGACATACGACTGCCCTGAAACCTGCGAAGCTTCTCCTTGTCCTGAGGCTTGCCATCCTCCAACAGATAATCCTCACCCATGCGGATGCTGCCGCCTTTGATTTCTGCTTCTGAAGATAACAATCCCATAATAGAAAGTGCCGTTACGGATTTGCCGGAACCGGACTCTCCTACAATGCCCAGGATTTCGCCATCCTGAATCTCCAAATTCAATTTATTTACAGCCAATAGTTCATCAAAGGCCACAGAAAGGTTCTCAATCTTAATCATTCCTGTAACCTCCTTATTCCTTCACTCAACAACGAAAAGCCCAATACGATGACTACAATGGCAATACCCGGAGAAAGTGCATACCAGGGTGCCGTCGTAAGATAGCCCTGTGCATCGGAAAGCATTTTGCCCAAGCTGGCATCCGGAGGCTGTACACCGATACCCAGATAGCTCATACCGGACTCTGCAAGAATGGCATTGTTGAAACCAATCATAACAGATGCCCAAAATACGGAAAAAATATTGGGCAAAATATGCACAAACAAAATACGTGTATGTCCCACACCCATCAAGCGGGCACGCTTAATATAATCTGCATCACGAAGCTTAATAAATTCGCTTCGTACAATTCTCACATAGCTTGGTGTAAATACGATTCCAAGGGAAATAATCAGATTGTGACTTCCGCTTCCCATGAGAGTAATCATTACCAAACCCAACAAAATACTGGGAAATCCGTTGATAGCATCCGTAATACGCATAACCACTTCATCCACGATTCCCCCAAAATAACCGGTAAGCGCACCGATAACAATTCCTGCCACACCGGACAAAATCACTACCAGAGTACTGATAAACACTGTGGTTCCCACACCCTTCATCACACGGGAGAAAATATCCCTGCCGAAATTGTCCGTACCGAACAGGTGACGGAAGGATGGAGCCTGAAAACGCTCTGCCGCCGACATCTCCGTGGTACTGTAAGGGGTCCAAAAGAAACCGACAATAGCCAGCAACAGAATGGCTCCCGTCATAATCAGACCGGCCCAGAAGTATTTATTTCCTTTGAAGTTTTTCAAAAATTCTTTTAGGAACTCTTTCATACACTTACCCGACAAGAAACAATGGTTGACACGCTACTATTTACTACTGATTCTGGGATCGATAACTCTGTAAAGAATATCTACCAGGAAATACACAAAAATAACTACAAACGTAATATATAAAATCAGGATTTGTACCACCGGGAAGTCTCTGGTGGAAACGGAGCTGATAAGCAATCTTCCTACACCCGGAAGACCGAATACCTGCTCTACTACAATACTGCCTGCTATAATCTCCGCTATTATCATGCCGAGGAAAGTGACAACCGGCATCATGGCATTACGAAGCACATGTCCGTACATGACACGACGCTGGGTACAGCCTTTGCCGTATGCGGTTCTTACATAATCCGCATCCATTTCCGTCAACATGGAATTTCTCAAAAATCTGGCTGTCATGGCAATCTTGGGAATTGCAATGGATATTGCCGGGAAAAGCAAATATGCCAAAAAGCCCCCAAAGTCCTTTTGATAGCTTACATAACCACCCGGCACAAACCACCTTAAAAAGATACCGAAAAGGTAGGTAACCAAAATACCCAAAAAGAACGCCGGTATGGCCATGGCCGTCTGCGATGTTACACCCATTATGGCATCTAGCAGCTTACTCTTGCTCCTAGCCCACAAGACGCCCAGGGGAATCGAAATAACAATAATTAAAACAAGGGATATGGCTGCAAGCCATAAGGTTACCGGCAGTTTGTCGCCGATTAACTCGGCTACCGGCATCATTTCATTCATACTCTTGGAATAACGATAGCTCTTTCCCAAATCGCCCTGAAGAACACCGCCCATCCAACTGAAGTAACGCTGCACGGGAGGCCTGTTCAGTCCCAGTTCCTCCCGAAGCTGCGCTTCTCTCTCCGGCGTGGATTCCGTACCCAAAATGGAGGTTACCACATCGCCGGGTATAATCTGAAAGGCCACAAAGGCAGCCACTGAAACAATAAACAATGTCATAATGAGAGTAATAAATTTTTTCCCGAAATATTTCATAACTGCCTTCTCCTTTCTTATTTTACTTCGTGTAATATACAGTCCTCATTCCCTGTACATAGATAGGGTAGAACTTATATCCGCCCAATTCGTTTTTCATTGCAATGGTAATGGGGGGAACCTGGATAAATGCGGTTCCTGCATCCTCTACCAGAAGCTGCTGTAATTGACCGTAATACTTAGACTTTTCCGTCAAATCCAAACTTGCCTGTGCCTTCAGGAATACTTCATCATATTCAGCATTAGTGAAATTAATGAAATTCTTTGAAGAAGCCGACTGGAAACGATTCAACAAATAACCCGGAGTCATATCGCAGGTAATACCACAGATAGTTGCTTCATATTGACGACCCTGATAACAATCAGAAAGCCAGGTGTTCCATTCCACTGCATCAATCTTCGCATTGATACCTACTGCCTTCAACTGCTCCACTACTACTTCTGCCGTCTGCATATGATATGCGTAGTTAGAAGGAACCATGATTTCCAAGTCAAAACCGTTAGCATATCCTGCTTCTGCCAGCAGCTGCTTTGCCTTTTCCTGATTTGCAGTGGTTCCGTACACATCGTTCAGTTCCACATAGTAGTCCTTCAAAGCCGGAAGCATTGCAGAACCTACAAGTGTTGCATTTCCGCCTGCCACAAAAGCATTGATGGAATCCTTGTCCAATGCGTAGCAAATCGCCTGACGTACTCTTACGTCATCCAAGGGCTTCACTGCATTATTTAAAAACAATGCCTGCACAACATCAGAGGGTGCTGATAAAATCTGGAAATTGCCGCCCTGCAGCTCATTTGCCTGTGAATCAGTCAAATAAGGATAAATGTCAATAGAACCTCCCTGCAGATTCAAAAGTGCAGTGTCCGGACTGTTAATAATTTTGAACTCTACCTGATCCAAGTAGGGAAGTCCTGCCTGCCAGTAATTAGCATTCTTGGCGTGTACAATACCCTCCTGGGGTGTATAAGAAACAAAAGAAAACGGTCCTGTACCTACAGGGGTTGCCTGCGCATCTTCTCCACTTCCTTTGGGGATGATAGCTGCCACAAAGCTGTAAATCAACTCTGTATTGGCACTGCCCACTGTTACCTGAACCGTTTTATTATCTACAATATCTACTTTTTGAATTGTACTTAAGGCTGAAACTAATGCAGTTCCGTCGAGAAGCCCTGAAGCTCTCTCCAAAGAATACTTCACATCTTCTACGGTTACTAAATTACCATTGTGGAATTTAATATTATCTCTCAGTGTAAAGGTGTACACCAAGCCGTCATCAGATATGTTGTAATCACTGGCTACTGCGTTGATCAAATTGCCATTTTCGTCCGCCTTTACAAGGCCTTCAAAAATATTAAACAGAATCTCCTTAGTTCCTGCCGCGGTTGCTTTGTGTGGGTCAAGACTATCAATATCCTGTTGTATGCCTACAACAACGGAGCCGCCGTAAACCGGCTCCTTAGAGGAATTATCCCCCGAAGACTCCTCTGTACCGCCTGCGCATCCGCACAGTGTGGTCATTAATAGAACTATCATAAGTAAGTAGCACATTAGCTTTTTTCTCATGTTACTATTCTCCTCTTCGATTAATAAACCTCTCACTATTTAAATGTCTTTATTATTTTAACACTCTTTTTAAGAAATACAATGTTTTTTATTAAGTACAAGCCGAAG
>JAZSII010000065.1:0-25479 GCA_045533725.1 Acetatifactor sp. | reverse complement strand
CGGCGTAGGTGAGCGTACCCGTGAAGGTAACGACTTGTATCATGAAATGGCAGAGTCAGGCGTTTTGAACAAGACCACCATGGTATTCGGTCAGATGAACGAGCCCCCCGGAGCACGTATGCGTGTAGGTTTAACAGGACTTACCATGGCAGAGTACTTCCGTGACAAGGGTGGTAAGGACGTGTTATTGTTCATTGATAACATTTTCCGTTTCACACAGGCAGGTTCCGAGGTTTCAGCGCTTCTTGGACGTATGCCTTCAGCAGTAGGTTATCAGCCTACATTGCAGACTGAAATGGGTGCTTTGCAGGAGCGTATTACTTCTACAAAGAACGGTTCCATCACTTCCGTACAGGCGGTTTACGTGCCTGCGGATGACTTGACTGACCCCGCACCCGCTACCACATTCGCACACTTGGATGCGACCACCGTATTATCACGTTCTATCGTAGAACTTGGTATTTACCCTGCGGTAGACCCTCTGGAATCTACTTCACGTATTTTGGATCCCAGAATCGTAGGTGAGGAGCATTACAAAGTTGCTCGTGGCGTACAGGAAATCTTACAGAGATACAAGGAACTTCAGGATATCATTGCTATTCTTGGTATGGATGAACTTTCAGAAAACGATAAGCTGGTGGTTTCCCGTGCAAGAAAGGTACAGAGATTCTTATCTCAGCCTTTCTTCGTTGCAGGACAGTTTACCGGTTTGGAAGGTAAGTATGTACCGATTAGCGAGACTATCCGCGGATTTAAGGAAATTCTGGAAGGAAAGCATGATGATATTCCTGAAAGTTACTTCTTAAATGCAGGAAGCATCGACGACGTATTAGCAAAGGTGAAATAAGGAGTAGATTCCTATGGCAGAAATGAGCTTTAAATTAAATATTATTGAGCCGGATGGAGTATTTTATGAAGGCGAAATAGATATGCTGGAATTTAATACCACAGAAGGTGAAATAGGCGTTTTGCCGGGACATATTCCTATGACGGTTATCATTAAGCCGGGCATTGTGACGATTTATGAAACCGGCAAAGACGAGAAAAAGGCAGCAGTGCATGCAGGTTTTGCAGAAATTTTGCAGGATAAGGTAACGATTCTTGCAGAAATCGCAGAATGGCCGGAAGAAATTGATACAGAACGTGCAGAAGCTGCGTACGAGCGTGCTCAGGAGCGTATTCAGCAGAAAGACCCCGGAACCGATATGGTGAGAGCAGAAGCTGCACTTCTTCGAGCAATGGCGCGTATAAACCTTGTGAAATAAATATCCATTGGACAAGAGATTCACATCCTCGAAGATCTTGCATATGATAATGAAAAAAGGATTGTTGTCATATGGATTTTAATCGTAGGATTTTACCTTTTTACATGACCTATCCGGATTTGACCAATCGCTATACAGGTCAGGATGCTATGCGTGATTTGGAATATCTGCAACAGATGTATCCCAAGCATGTGCGGAAATACCAGCGCAGAGTGGCTGAAATACTGGATAAGATGGATTATGAAGGAAGCATGATATATGATGAATATCCGGACCGTTACAGCATGGAGCGGTTAACGGATAGCGTATGGAATATCATCAAACGTGAAGAACAGTCTCAGAATCCGGAGAAAATGCAGGATGCGGAGACATGGGAATGGATTAAGGCATTACTGTTTGTGCTTCTTAATACGGAAGTATATAAGCGCAGACACGGAAATACCAGAAGGTTTCTAAAATTTTAGTTGAGCTTTATCAATAAAAAAAGTAAAATATAGTCATGGTGAAAGCCATGGCTATATTTGCGTTTAAAGCGAAGTATAATGGGGGAAATTTATGTTAAGAAGATATTTACAGAATATATTGTTTGGCTGTTTGCTTATGCTACTATTGTGTGGATGTGAAAATGATTTGAATGACATGGAGAAAGAACTGAAAACAGCAAAGAAGAAGGGATATAGTGTAGAGTTAAGTACTAAGTATGATTCAGAAGATAATGTAGTATATTCCTTGATGAGAGTATTTTCAGAAGAGCAGGAAATAAAAAAGATTGAATTTGACGAAGCGGGAAATAAAACCGGGTATTCCTTAATTGAGTATTCTGAAGACGGACGACAATATGAAGAGAAGGAATATAATTTAAATGATGAGGTCGTAGGAAACATTGTTTACGAGTGTGATGCCAGAGGAAATGTCATTGCCATACATTATGATGGAGCTGAAGGAAGAGTTCGTCGGTATCGATATGACGTAAACAATCATTTGACTTCAATGGTAGATGATTATCCGGAGGGAACAGAGGTATTTATGCCCTATGGAACATATTATCTTTATGATGAAGAGGGAAGGTTGATAGGTGAAGAACAACGTGCCTATGGTACAGAATTGAGTTCTTTTGTAGTTTATGTGTATGATGGTTCATTACTGTTGAAGAAAGAAGAATATGGAGTTGCATTTGAAGAGGAGCTTGAATATCTCGCAAGTGAAGGCTTGGAATGTGCGTATGATCAGGAAAGAGATGTATATGCGTTTGTAGCATATAGAACAGAGTATGAGTATGATGAAGAGGAACGATTGGTAAAAAGTGTGTTTTATAATATGGTGGATGATCACTTCAGCTATATAACTTATGAATATCATTAAAGAAATGAGAAAGTTATTTCATTAACAGAGCGCAAGAATGACAAAAGAGAAAATCAAGGATGAATGACATGAATTTGACAAAAGAGGAAAGGAAAGCCATCAAGCGAGGGCATGCATACAGAGCGTGGAACAGAACCAGAAGATGGACTATCATAGCGTTTTTTATATGGGGAATTGGCGGAATTGCCCTAGTGCATATCAATAATGTTACAAGTGCAATTTATACCATTGGATTGATGGTTGGTTTAATTGCCATGTTTTATCAGGTAGTTATTTCATGTTGGAAATGTCCCGGGTGTAAGAAAAAGCTTCCGTCGAAGGACGTATGCGGCGGTTCGGCAACGGTATCCATGCCGGTGCTTGTGAAGAATTGCCCTTATTGCGGAGCGGATTTGACAAAGTGATTTGGATATATTACGAGAAATACACTAAATGAAATGATGGAGTGAAGCAGATGGATAAGGATTATGAAATAGTTTTGGCAACAGAAGAAGACAGGGAAGAGATACTGTCTCTTTATAAGGCACAGATAGGACGGGAATATTGTCCATGGGATGAACATTATCCATCCAATGAATCCATTGACTACGATTTTTCGAGGGATGCCTTGTTTGTATTAAAAATGGACGGAAAAATAATGGCAGCCATTTCCGTGGAAGAGGATGAGGCGGTTGATGCCCTTGGTTGCTGGGATGCAGGACTTAACCCTGAAGGTGAATTGGCTAGGCTGGCAGTACTTCCCGAGGAGCAAAACAGAGGACTGGGGCGTATCATGCTACAGTTTGGAATGGATGAGTTGAAGAGGCGAGGCTATAAAGGCATCCACATTTTGGTAAATAAGTATAATGCAAAGGCAATCAAGTGTTATGCCGTATTTGGTTTTCGTGTGGCAGGTGAATGTCACATGTATGATCAGGATTTTTTGTGTTATGAGAGGGAGCTTTGAATGATAGAAATAATAATGCTAGGTCATTGCGAATGTATTGACTTAGCATTATTTATTTGCTATTTTTGTAGTAGGATGTTATAGGAGGTAAGAAAATGGCTAGTACAATTCAAATAAGAGTAGATGATGAATTAAAGGCGAAATCAGATGCATTATTTAAAGATTTAGGAACGGATACTACAACCGCAATACGTATTTTTTTGACACAAGCTTTAGCGGTGAACGGTTTTCCTTTTGAAATAAAAAGAACGACTGTGAATCCATATGAAGCATTGACAGAAACAGAATTGATGGCGAAATTGGAGAAATCACGTGAGCATGCGGGAAAAGGATTATACAAGGATGCCGTGGAAGTTTCGCATGACATGAGGAAGAAGTATGGATTATAGAGTAGTAGTTACAAAAGACGCGGAAGAAGATTTAGAGCGGTTTGTTCAATATCTTATTCTTGAGAAAGAGAATATACAGGCGGCGAAAAATGTTTTGGACGATTATGATGCCACAATTGAAAGTTTGAAGCACGTGGCGGGAAGTTTGAAATTGTGTGATAATCCGAAACTACGACAGCTGGAGTATCGACGAATTAACTTTTTGAATCACAGGTATTTTATGCTGTATCGTATTGTTGAAGATATTGTATTTATTGATAATATTTTTCATGAATTACAGGATTATGAGAAAAACATGTATTAGTAAAAGAGCAAATATTAAAGGAAACCAAAACATGACATTAAAAGAATTATTACCACAGATTTTGAATAAGGATTTAGGGCAGATTATTTTGAGCAACTCTCAGAATAAGGAGTTTGCGGCGAAAATAAAAATACGTCCCGTACTCATAAAGAATGAGCTTTTGTTTCAGGAAACTTTGTATCGGGGAACGCAGGTGTTCCACGAAAACTTTTCCTGTGAGGATATGGAAAAACGTATAGAGAAGTACTTAACAGAGAACTTTAAACAGGGGGATTTTCAGGGTGCTTCCATGCAGGCGACCGTCCTTGTCAGCAAAAAGGGCAAAATGACCATTAAGACGAAACAGTTGCAGAAGCAAACCATACAGAGGGACTTGTCGGAATTGTCTCACAACCGTGAGAAACAGTATATTTTGCAGGAAGGCAAGCCGGTAGACTTTCTGGTGGGCCTTGGTGTGCAGACACCGGAAGGGAAAATCACCAAGAATCGTTATGATAAGTTCCGCCAGATTAACCGATATCTGGAATTTATAGAGGATGTATTGGATAAACTTCCTAAGGACAGAACCATCCGAATCATTGATTTTGGCTGCGGAAAATCTTACCTTACCTTTGCCATGTATTATTATCTGCATGTGCTGCAGGGCAGGGATATTTTGGTGACCGGTCTGGATTTAAAAAAGGATGTTATTGCCCAGTGTAATGAGTTGGCAGTAAAATGCGGTTATGATAAATTATCCTTTGAAGTCGGCGATATCAGTACTTATAACGGTAGCGATGCTGTAGACATGGTGGTTTCCCTGCATGCCTGTGATACAGCCACCGATTATGCTTTGGAAAAAGCAGTGAAATGGGGGGCCAAGGTGATTATGGCAGTGCCCTGTTGCCAGCATGAGGTCAACAGACAGATTGCCAGCAAGGAGTTGCAACCGCTTTTAAAATACGGATTGATTAAGGAACGTATATCAGCCTTGATTACAGACGCAGTCCGTGCTAATCTGTTAGAAGAGCAAGGATATGATACGCAGATTTTGGAGTTTATTGATATGGAGCATACACCCAAGAATTTGCTGATACGTGCAGTTAAAAAAGAGGGTGAGGCCAAGATGCAGCAGAAAAATAACATTGATAAAACAATGGAATTTTTGCATATCCAGCCCACGCTTCAAAGTTTGTTAAATGATAAATAGCTTTAGAATGGATTGAAAGAATGAAGAAGTTTTTGATTAAGAGTCTGGTCTTTTTGGCGTCATTTATTTTGGCGATTTTTCTGACTGAAAAGATCATGAATCGTGATAACAATAGCATGACAAAAGAGATGGCACCGCCTACTCTTCCGGTGATTACCATGGAGGCATCCGGCGTTCTGTTTAATGAGTTACACGGAATGTTAGGTGAGACAGATGTAACTTATCAAAGGGATACCATAACAGTACTGGGAGAAAACAGGGAATTTGGTTTTGTGGTAAACACCTACGGTAATGATATTAAAACCGTTGGATTTGAAGTACGTAGCAGTGACGGACAGCGCCTGATCGAAAAAACAGAGATTACACAGCTGGAAAAGAAGGGTGATGCCGTTTATGCCAAAACAGCAGTGAAAGATCTGATAGAACGCGGTGAAGAGTATGCGTTGGTACTTGTACTGACAGATGAACAGGATAGAGAAATCAGATATTACACCCGTATGATATGGGACAGCGAGCTTTATGCTTTGGAAAAGCTGCAGTTTGTTTATGATTTTCATGAAAC
Source organism: Acetatifactor sp. (assembly GCA_045533725.1). GTDB lineage: Bacteria > Bacillota > Clostridia > Lachnospirales > Lachnospiraceae > Acetatifactor. The sequence continues at coordinate 19,462 of JAZSII010000065.1, read as the reverse complement.
CAGCTTTCAAGATGATGAACTGAGCAACTTGGCAAAGTATATGGAAAGTAATTCCACCGGAAATAACAAGACCCTTCATAAGGTAAATATTCATAGCAGTCTTTCACAAGTAGGCTGGGGAGCATTGGAAGTAAAACCTGCTACAGAACCGGTGGTGGCTATAAAAGATATTGCAGGACAGACGGCGTCCCTTGTATTGTCAGGAATTGTTTTTTCAGCTAACGGAGAAAAAAAGGAATATTATTTTGTAGAAGAGTTTTACCGAATCCGTTATACCACGGACAGAGTATATCTTTTGGATTTTGAAAGAACCATGACACAGATTCCCAATGTGAATGGGGAGATATACACCAACGACAAGATTTATTTGGGTATTGTGAATGAAGATGTAGCCATGCTGGAAAGTGAAGACGGCAATATTGTGGTGTTTGAAGTGGCAAATACGCTTTGCAGTTATAATCTTACCACAAATAAGGTGGCACGTATCTTTAGTTTTTATGATGAGGAGACGGATGTGCGAGGTCTTTATGACCAGCATAGAATCAAAATTCTGGATATTGATGAAGGCGGTAATGTAGCTTTTGTAGTGTATGGATATATGAACAGGGGACTTCACGAAGGGGAAGTCGGAATCCAGTTATATACTTACGATAGTAGTAAAAATACAATAGAAGAAAACATTTACATTCCGTATGATAAGACCTTTTCCATATTGGAAAGTGAAATCGAGAATCTTTTATATCTCAATAGAGACAGTATATTGTATTTGTATCTAAATCGAAGCATATACGCTGTCAATGTATTGGAGAAAACCGTGGAAGTATTGGCGGTTATGGAAAATGATGATTCAGTGGAAATCTCTCCTAATCATAAACTGGCTGTTTGGCATCATGAGGGTGGTTTGGAATTGATGAATCTGGCAACACAGAACCGTGTACAGGTGAAAGCTGCTGATGATGAGATGCTTTACCCTATCGGCTTCATGGGAGAGGATTTGGTGTACGGAGTAGCCAAAAAGGAAAATATCTATAAGACACCTATTCTCGGATATGAAGTTTTCATGAGTAAAATATGCATATGCAATGATAAGGGAAGCTTATTAAAAGAGTATTCTGCGGATGGAGTTTTTATAGTGGAATGCGAGATGGCAGATAATCAGATCACCTTGAAACGTGTAATGCAGGATGAAACGTGCAGATTGGCTGAAACCTCAGATGATTATATTGTCAACAATGCAGAAGCAGATGAGGGAAAGAATAAAATACTGGTAGTCGCAATTGATGTATACGAGCGTATTGTGCAGATTGATTTAAGAAATGATATTAATGTTAAGAACTTGCAAAAACTGACACCTAAGGAAGTGGTTTTCGAAGGGGCAAGAAATACGATATTGGAGGCAGGAGAGGATGCCGGATTGTATTATGTATATGCACAGGGCGGCGTACAGGGCGTATACAAGGATGCCTCACAGGCCTTACAGAATGCATATGAGCTGTCCGGTAGTGTAATGGATGATACCGGGGAAATCGTATGGATAAAAGGGAACCGACTGGTTAAGAATCAGATTATGGCCATAAAGGAGCAGTCTGTAACCGATACCAAGAATAGCATGGCAGTTTGTCTGGAGACAATACTTCGCTTTGAAGGTGTTACCATAGATGCAGAAGATTATTTGTCCAAAGGATATTCTGCTGAGGAAATCTTATCTAAAAATTTGTTGAATGCGAATGTTGTGGATTTGACAGGGTGTAATTTGGATACGATTCTGTTTTTTGTAAACAGAGACATCCCGGTGCTTGCAACAGTGGAAAATGGTGAAGCAGTATTGGTGGTTGGATTTAACCAGTACAATATTGTGGTAATGGAGCCGACTACCGGGGAATTATACAAAAAAGGTATGAATGATTCCACACAATGGTTTGCGGAGAACGGTAATCAGTTTATAACATATTTCAGAGTGGAAGAGTAGAAAAAAAGAGAGTCTTAAACGAGACTCTCTTTTCGTTACTATTTATTCAAATAAATGTTTGCGATACTTGAATAGTGCGGAATAAAGAATCAGTCCCAAAATGCCGCAGGAAATAATTTCACCGATTCCGACTGTAAGCATAAAGTAGGGGAGGGAACCCTCGAACCTGTATGCAAAGGAAAGGACAAATGGAATAATCAGAGTATTTGACAAGATGGGCGGAATCGTAGCAATCCATTTGGACTTCCTGCGTAAAAAATAAGTGCCCAATGCACCCAGGAGTGTGGCAATGGAACCAAAAACAATATCCCAAGGTATACAACCGGTTAGAATATTGCTGAGCAGACATCCGACAAACAAGCCGGGAATAGCTGCCGGAGTAAATACCGGTAAAATTGTTAATGCTTCGGAAAAACGGACTTGAATGCTGTAATTAGCCAGTCCCAATGCATTTGCCAACAGAGTCAGAATTACATAGAGCGCGGCAATGGCAGCCGCTTTGGTCAGAAAAAAAGTTTTGTTTTGTTTCATATTAATTTCTCCTTAGTTTTGTTTTTTGACCACATGTTACATGGGCTCGGTCAGGATGGTTTCGAACTGACCGTTTCTATAATGTGTAAATTGAGCTTCCTATGAAGTTGCTATTTACATCCGCGTATATTATATCATGGTTTAGAAGAAATGCAAGGAAAAGAATTTGCTTGGCGGCAGGGGGATTGCGTTGACAATGGTGCGTCGTTATAGGTAAAATAGAAGATAGGAAGGTTGAAAATTGGGAGGATGCTTTATGGAATTGAGAGACTTGGGAAAATTATTAGGCGAAATGTCCTTAGAAGAAAAAGTGGGACAAATGGTGCAAATTCCCGGCAATATGCTGACAGAGGGGGGACTTATTACAGGTCCTACGGATTCCATTGAAATGACAAAGGAAAATGCATCATTAATAGGGTCCATATTGAGTAAAGTAGGTGCTAAGGATTTAAGGCAAATTCAGGATAAATTTATGGCAGAGCACCCCCATCATATTCCACTTTTGTTTATGTATGATGTAATTAACGGGTTGGAAACCATTTATCCTATTCCTTTGGCGCAGGGGTGTACATTCTCAGAAGAGTTGGTAGAGGCGGCTGCGAGAGTTGCGGCGAAGGAATCGGCGGCGGCTGGCTTGCATGTGACTTTTTCGCCTATGTTGGATTTGGTAAGAGATGCCAGATGGGGACGTGTTATGGAATCTACAGGAGAGGATTCCTGGCTCAACGCACAGCTTGGCAAAGCAATGGTAAGAGGATATCAGGGCAGCAGTAAAGAAGCAGGAGAGAGCTTGGACTTAAAGAAAGAAGGAAATATTGCCGGTTGTATCAAGCACTTTGCGGCTTATGGCGCACCGGAAGGTGGTCGTGATTATGACAATGTGGAGTTGTCGGAACGCACTCTTCGTGAAGAATACTTACCTGCATATCAGGCGGCCTTGGAAGAAGGCTGTGTCATGGTAATGACTTCCTTTAACACCTTAAACCATATCCCTTCTTCGGGAAATAAATGGCTTATGCGTAAAGTGTTACGTGAAGAAATGGGCTTCGACGGAGTGCTGATTTCGGATTACAGTGCTGTGGATGAAATGATTAACCACGGTATAGCGCAGGATAGCAAGGAAGCTGCGAAGCTTGCTATTATGGCAGGCGTTGACATTGATATGGTATCCAATGCATACGTGAAGTATTTGGCAGAATTAGTGCGCGAAGGTGAAGTGTCGGAAAAACTTATAGATGAAGCAGTAATGCGTATTTTGAAGCTGAAAAATGATTTAGGTCTTTTTGAAAATCCCTATAAGGATGGGGATGAAGCCAAAGAGCAAGCATTGAAATGCTGTGGTGAGCATCGTAAGCTGGCTCGCAAAATGGCGGCAGCTTCCTTTGTGTTGTTAAAAAACGAGACGATATTGCCGTTTGATAAGGAGTCTCAGGAAAAAATAGCGGTGATAGGGCCTTATGCGGATAACGTGGAAATGTACGGTTCCTGGTCTTTCCCTGCACAGCCTGAGAATACCGTTACCCTGAAGCAGGGATTTATGGCAAAGAAGGAAGAGGTTTTATTTACGCAGGGCTCCTATATGCAGGGAGTGAATCAGTGTAACAGATACGGCGGAAAAGAAGAGCAAAGTGTGGAAGTGGCAGAGCATATGCTTGCCGAAGCGGTAGAATTGGCAAAAAATGCAGATAAGGTTGTGCTTTGTTTGGGAGAACACAGAGATCATAGCGGTGAGGCCGGCAGCAGGGCATGCATACGTATTCCGGATAATCAGATGGCTTTATTAAAGGCTGTGTATGAAGTCAATAAAAACATAGTGACGATACTGTTTAGCGGAAGACCTTTGGAGGTAAAAGAAATTGTAGAAATGTCCAAGGCTGTATTTATGGTATGGATGCCCGGAACAGAAGGCGGTAATGCTGTTGCAGACGTAATATTCGGTGATGAAATGCCCCAGGGAAGACTTGCCATGTGTTTGCCGAGAACGGTAGCCCAGGCGCCTATTTATTATAATCAGTTCCCCACCGGAAGACCCAATCATACCGGTACCAGAGTGGGCTTTGTAAATGGATATATTGATGAATCCACGAGGCCTTTGTATCCTTTTGGATATGGTCTTTCTTATACAGAGTTTCAGTATTCTCCGGTGAGTCTGGATAGGACAGAAGCAGCACCGGGCGGGGAGGTTACCGCAAGGGTTATCGTTAGCAATACCGGAAAATATACAGGAACAGAGACGGTACAGATGTATGTGCAGGATGTAAAGGGAAGTGTAGTGCGTCCTACAAAGATGCTCCGAGGTGTTCAAAAAGTCACCTTACAACCGGGAGAGAGCAAGGAAGTTTTCTTTGTGATAAAGGAAGAAATGCTGAAATTTTATAATATTGACATGGAGTTTGTTTGCGAACCGGGTGAGTTCAGAGTATTCATCGGACCGGACAGCAGTACGGACAACCATGCCGCTTATTGGATAAAGTAAAAATATTAGAGTAAACCGGCTTTGGTTAGGCGTTTGCGCAGCAGGCGTCCTAGCCAAAGTGCCAAAAGAATTTTTAGTACATCAAAGAATATGTAGGGAGCCACTCCGATTAACAGGGCTTGGGAGAAAGAGATGTTGGTATTATGGGCTAACCAAAGGGACCCCAGAGTATAACAACAGAGTAAACCGCACAGGATACCCGTTATATGGAGAAGGAGGCTTCCTTTTTTGTTGCCGGGCAGTCCGGCAAAAGCAGATACAAACAGATACCCCAACAGATAGCCGCCGGTGGGACCTAAGAGCACGCCCGCGCCGCTGGTAAAGCCGGAAAAGACCGGTAAACCCACGAGACCTGATAAAAGGTATATGGCACAGCTGAGAGTGCCTAATTTGGCACCAAGAAGGCATGTAGTCAATAAAATACCAAACAGCCCCAGCGAAAATGGCACGGGGCTGAAAGGAACTGTTATGCATATTGGTCCGAGAATACAGGTGATGGAAGTCATCAGACCTGTAATTGCTAGTTTGTTTGTTGACATATTATAACTCGCCGTTTTTGTATCTGTTGACAATGTTTGTGATTCTTTCGCTGGGACTTAACAAGTCACTGATAGAAGAATCGTGGTTTAAAGTATCAATAATGTATGCAATATATTTGCTCATATCGCAGTTAATATACCAGTCACGCTCTAAAAGCTCCGGAGTCTGATAGATTAAGTTTGTGGTAAGAATCTTGTCAATCAAACCGCTTTCGTGAGCTTTATCAAACTTCTCCAAGCCGTTTGTAAAAAGACCAAAGGTAGAGAAGATAAAGATTCTGTTTGCTTTGCGTGCTTTCAAAGCAGCAGCGGTATCAATCATACTTTCGCCGGAGGAAATCATATCATCAATGATGATAACGTCCTTGCCCTCCACACTGGAACCTAAGAATTCATGAGCAACAATAGGATTGCGCCCGTTTACGACCTGTGTATAATCACGACGCTTGTAGAACATACCCATGTCCAAGCCTAAAACGTTTGCAATGTAAATGGCACGTTTCATACCGCCTTCATCGGGACTGATAACCATCATGTGGTCAGAATCTATCTGAAGATTCTTTACATTGCGAAGTAAGCCTTTGATAAACTGATAAGCTGGCTGTACGGTTTCAAAGCCGTGAAGAGGAATCGCATTTTGTACACGTGGGTCATGTGCATCAAAGGTAATGATGTTGTCCACGCCCATACGAACCAATTCCTGAAGTGCAAGTGCACAGTCCAGGGATTCGCGAGAGGTTCTCTTATGCTGGCGGCTTTCATAAAGGAAAGGCATGATGACGGTAATACGTCTTGCTTTGCCCCCAACAGCAGCAATAATTCTCTTTAAATCCTGATAGTGGTCATCCGGTGACATACGATTTTGATGTCCGCATAAGGAATATGTCAAGCTGTAGTTACATACATCCACCAAAATGTAAAGGTCTGTACCACGTGCTGACTCCAAAAGCATACCCTTTGCTTCACCGGAACCGAAACGGGGAACTTTTGCTGATAACAAATAAGAATCACGCTGATATCCGGAAAAAGCTAAAGAATCTTTGTGTTCGTTCTCACGTTCGGTTCTCCATTTTACCAGATACTTGTCTACTTTGTCTCCGAGAATCTTGCAACCCTCCAGGGAAATGATACCCAGGGAGCCTACAGGAATGGTCTCTAAATTGCGCTTTTCTTCGCGGTTTGGCATGGAATAAATCCTCGCTTTCTGTATTGTTAAATGATTATTTATTTATTTATTTTGCCGGAAAGCTTCTTTTGCATACGAATGTCTTTTCCGGTTAATTTGCAGATAGAATAATTGCTTGTAATACGTGAAAATACTCTTTCAGAATAACGGTCACGCAGTTCTTCCAAACTTAAATTGGTGGAAATAATGGTAGCTTTCTGACGCAGGTGGCGTTCGTTTAACAGGGCAAACAACTGACTGGATACAAAGTTGTTTGTTACCTCCGTGCCTAAATCGTCTATAATCACCAAATCACAATTGTATAGGTCTTTGTTCAAATTGTAAAGAGTATCTTTTGATTTTGTATCAAATGCATAACGGGCAAGGGTATCAAACAGTCCGTTTGCACTAAAATAGATAACGGAACAGCCTTGGGAGAGGAGTTCCTTTGCGATACAGCCGGACAAAAAGCTTTTGCCGGTACCTACCGTACCATAGAAGAAAAGATTTTGATAGTGATTTTTAAATCCGGTAACAAAATTCTTGCTGACATTTACAGCATTTTGAAAACGTGTCAAATCCTCACCCTCATAATATTCGTAGGAAAGGGTAGAAAAATTCTCTTTGGAAATCATTTCCTGAATGTTGGATTGCTCGTATAACAGGGAAATCTCCATCTGTTTGAAGCAGTGACATTTTTCACCGTTTATATATCCCGTATCCTTGCAATCGGTACAGGTGTATCCCAGCTCTAAGTAGTCCGTAGCATAACCATGCTCCTTTAAGAGGACCTTCTTTTGAGAAGCAATGTCTGCCATACGTTTGTTGTATCCGCTTTTGTCTGCAGAAGGATTATCGAGCAACAGCTTCGCCCGGGCAACAGAAATAGAAGCAACTTCATCTTCTAATTCCTTGTATTCAGGAATCAAGGTGTAAATGCGTTCCCTGCGTCTGAGCAGCTCGCGATGATTCTGCGTCTGACGTTCTTCGTATTCTCTGATAATGGAATCATATTGTTCTTTTGATAATGCCACGGTCCGGTTGCCTCCTGCTATATGTTAATTGCTGAGAAGCTCTTTTTCCAAAGCTTCAAAATCGTATGTATTCTGTGAGAACTGATTAAAGCGGTTGGGAGTGGCAGGTTTGGAGCTGTTATTTCGCTGTTTCTGATAATGGTTGTCCAAAGAAATGATATCAGCCTTGTGGTGAACATTCTCCTGTTTCCAACTGCTTAAAATTTTGTCTGCATATTCAAAACGATGCTTGTCCGTAGCTAAGACGGTACGTTCACAAGCTTCTATAATGACATCGTTGGTAAAACCGTATTCTTTGGTCCAACGATTGATGTATTCTAATTCCTTGTTGGTAGGGTTGCCGGATTTGCCCAAAGCATTCATGACGCTGTAGACATTCCGGTCATAGCGGGAAGAAACTGCCTGTGCCTGCTTGGGAGTGGTAATGCCTTCCTCGGCCCAATTGATTGCAACCTTTTCCATATATCGGAAATCTTTTTTGCCACGTTCCACACAATACTGAATCAGATAATCAATCAAATCATCTGAAAAATGCAGAATGTCCTGCATAAAGTAAATGGTTTTGATATCATTTACGGAAAGGGGCTTTCCGACATAAGCCTGTGCAATGAAAAGAAGCTGCGCGGTAGTACCCTGTTCCTTAAACTTCTTCAATTGGTCAGCAGTGTATGCAGGCTTGATGAAAGTAATATTTTCTGCTGTTGCTGTATCATCCGGCTGCACTACAGTGGGTTCAGGCGCAGGTAAGGCCTGTACCGGTGTCTGTGGTGTAAACTGTGGCTGTACCGTAGTATGGAACGATGCTTGTACAGCAGGAGAAGCTTGCACCATAGCAGATGCACTATCCGACTCTTGGGTTGGAATAGTATTCAAATGAATGCCGGTCAGATTCTTATTTTCATCAAAATCCAGAGAAATCAATTTCTGCAATTCCCAGTATTTTAATGCACGTAAAACTTCCTTTTCCGAATGCTTAAATTTGTTGGCAATATCCTCTACGGTAAAAGGAATATTTGCATGAATCATTCTCAATAAATACAGATAGACCTGGAGCTGGGCTTCATTTGCATCTTCCATATAATTATCTATGAATTGATTAGATAATAAAGTATATTCATTTAATGATTGTTTGTAGATATTTAACCCTGCCATAATACCAGATCCTTTCGCACTTTCGGTTTTTCTGAAAGCAAGATGAATTATAGCACAAGATGAAAAAAAAGGAAATAGGTGAAATGCCGGGAAACCTTTAAAATACAAGGTTTTCGGACAATTGTGGATATTGTGGAAACGGTGGAAAACTTCCTCAAAAATGGGTTCGAACAACGAATAAATTGAGTGTTTTCAAGGATGTTTCGGGAAGTAAAGATTTCCACATAAAGTCATAAAAATATCCACAAATCCCTCCGGGTTTAAGCGGATGAAAATTTGTGGATATTGTGGATAACTATTTTTTCAGCAGATTTTCGCCGATTTTATGCACATCTCCGGCGCCCATAGTTATCAACACATCACCGGGTATACATTTTTCTAATAAAAATTTTTCGATTTCTTCAAAGGTAGGGAAATAGAAGCATTCTTTTCCGAATTTTTGGATTGCTTTTTGTAAATCTACGGAACTGATGCCCAAAGTATCCTTTTCTCTTGCGGCGTAAATGTCTGCCAAAACGATTTTGTCAGAAATGGCAAGAGCTTTTGCAAAGTCCTCCAATAATGCCTTGGTACGTGAATAAGTATGAGGCTGGAAGACGCACCACAAGGTGTCATGCGGATAATTAACAGAGCCTAAAAGGGTAGCTGTAATCTCTGTCGGGTGATGCGCATAGTCATCAATAATGGTAACACCGTTTATGGTTCCCTTGTATTCGAAACGACGATCAGTTCCGCGGAAACCGTGTAATGCTTTTGCAGCAACATCTAAGTCAAGATGCAAAACATCTGCTAAGATAAAGGCTGCTACAGAGTTGAGTATATTGTGCTCGCCGGGTACCTGAAGTTTTAATTCTCTTGCACCGGAAGGAGCATTTAATTTGAAACAGGTACCGCCTTGTGAATCATATTGAATATTGGAAACGTAATAATCACAACTCTTGGAACGGCCAAAAGTAATAATTTTGCATTTCAAGCCGTCTGTGATTTCCTCGTACTTTTCAATATCTCCGTTGATAATCAGAATACCGTCTTCAGGAAGGTTCTGTGCAAACAGGCGGAAAGAATTACGGATATCAGCCAAATCCTTGAAGAAATCCAAATGATCCTCATCAATATTCAAAATAATGGAAATCTTAGGGTAGAAGCTTAAGAAACTGTTGGTATATTCACAAGCCTCCGTTACAAAATAATCAGACTTGCCGATTCTGATATTGCCTCCGATGGATTTTAATATACCGCCAATGGTCAGGGTTGGATCCGTACCGGCCTGCAACAGGATCTCGGAAACCATGGAAGTAGTGGTGGTCTTACCATGAGTACCGCTGATTGCAATGGGCGTCTGATAATTCTTCATAAGCTGTCCAAGGAGCTCTGCACGATAAATATAAGGAATATTCTTTTCGCGTATGGTAATAAATTCTAAATTGTCTTCTCTGACTGCACTGGTTAAAACTGCACAGTCTATACCATCGGGTACATTTTCGGCACTTTCGCCGTATTTAATCTGAATGCCTTTTTCTTCAAGCGCTTTCGTAATGGGCGAGGACTTCCAGTCTGAGCCGGAAACCTGAAAGCCGGCGTTGTGAAGAATTTCTGCCAGACCGCTCATACTGATGCCGCCGATTCCTACAAAATATACAGAACATGGATTTTGAAAATCAATTGTATACATATAATCACCCTCCGAAAAATTATTGGGATATTTCCTTATTATAAGCATACCACATTTTGGCTCAAAATCCAAAACTTTTTTATATATTTATTCTTATATATTTATTAATTTGGATGATTTTCTTGATGGGAATTGGTGGAAAATAATAAAAAATATAGAAAAAAGGCAAAAAATAAAACAATTTTATGCAAAAAATCAATATAAAATTAATAAAAATCTGTTATTTTTTAGTGAAAATCATTTATTTTCTTCGGATAATGTGTTATAATTTTTATACCAATCAGAAAAAAACTCAATTGGAAAAAAAGTGGCTAGAGGTGATGACATGATTAAGAAAGAGATGATTGCCATGTTGTTAGCCGGCGGACAAGGTAGTCGTTTGGGTGTTTTGACATCCAAGGTGGCGAAACCGGCGGTGGCATTTGGTGGTAAGTACAGAATAATAGACTTCCCGCTTAGTAATTGTATTAATTCCGGAGTGGATACGGTAGGTGTTTTGACACAGTATCAGCCGTTGCGACTGAATACGCATATCGGAATCGGTATTCCTTGGGATTTGGATAGAAATATTGGCGGTGTAACTGTTTTGCCACCATATGAAAAGAGCGTAAACAGTGAGTGGTACACCGGTACGGCTAATGCGATTTATCAGAATCTGGATTATATGGAGACCTTTAATCCGGAATATGTGCTGATTCTGTCGGGTGACCATATTTACAAGATGGATTATGAGGTAATGCTTGATTTCCATAAAAAGAACGGTGCAGAAGTAACTATTGCGGTTATGCCTGTTCCTATGGAAGAAGCCAGCCGTTTCGGTATTATGATTACCGATGAAAACAGACAGATTGTAGATTTTGAGGAGAAGCCTGCACAGCCCAGAAGTAATCTGGCAAGTATGGGTATCTACATATTCAACTGGAAGACTTTGCGAGAGGCATTGCTTGCACTTGTGAATCAGCCTGCGTTGGACTTTGGTAAGCATATTATTCCTTATTGCCATGGAAAGGGTTCACCCCTGTATGCGTACGAGTTTAACGGCTATTGGAAGGATGTGGGAACCTTAAATTCCTATTGGGAAGCCAATATGGAGCTTATTGATATTGTTCCCGAGTTCAACTTATACGAAGAATATTGGAAGATTTACACCAAATCAGATGCTTTGCCGCCCCAGTATCTTTCATGGGACAGTGTGGTAGAACGCAGTATTATCGGTGAAGGAACTGAAATTTATGGTAAGGTATACAATTCGGTGATAGGCTGTGGCGTAATCATTGGCGAAGGAACTATAGTCAGAGACTCCATTATCATGAATTCTGTGGAAATTGGTTCGGGTTGTGAATTGAATAAGGCGATTATTGCGGAGAATGTTGTTGTGGGTAACAATGTTAAGCTCGGAATAGGAGATGAAGCCCCCAATGATACCGCACCCCATATTTACAGCCACGGAATCGTGACAATCGGTGAGAAGAGTGTTCTTCCTGACAATATAACCGTAGGCAAGAATACAGTTATTTTTGGTGTGACAACAAATGAAGACTATGACAATGCTTATCTTGCAAGTGGCAAATCTTTGATTAAGGCAGGTGAATAGAAGTGAGAGCAGTAGGAATTGTTTTAGCCGGCGGTAATAACCACAGAATGAAGGAATTGTCCCAAAAGCGTGCTATTTGTGCAATGCCCATGGCGGGAAGTTACCGCAGTATAGATTTTACGTTAAGTAATATGTCAAATTCACATATTAATAAAGTGGCGGTATTTACACAGTATAATGCAAAGAGCCTGAACGAGCATTTAAGCTCCTCCAAGTGGTGGGACTTCGGACGTAAACAGGGAGGCTTGTTTGTATTACCGCCTGCAGTGACAGCGGACAACAGTAATTGGTACAGAGGTACAGCAGATGCTATATACCAGAATCTGGACTTCCTTCGAAACAGTCATGAACCCTATGTGGTAATCGCATCCGGTGATGGTATTTATAAGATGGATTACTCTAAGGTGTTGGAATATCATATTGAGAAAAAAGCTGATATCACCGTGGTTTGTCGTCAAATGGAGCCGGATATCTCGGTAGAGCGTTTTGGTGCCATTCGTATGAATGAGGGTTGCAGAATTGAAGAATTTGAAGAGAAACCTCTTATGGCAAAAGGTAATCTGATTTCCTGTGGTATTTATATTATCCGTCGACGTCAGTTAATTGAGATGATTGAGAAGTGTGCGCAGGAAGACCGTTATGATTTTGTACGTGATATATTAATCCGATATAAGGATATGAAGCGTATCTACGGTTATGAGATGAAGGAATATTGGAGAAATATTGCTTCGGTAGAGGATTATTACAATACCAATATGGATTTCCTGAAGCCGGAGGTGAGAAATTATTTCTTCAGACAGTATCCGGATGTTTATACCAAGGTAGATGACCTTCCGCCTGCCAAATACAATGTAGGCTCAGCTGTGAAAAACAGTTTGATTTCCAGTGGATGTATTAATAATGGTGTGGTAGAGAATTCCGTAGTATTTAAGAAAAGTTATATCGGCAACAATTGTGTAATTAAGAATTCCATTATCTTGAATGACGTATATATCGGGGATAATTCATACATCGAGAATTGTATTGTGGAAAGCCATGATACCATTCGGGCTAACTCAAGATTTGTGGGAGAGAACGGTATTAGAATTGTAGTGGAGAAAAACGAAAGATATATGATTTAATTATACTTTACAATCAGCTAAAGGGGGACATAATTATGCAGATTACAGATGTTCGTGTTCGTAAGATTACGAAAGAAGGCAAAATGAAGGCAGTCGTTTCAATCACATTGGACAACGAGTTTGTGGTACATGATATTAAGGTGATTGAAGGAGAGAAAGGGTTATTTATTGCTATGCCCAGTAAGAAGGCTGCAGACGGAGAACACAGAGATGTTGCACATCCCATTAATTCTGCTACCAGAGATACTATCCAGAAAACTATTTTGGAGGCATATGAGAAGGCATTAAATGAGCCGGATGCAGAATATTAATAGTAAGTAACAGTGCCCCGGAGCTTTGCGAATGCAAGGCTCCGGGTTTTTGTTGTGTATGAGCATAAAAGGATAATCGTTGACAATCTGATATGTAAATACATATAATGTATTTGTGTTATTATGCTATTTTTTAGAAACAGTACCGGGGAGGACGAAGAAAATGGCTGATGTATTCATAAGTCATAGTTCCATAGATAAAGAAATTGCGGATAAGGTATGTGAAACACTGGAAGCAAGAGGTTTGAAGTGCTGGATTGCTCCCAGAGATATTATGCCGGGCAGTGAATGGGCTGTTGCTATCAGTAATGCTATTTCCGTGGTAAGAGCAATGGTGGTTATTTATAGCAAAAATTCAGCACAGTCTACACAGGTGCCGAAAGAAATTGCTCTTGCTGAGAAGAGAGGGAAATTCATTCTTCCATACAAAATAGATGATACAGAACTGGAAGGAGCTTTTGAATATTATTTGACGGGTGCTCATTGGATTGTGGCAAATCCGGAAAAGGGTGATTATAAGTTAGAAGAGATGTACGGGGTAATTGCAGGGGTTTTACAGATGCCTACGCAAAATGTTACCAATAATTTGTACATAGACAATGTGACAATTCATTCTTCCAAGGAGCCTGTAAAAGAAAAGACTACTGTGGAGAAGACTGCGGTTTCGAGTCCACGGGCGGAGAAGAACGCTGGTGGGAAGAAAGGAATTTTACTTGCTGTCATTCTGTTAGTGGTTCTGCTGGGAGTTGCAATTGTTCTGTTCGTCATGCTTGGAAAGTCGGACGGTGATGATGAAGATGATTGGACAGAGTATGAGGACGAGGACGATCCGGACGAATACGACCCGGACGAATACGACCCGGAGGAATATGATCCGGATGAATATGACCCGGATGAATATGACCCGGAGGAATATGACCCGGAGGAGGATGAACCATATGAGGATGAACCATATGAGGATGAACCGGCGGTTTACGATGAAGAAACCTTGTTTGAAAATAATTTCATCTATGAATTCGAAGGTGACAGCATCATTATTACCGGTTATGTAGGCAATGAACAGTATGTTGTGATACCGGAAGAAGTGTATGGTGTTTCTGTAGAAGAAATTGACGATTTTGCTTTTTCGGAAACGGATGTTATTTCAGTTATTATTCCGGAAGGTGTTACGCGTATCGGATACGCAGCATTTTTGGAGTGTACAGAGTTGACAGAGGTTTCCTTGCCGGAGTCGCTCTTAACCATTGAAGGATGGGCATTTGCAAAAACTGCCGTGGAAGAGTTGCGGATACCGTACGGAATAAAACGTGTAGAAGAGTTTGCATTTCAGGATAGCGAGAGTATAGTGTTGCATTGTTGGGGAGAATCCTATACGTATGAGGAGTTGACAGGTTTTTATATTGACGAAGAGTAGTAAAGTTTTAGAGGAAAGTGATTTATGTTTATTATTGTAGGGCTGGGAAATCCCGGAAAAGATTATCAAAACACAAGGCATAACATCGGTTTTGACGTGATTGATGCATTGGCAGAGAGTGCCGGCATTTCTGTAACAGAGAAAAAGCACAAGGCGCTTATCGGTAAAGGTGTCATAGACGGACAAAAGGTAATTTTGGTCAAACCGCAGACATATATGAATTTGAGTGGTGAAAGTGTGCGTGACGTCATAGACTATTATAAAGTGGACGAAGAACAGGAAATGATTGTGGTTTCCGATGACATCAGTCTGGATGTAGGAATGATTCGAGTAAGGAAAAAGGGCAGTGCCGGAGGTCATAACGGGCTGAAGAATATCATCCAACATCTTGGACATGATACTTTTATGCGTATCAAAATGGGTGTGGGTGAGAAACCTAAGGGATATGATTTGGCTGATTACGTGTTAGGGCATTTTACCCGAGATGAACGTATGGTAATGGACGAAGCAGCTAAAGCGGCTACAGAGGCTATTCGGATGATGATGGCCGGTGATGTGGATCGGGCCATGAACGCATTTAACAAGAAAGCGTCACAGCAGAAGGAAGAGGCAAAAAATGCAGGCATTATTACAGCCGCTAAAGGAACTGGCGGAATTTAGTGAAATTAAGTCTGACATCCAAAAGAAGAGTGGAATTATCTCGGTCAGCGGATGTGTTGATTCTCAAAAACTGCATATGATTTATGGTCTTTCAGAAGGGGTACGTCACAAGATAATTGTGACGTACAGTGATTTGCGGGCAAAAGAGATTTATGAGGAGTATAAATTTTATGACCGCAATGTGCTTTTGTATCCGGCAAAGGACTTGATTTTCTTTCAGGCGGATATTCACGGAAACCAATTGACCAGAGAGCGTATCAGAGTACTTCGCAGACTGGCAGAGGGAAAGCCCATGACGGTAGTTACGACCTTTGCGGCACTGATGACGCCGCAGGTGGTATGGAATAAGGAAAAGGATATTCTGACCATCGAAAAGGGCGGAATATTGGACGAGGGTGAATTGGCAAAGCGTTTGGTGGCACTTGGATATGAGAAGGTATATCAAGTGGAAAGTAATGGCCAGTTTTCCATTCGCGGAGATATTGTAGATATCTTTGATTTGACGGAGGAAAATCCTTATCGTATTGAACTTTGGGGAGATGAAGTAGAGTCTGTCAGAAGTTTTGATGTATTAAGCCAGCGTTCGGTGGAGCAATTAAGCAGTGTGACTATTTATCCGGCTACGGAGTTTGTGTTGGAGGAAGAGCGTCTTAGAGCAGGAATGCAAAAACTCTCTGCAGAAGCCAAAAAGCAGGAAACCTATTTTCGGGAAAAACATATGCCGGAGGAAGCACATCGCATTTCCACGCAGGTCAAAAAGCTGGAGGAAGAACTGTTTACTTTCCAGTCCATGGTGAATTTGGAAGGATATATTCGATATTTTTATGAGGAAACGGTTACATTACCGGAGCTGTTTTTGCAGGTGAGCAAGACAGGTTCGGCAAATTCTGTTGCCTTTTTTATGGATGAACCGTCACATATAGAAGAGCATGTAAAGGCTACTACGCTGGAATTTCGTGAGAGCATGGAACAACGTGTGCAGAAGGGATATATTCTGCCCGGACAGATGGATGTGCTTTATGACGGTGAGCAGATTGTAGCCAAACTTCAGAAGGCTCCTGTGGTATCCCTGTCCATGATGGATGTGAGAAATGGTTTATTGCCACCGGACAAAAGATACAGTATTTCAGCCAGAAGTATGTCACCGTATAATAATAGTTTTGAAGCGCTGGTGAAGGATTTAAAACATTATCGTAAGAATGGTTACAGAGTGTTATTGTTGTCCGGTTCCAGAACTCGTGCTAAACGATTGGCTGAGGATTTGCGGGATAATGAACTGGCAGCGGTTTATACAGAAGATCCTTTCAGAGAAGTACAAGAAGGTGAAGTACTTACTTATTACGGTCATGTGCGGAGGGGCTTTGAATATCCGCTTTTGAAATTTGTAGTGATTTCAGAAACCGATATTTTCGGAAAAGAACGGAAAAAGAAAAAACGTAAGCTTTACCAGGGACAAAAGATAAATGATTTTAACGAGCTGAAGGTGGGCGATTACGTAGTACATGAGTACCACGGATTGGGCATTTACCGAGGCATTGAAAAGGTGGAAACCGAAAAGGTAATCAAGGATTATATGAAGATTGAATACCGTGACGGCGGAAATCTGTATATATTGGCTACAGGACTGGATGTTATCCAGAAGTACGCTGCGGCGGACGCGGCCAAAACGCCAAAGCTAAATAAATTAGGCAGTAAAGAGTGGGAGAAGACCAAGACAAAGGTACGCAGTGCGGTTAATGAAGTGGCAAAGGATTTGGTGGAGCTCTATGCCTTGAGGCAGGAAAGTCAGGGATACCAATATGGCAAGGACACGGTTTGGCAAAGGGAGTTCGAGGAAATGTTTCCCTTTGAAGAAACGGAAGACCAGTTGGCTGCCATTGAGGATACCAAGGCTGATATGGAGAGTACCAAAATTATGGACCGTCTCGTATGCGGCGATGTGGGATACGGCAAGACGGAGATAGCCATCCGTGCGGCATTTAAGGCGGTGCAGGAGGGAAAGCAGGTAGTTTACCTGGTACCGACTACCATTTTGGCCCAGCAGCATTATACTACCTTTGTACAGAGAATGAAGGATTTTCCTGTAAGAGTGGACTTACTTTCACGGTTCCGTACACCCGGAGAAATTAAGAAGACGTTGACAGACCTGCAAAAAGGTTTTGTGGATATTGTTATCGGTACCCACCGTGTGTTATCACAGGATGTGGTATATAAGGATTTGGGGCTTTTAATTATTGATGAAGAGCAACGGTTTGGTGTAACACATAAAGAGAAAATTAAGAAGCTGAAGGAGAATGTGGATGTTTTGACCTTAACGGCAACTCCTATTCCCAGAACCCTGCATATGAGCCTCATCGGTATCCGCGATATGAGTGTATTGGAAGAAGCACCTAATGACAGATTGCCTATCCAGACCTATGTCATGGAGTACAACGAGGAAATGGTAAGGGAGGCCATTGTACGCGAGCTTGCCAGAGGCGGTCAGGTGTATTATGTATATAATCGTGTAAATAATATCGGAGATGTGGCGGCAAGCGTGGCAAAGCTGGTGCCGGAAGCAAATGTGGCATTTGCCCACGGTCAGATGAATGAGCATGAGCTGGAACGGATTATGTATGATTTTGTAGAAGGTGAAATTGATGTTTTGGTTTGTACAACGATTATCGAGACCGGTTTGGATATTTCCAATGCCAACACCATGATTATTCATGATTCGGATAATTTGGGCTTGTCCCAGTTATATCAGCTGCGTGGACGAGTGGGACGTTCCAGTCGTACGGCATATGCGTTTTTAATGTATAAGCGCGACAAGATGCTTAAGGAAGTGGCAGAGAAGCGTTTGGCGGCTATTAAAGAGTTTACGGACTTAGGCAGTGGATTCAAAATTGCCATGCGGGATTTGGAAATTCGAGGAGCAGGCAACCTGCTTGGTATGCGTCAGCACGGACATATGGAAGCTGTAGGCTATGACATGTACTGTAAGATGCTGAATGAAGCGGTGAAGAATTTAAAGGGACTTCCGGTAGAAGCGGCAGATTTTAATACCTCTGTAGATTTGGATGTGGATGCCTTTATTCCGGCAAGTTATATTGTAAACGAGGTACAGAAGCTGGACATTTACAAGCGGATTGCAGGCATAGAGAGTGCAAAAGAGCGGGACGATATGAAGGATGAATTGTTGGATCGCTTTGGAGAAATCCCTAAAGCAGTGGATAATTTGCTTCGTATTGCACTGATTCGCGTAGCGGCACATAAATTATTTCTTACGGAAGTGAAGGGGAAAAACGAAAGGATTCAGTTTACATTCCGACCTGATGCCCGTATCAAGGTGGAGGGTATTCCGGAACTGATAAAGAAGCACAAGGATACCTTAAGTTTTACGGCGTATGGTAATCCCTTCTTTACGCATCGCTATTACAAGAGTGGTGTGATGGAGAAGGACGCGGAGAATATATTAAGCAGTACGGAAAAACTTCTGGAAGAGTTTACGGAACTATTGGGTGAGTGATGCAGAAATAAACAGGGCGAGGTGTAGCCTTAAGAACAGAAAGAAGAAGGATTTGATTATGCAAAGAGAACGTTTGGGAAGTCGTTTGGGCTTCATATTGTTAAGCGCGGGATGTGCTATCGGCATCGGAAATGTATGGAAGTTTCCTTATATGGTAGGGCAAAACGGTGGTGGCGCTTTTGTGCTGGTATATTTACTTTGTCTGATTTTGATTGGAGTGCCGGTTATGACCATGGAGTTTGCCATGGGACGTGCCAGTCAGAAGAGCTCTGCAACCATGTATAAAGAGCTGGAGCCGAAAGGAAGCAAGTGGCAT
>JAZSII010000269.1:0-2017 GCA_045533725.1 Acetatifactor sp. | reverse complement strand
TGGGCATCTCGCATAATATATACTCCCGGTTTAGCAGGAAGTTTTTTCAGTTCCTCTTCGAAGTTAAACAGCATCTTCCTCGTCCCATCTTCACGCCCGCCATCTGCCAACTGCAAACAGCGGGCCATTTATATCTATCCCAACCAGAAATCTCTTACTCCAACACCACCATACCGTGACCTGTAAGTCTTGGTATTTCCACCGAAACATACTTGTCCCTGTATGTAAAATTAAGTTCTTCCATGGTCGGTGCCAAATACACCTTTTCCGGAGCCTTCTCCCGGAAAATCTCCATGCAAATGTCTGTCAACGGCAGCTTAGTATCCACCACCGTCATTCTGCGGCTTTTCTTTTCTGCTATATAATGCAGTATATGGACGATTGTCCTATTCTGCTGTGTCCGATATGTGACCTCTGCGCTGGCAGGCAGATTCGAACGAACCAAGGGTTCCTCCAGCAACAGATTAATGCATTTTTCAACAATGTCCCTGTTCAATCTTACACCAAGCTCAATGTATTCGGAGAATACCTGATTCGCAAGATATATGACATTGCCGTTTCTTACAATGGATGCATTCCCCGTAAGGCACTCAAAAGGAAAATGTCTGTGGGAACAGAAACGGTCGTAGGTACGATTAAAATACGGTCTGCCTTCCTCTGCCAGTACCTCTGTTCCGGCTGTGGCTTTGACACTGACGCTTTCCTGATACATCGCATACTCCAGAGCAGGCAAATCTCCCCGGAAGGCATCTTCCAAAACAATATAGGAGGGAATATAAGGATTGGTTCCTACATGCTCCACACCCAATTCCTTAATCACAAATTCCCCGGAAGTCCTATCCAGGCCCGAGAAACCGCTTGCAATCAACCTTCCGCCCTGTTCCAGATAAGCAGAAATCTTCTCTGCCATCTTTGTGTCAATGGATGCCTTATCCGGCAGAATAACCAGCTTATACTTACTCAAATCATCCGTACAGTCTATGAAATCAAACTGATGGTGCAGCTCCAGCATCATACGCAGAGCACCTTCATTGGCAGTGAAGTCTTTTTTCGTGGTGGTGTTTACCATCATAATACCGATATCAGCCTGTTTCTTTGAGCCTATGCACCAAGGCTCTCTTTCTTCAATTTGGCTATATACCTGACCAATTCTCTCATAAACGCCCTGATCCAAGGCTCCTCTGGGATGCATCTGGTCACCGATACAGATTTTGCTTCCATTCATAATCATTCGGAAGCACTCATATTCCAGCGCTTCCAGGTTGCGCAGACTTCCAAAATCTCCCCACACATTGTGAAATTTACCGTTCATGCCGATAATCTCAGCATCCTTCCTGTTATGATAATTCACATATAAAGGAAAATGATTGTAGCCCCAGGTCTCTGAAGGCAGGGACTCTATCTCTATATGGGTCAGATACTTCCCCCGTTCGTTCATGCAGATTTCTCTGTCATACCCGTTATCCGGTGCCAAATCACCGTTAAAGAAAACTAATGCCTCCGGACACTTCTCCTTCACATAAGTGTAGAGTCTTTTCATAAAACGGGTCACTACAAGCATGTCATGCTTATTCACATCTTCAGGATTCTGCGGCGAAAGTCCCAGCGACTTCATGCTTCTCCTGCAATCATCACAAACACATCCGTGCTGGGATATGATATCGAACCAAAAGCCATCCACCGGATACATGGATATAATCTCATCCACCTGTTTAAAAATAAATTCCAGATAGCTTTCCTTATTCAGGCACAAATCTCTCCAACGGTTTACCTCCGCACAGAAAGGATCCTTACCGCCCAAAACACCTTCAGCATTTACCTCCAACCAGTTGAGATTTTCTGCTGCCACTTCCTCCCAGCCTATGGGAAAATAAATGGGCGCTTGTATTCCTTGCGCATGAAGTGCTGTAAGCATTTCGCCCAAAAGGTCCTTTTTCAGTCCCGGATGGACCTTGCCCACCTTGGTAGGATAATAACACATGCCGTGGTGACATTTTGAAAAAATATTAATGGACTG
>JAZSII010000030.1:0-2051 GCA_045533725.1 Acetatifactor sp. | reverse complement strand
CATGGGCAAACTCCGGTCTGGTTTTCAGTTTCTCCCGCAGATACATATCATATGTCAAAAGCTCCTTATAAACCGCCTCGTACGCTCCATCCTTTTGGCAGGCAAATTCTAACAACACCTGATTTCGATAGCTGCGGGCGGGGCTATTCACGAAATACCCCTTTTCTTCAAAAAACTCTGCCAACTCCTCGTAAAGTGCAAATGGGGAAGGAAAGGCCTGCTCCAAAAATTGCAGAGTATGCATGAACTGATTGCTATTATAATAAAGCTCCACCATTTCCTCGATACGTTTCAGGCGAAGTACCTCTTCAAAGGACAGCCACTTGGTAAAAAGCACCTCATAGGGCGCCTTGTCCGAATAAACAATGCCGTACTCCTGTGCTCTCTCGCACATCTCAGAACCCTTCAAAACCTTCAAAAAACCTAATTGCAGCTGCTCCGGCTTCATAGCATACACCCTGTCAAAGGATTTGCCAAAGCTTTCATAATCCTCAAAAGGAAGTCCCGCAATTAAATCCAGATGCTGGTGTACATTTTGTCCATTATTAATCCGGGCCACCACCTGTGCTAATTTCTCTACATCCATCACTCGATGAATGGCCTCCAAGGTACGGGGATTGGCGGACTGCACACCGATTTCCAGCTGTACCAGACCGGGACGCATCTTTTCAAGCAAATTTAGTTCCTCGTCATTCAAAAGGTCTGCAGCTATTTCAAAATGGAAATTTGTGACACCATTGTCATGTTCTAAAATATACTGCCATATCTCTGACGCATGCCTGTGGTTACAATTAAAGGTTCTGTCCACAAACTTTACCTGCTTGACCTTATGGTCCAAGAAAAATTGTAACTCCTTCTTTACGGTTTCCAAATCCCGCAGACGTACTTTTTTATCAATGGAACTTAGACAATAGCTACACCTGAAGGGACAGCCGCGGCTGGACTCGTAATAAATAATTTTATTCTCAAAAGTACTCAAATCCTCATACAAAAAAGGCAGGGCACTCATATCCGTAAGCTCTCTGGGGGTAGTATATCCTCCCGGCAGACAAAGCCCGGGAATACGTTGCAGATCTGCTTCCGTTATTTGCAACTCAGGCGTCCCATGTTTCATACCGGATATCGCTGTTATATGGACATCATCCTCCGTCTCCGTATGAAAACCAACTCTTGCACGTTCTGCATAACATTCCAGCAGCTCCCGAAAAGTCTCTTCGCCCTCTCCAATCATGACACCTGTTATCTCCGGATACTTTTCCAGAAGCTTTGGTGCATCGTAAGTCACCTCAGGACCGCCCAACCAAAGGGGCACCCGTGGCATAAGCTTACCCAATTCCTTCACCAGGTCGAGCATCATCTCTATATTCCAAATATAACAAGAAAGCCCGATAGCATCAGGCTTTCTCTTATAAATATCTGCCAAAACATCCGTCAGGGAATGATTGATGGTATACTCCGCAATCTCCACATGTTCCTGCAGTCCTTCTCCCGCATAAGCACGTAAACTGTACAACGCAGGATTGGAATGTATATATTTCGCATTTAACGCCACCAATAAAAACTTCATTGCGGCTCCTTTCCTTACAAATCCAGCTTCTCTGCCACCCGGTCCCAAATATCCTCTTCTACCTGTTGCAAAGGTTTTCCGCTAAGTTTCATTGCATCCACCGCCGCAAAGTAAAACCAGTTAATACCGGTCTTCATGGTCTTCTTTACCGCCCGGTTTAGTACCAGACCGTACTCGTCCACCCCGGAATCCGCAAAGCTCTGAAGCATTTCCTCCAAATCATATGGCACACTGACAAGCTCTGCTTCCCAGCCTTCCTTATTTCCTTCCAGAATAGCAAACTCTGCATTACCGCCCTTTTCATCAATAGCAAGCCCTAACGAACCGGGATTGATATACGTCTTGCCATACTTTTTCTCTATCTGCTGATAATGGGTATGACCACCCAAAAAATACTTCGTAGGAAGTGTCTTCATAACACGCTCCTGCTGTTCCAAATCGAACTTCATATTGCCTCGGATTTCTTCCGTTGTCCCATGGCAAA
>JAZSII010000262.1:0-2799 GCA_045533725.1 Acetatifactor sp. | reverse complement strand
GTATCAAGCATTCCAGGGGATCATTATCTTCATCAATCCAATCTGCAGGGGCTTGTAAATGAAATTACATCATGGGATGTGAGACATTAGATGTCACATTAATGAAATAAGTCGGAATGACGAATTATAGCCAATGCAAATTTTCGTGGTAAATATGCATTGGCTATATGTTATTTAAGTCTTTGTCTACAGTCTGAGCAGTTGTTCCTTAGAACAGCTGCTTTATTATATACTGGTAAATATCCTGATTCTTGTCCTGCCAATTATCACAAATGGTAGTGGCAGTTTCTTTGTCGGGAACGGAGAGCTTCAGTTCAATCAGATTAGCACCGCGTTCCTTGGCAATTAAATGTGCTTCGTAATCACCGGTGGTGGATTTGTAGTAATTGCTTTGTACAGACACCTCATCTAATAAATCAAACTCGTTGTCACGAAAGTATGTAAGTATTTCTTCTTTGATAGTGTCGCTGATACGATTTTCAAAGTAATTTAAGGTTTCCCGGCCTTCTTCCGTAATCGTAAGGAGTGTACGGTTGTTGGTGGTTTGAGAGTGAATCATGTTGGCATCTGAAAGTTCCCCGATTACCTGTTGTAAGGTAAGATAATTGGTGTATTCTTTTTCCAAAATAAATTCACTGATTTGCGCCGGTGTAATAGGAAAACTGACGCGGTTTAACATGTATAAAACAATCAGTTTATATAGGGTCAATGGATCCTGTAGCATGAAATAATCTCCCTTGATAAGTTTTGCGAAGACTCATTTCCTTATGCAGGCTGTTGAGTACATCTTTTTTGTTGCGGCTCCACAGAGGAGCGATTAATAAATCTTTGGGACCGTCGCCTGTCAGACGATGTACCACGATTTGCGGAGATAAAATCTCCAGACAATGAATAAGTATGTTCAAATATTCTTCTTTGGAAAGGGCGTCGAACAATCCCTTTTCAAAGTCCATGGCCAGATCCGTGCCGCTTAATACATGTAAAAGCTGCAGCTTAATACCGAAAGGTTGCTTTTCATTTAAATACCGGACGGTATCATAAACGTGCTTCGGAGTTTCACCCGGCAGACCTAAGATAATATGGGCAATCCAGGGAATGTTGTACTTGTGCAAATTATCTGCCGCCTCGTCAAAGCAGGGAAGGGCATAGCCTCTGCGAATGTAGCGGGCAGTGTGTTCGTGTATGGTTTGCAGACCCAGTTCTACCCAAAGAAATTTGCTCGGATATTGCGACTGCAACTCCGCTAATAGGGCTAAAACATCCTCGCTCAGACAATCCGGTCTGGTGGCAATAGAGATACCCACAATTTCCGGTTGAGACAGAGCCTGTGTATAAAGCTCTCTTAAACGGGGAGTGGGAGCGTAGGTATTGGTATAGGCCTGAAAATAGGCTATAAAATGGTTCCCTACGGTCTTTTCGCCCCATAGGGCTTTTCCCTGTGTAATCTGTTCGGCTACCGTGGCACCTTTTCCTGCGAAATCACCGCTACCGCCTGCGCTACAGAAGATACATCCGTGATTTCCCAAGGTACCATCCCGATTAGGGCAGGTAAATCCTGCGTCCAACGCAATTTTATAACACTTGTGTTTAAATTCATTTTTGCAGTAAGCATCCAAAGAATAATAGGGCTTACCGTGCCAGTTTGCAGTAGTCATTATTTGATATGCGCTTTGACGGCATTTGCGACTACTTCTGCAACCTGGGGGTCAAAAGCTTCCGGCATAATATTTTCGTCGTTCAATTTATCAGCAGGAACAAGTCCGGCAATGGCATTTGCTGCGGCCAGCTTCATTTCTTCCGTAATCTGGCTGGCACGTCCTTCCAAAGCACCTTTGAAGATGCCGGGGAATGCAACCACGTTATTTACCTGATTGGGAAAGTCGCTGCGTCCCGTACCGACTACACGTGCCCCGGCAGCTTTGGCTACATCGGGCATGATTTCGGGAACAGGATTTGCCATGGCAAAAAGGATGGAATCCTTATTCATGGAAGCGACCATTTCGGGAGTAACAATATTGGGAGCAGAAACACCTACAAAGATGTCAGCGCCTTTCATGGCATCCGCAAGTAAACCGGTCTCGTTGTTCGGATTGGTTACTTCCACCATCTTCTCCTGCATCCAGTTCAAACCTTCTGCCGACTTGGAAAGAATACCCACCTTGTCACACATAATGATATTGGTAAATCCGTAAGTCAGTAACAACTTGGTAATTGCCACACCGGCGCTTCCGGCACCGTTTACAACCACCTTGCAGTCTTCCTTTTGTTTATTTACTACTTTCAAGGCATTGATAATACCTGCAAGTACTACAATGGCAGTACCGTGCTGGTCGTCGTGGAATACAGGAATATTCAGGGTGGCTTTCAGACGTTCTTCGATTTCAAAACATCTGGGAGCAGAAATGTCTTCCAGATTAATACCGCCAAAGCCGGGAGCCAAATAGGTAACCGCCTTGATGATTTCTTCCGTATCTTGGGTATCCAGACAAATGGGTACTGCGTTTACACCGCCGAATTCCTTGAATAATACAGCCTTACCTTCCATAACAGGCATGGCAGCGTAAGGACCGATATTTCCTAAGCCAAGAACTGCGCTTCCGTCGGAAACAACAGCTACGGTATTGGCTTTCATGGTATATTTATAAGCCGCTTCTTTATTCCGGGCAATGACTTTACAGGGCTCTGCAACACCTGGAGTATAAGCCAGTGACAGGTCTTCGCGGGATTTTACAGGAGTCTTGGAGGTGGTTTCCAGCTTGCCGTTCCATTGTTCATGAAGATATAATGCTTTTTCGTTCG
>JAZSII010000094.1:0-2771 GCA_045533725.1 Acetatifactor sp. | reverse complement strand
GCATCGTACGGAAGTCATGGGCTTTATGACCTTCCTTCACGGAGATGACAGATTCTACAACAACATTTTCGTACAGAAGCACCCTGCACAGGATGTACTTACCCGTCATGATTCTGACGACGGAGTGGATTCAGAGAACCGTGTAGTAGGTACCTGGACCTTTGATGAATATCCTACCTTTGAAGAGTGGAGTGCGCAGTTTGACTTCAGCAGACCTGCGAATATGAAGGAGCTGGAGCCGGTACATTTCGGACATCTGCCCGTATGGTCAGAGGGAAATGTGTATTTGGGCGGCGCTAAGGCTTGGAAGAAGGAAGTAAACGGCTTGGTGGCGGAAGGTAGTCCCGAGGATATTCGCGTAGAGCTGGTGGAAAAGGATGGAAAGTATTATCTGGACACCAATGTATATGAGTTCTTGGGAGATTTCACGGATCGTATGATTAACACGGAAATCCTGGGCAAAGCTTTTGAGCCGGAGCAGTATTTCGAGAACCCGGACAGAACGCCCATTACCTTTAGTACAGACTACTTTGGTGAACATCGCGGTGTGACTGTGATTCCGGGACCGTTTGCAGAGGCGCAGGATTGGAAAGAGAGAGAGTTATAAAATAGATGCAGCGAGACGGAAGGCTCGTCGTGGTATACACGGCGGGTCTTTTTTGCAGGGAGTGGAATATATATTACGCGGTGAATCTATTGGGGAATGAAATGCGCGGGCGTCTGCCCATGCGACTGAAGCAACCAGCTATGGGCAGAGAATTATGATAATTTACGCAGGCTCGGACTGGAAACTTCTACCCATACAAGGTAAAATAGAAGGTAATGGGAAGATAATACGCGAGAGGAAACGAAGAGATATGAAAATCGACCGGCTAATCGGAATTATTACAACATTACAACAGCAGAAATTTGTTACGGCTCCTTATCTGGCAGAGAAATTTGAGGTATCCAGGCGAACCATAAACCGTGATATTGAAGATATTTGTAAAGCCGGTATTCCTATTGTAACCACACAGGGAGCGAATGGCGGCATCTCCATTATGGATGGCTTTGCTTTGGACACTACGGTGTTTACACAACAGGAGCTGGCGGCGATTTTTACAGGGCTAAAGTCTCTGGACAGCGTATCGAACGTTGCCTATGCGGAGAAGTTGGCGCAAAAGATTGGAGGCAGTACCGCGATTCCTTTGATAGACAATATGGTAATAGACCTGGCGTCCTTCTACAAAGATGACTTAGCGGCAAAGATGGATATGATCAAGCAAGCTATCAAAGCATCCCGATGCATTTCGTTCCACTATTGTTATAACAAAGGCGAAGCAGACAAATGTATTGAGCCGTATCTGATTGTGTTCAGATGGTCGGACTGGTACGTCTTCGGGTTCTGCAAGGAGCGGCAGGATTTTCGTATGTACAAGCTACGTCGTCTGTGGGACCTGCAAATGACTGAAGAAAGCTTCCTTGTCAGAGAAGTGCCGGAGGAGAAAAAGCAGTTTGGGACACATATGACAGATGATTATGTGATTACGGCGGTGTATGATGCATCCGTAAAATATCGCTTGGTGGAGGAGTACGGGCATCATTCCTTTACGGAACGGGAAGACGGCAGCCTGTACACGGAGTGGGGATTTACCAGACCTGAAAATGCTGTGGAATGGTTTTTAAGCTTCGGGGATAAGGTAAAAGTGCTTGGCCCGCCTCAGATGGTGGAACGGATGAGGCAGGCGCTTGATAATATTAGAAATTTATATGAAACATGACATACTGCTGTCGTGTTTGGGGTGTTATGGTATAAATAAACGATTCGCAAAGGAGAGAAACCATGGCATTTGATTATAAGAAAGAGTGTAAAGAGTACTATATGCCGCCGAAGAAACCTACCATTGTTACGGTTCCCGCTATGAATTATCTTGCGGTACGAGGTAAAGGAAATCCAAACGATGAGACCGGTGAATACAAGGATTCCATAGGATTGCTTTACGCCATTGCATTTACGCTTAAAATGAGTTACAAAGGCGAGCATAAAATAGCCGGCTATTTTGAGTATGTGGTGCCGCCACTGGAGGGTTTTTGGTGGCAGGATGGTGTGGAAGGGATTGACTATGCACATAAAGAGGATTTTCAGTTTATCTCTTTGATACGTTTGCCGGACTTTGTTACACGTGCGGATTTTAATTGGGCAGTGGACGAAGCTACCCGAAAAAAGAAAACAGACTTTTCAAAGGTGGAGTTCTTGACCTATGAAGAAGGTACCTGTGTACAGTGCATGCACATTGGCTCCTATGATGATGAGCCGGCGACCATTGCTACCATGCACAAGTTTGCAAAGGAAAATGGTTTCGAGCCGGACATTACGGAAACTCGATATCATCACGAAATATATCTTTCTGACCCGAGGAAATGTGATGCGAGCAAATTGAAAACGGTGGTCAGACACCCTATTAAGAAAAAGGAGGAGATACCTATGATAGATTCCAGATGCGGGCTTCATTGCACCGGGTGCGAATATAAAGAATCCTGCGGTTGCGGTGGTTGCATTGAAACAAACGGAGAGCCTTTCCATGGAGAGTGCCCTGTGGCAGTGTGTTGTCAGAATAAAGGTTTCGTACATTGCGGAGAGTGTCCGGAGATTCCCTGTGCCCTTTTGACGCAGTATTCCTGCGACCCGGAGCATGGTGACACGCCGCAAGGCGCCAGAATTGAGCAGTGCAAGCAATGGTTTGCGGAGGCGAAAGGAGGGAAAGCGAATGAATAAGAAAATAGTTTCTCTA
>JAZSII010000290.1:0-2841 GCA_045533725.1 Acetatifactor sp. | reverse complement strand
CTTCCATCCAGCACCTCACAGTGGCTGCTCATAACCAAGTGGTACCATTGAGGTGTGGAATACTTTTCTGCAAGAAATTCTTCCTGCAAGGTAGCATTTTCATGGATGTAGAGTCCCAATGTTCCCACGGGCACCTTGCGGTTCATACTCTCTGAAATAGACCGAAACATAGGATAATTCCAAAAATCCGTACAATACGTTCCTTCCACCTTATCAGAATCGGCCTGCGGAATACATAGCACACGTTCGCCCTGCTCCTTCAACCGCTTAGCTTCTTCTATGGTTTTTGTGATTAATACCCTTTCATTACCGTAAACAATAGAATCCCCGGTAATACTTATCTCCGCCTTAGGATATGCATACAAAGTGTAGGAATTTTCATATTCCGCATCTTCCATACGAAGACTTATCTGTATTTTCCCAGGCTTATTCAGTTTGGGAACCTTAAACTTCAGCTCCCCTGTCAAACGTACTCTCTCATTAACTTCCGGAATACTAAGTACACCTTCTGCAAGCACCTTCCCGCCCATTGTTGCAAAATATCTCAAATGCTTTCCGCGAACTGCCTCCTCATTACAAACTGATACCTTTACCGGAATAACCACTTCTGCTTCTTCTTCAAGTACAAAGCTCTCTATCTCGGCCAAAAGCACCACATCATTGCAAAAGCTTCTCCATTCTTTTGCCCCAATCAGTCCCTTGGATTCCATCCATGCATTCAACACTCCCACCAAAGCCACGCATTGTCCGGGAAAGTCCTGCAAATCCAACAATTGAAAACCGCTCAATTCCCGGGAACGAAGTGCTGCTTCCAACTCTCTTTTGTAACAATCAATGGCTAATTTCCCTGTCGCTTCAAAGAATTCCTTCCATTGTTCATACAAACCCACTGCCTGTAAGCGTTCCTTGTAAATCTCCAAATACAGAGGTTGTCCCACTCCCCGGTATCGCTCCAACTCTGTAAAATCCGGGAAGAAATCATATTGTCCGATTTCATGGGAAATCACAGGCACCTGTGGAATCAATGTATCTCCACTCTCAATTGCTTTTACTTTTTTGGTACCGGTACCATACTGGATTTCAATTTCTTCTTTATCGGACCCTTTTCCTACAACAGATAAGGGCGCAATCATTTCATCGTAATTATGTACGGCATTGGGGGCCTTAGTCTGAATATGTCCCTGAGGAGCATCACACATGGCATAAGAGCCACGAAACAGTCTGTCCTGTGACATACGTACACCGCAAAATACATCCTCCTCCCCCAATACCACCGGACAAAACTGGAAATTATTGGAACCCTGCGTATAAAAATGTCTGTCATCCGCTTCCTTATAGGCCTTTAGAAAACCATTGATTCTCCCTGTATTTCCCCACAACTCATTTCCCATGGAAAGCATGGCAAAGGAAGGATGATTCCCAAAATCCCTTAAAATACGGTATCCCTCTTCTATGAGGTAATCCTGCTCCGGTCCGTTATACTGTTCCTCTCCGGGGGCCCCTATTGTTCCCCAAAAGGGAAGCTCCGGCTCCATATATACACCCAGCTCATCCGCAGCTGTAAAAGCTGCTTCCGGCGGACAACAGGTATGAAAACGATAATGATTGATGCCATACTCTTTGGCGGTGGACAATGTTTTTTTCCACTCCTCTACCGTCATTGGTGCATAACCCGTATCAGGAAATACCAGGCCATCATGCTTGCCTCTCCAAAACACCTGTTTCCCATTCACCAGAAGTTTACGACCTTCATGACTCAAATCCCTGATACCAAAAGTTGTTGATATACTTTCTTCTCCGAGTGTCACCGTAGCTTCCAGAAGGTTTGCATGATACTCATCCCACAGTAAATTTTCACCTTCCAACGCAAATACTGCCTGTAATTTTCCGTCTTTAAATTGGCATGTATCCTGCGCAAAACACTCTCCGCCTTTTCTGCAAATCTTTACCTGTACGCTCCCTGATTGCATCCCTTGTATTGAGGCTGTTACTTTCACTTCTCCGGGTGTCTTGGCATATACCTGCAAATTCTCCGGATATACTTTGTCTCGAATCTGTAGCTCTATTCTGCCTAAAATACCATTCCAATTAGTCTGGGTATCCGGCGAAGTCATATGCCCGCCTTTTGTAGGATAATCCGTATTATCCACACGCACCGTCAAAATATGGTGGCCGACCGTCAACTTACCGGTCAAATCATGCTTGTGAAAACCGCACAGACTATTCTGCGTATCTAACTCTACTCCATCTATAAATACCGTGGAAACACGGGTACGTTCCAAAAACAGTGTAATGTTTTTCTCCATCTGCTCCGAACCAATTTCAACCGCTTTGGAATACCATGCATATCCCTCAAAATGATAATTCTCCGTCATATAAGAAGTATTTGGAGCTTTATTTTCCTTCCCCTTTCCGGCATGTGCAGTCGTATCCGGAAGAAAAATGATATCATTCCCTTTCGGTGGCTTCGTAAACTCCTTCTTTTCATCCAAAAACAACTCCCAGCTTCCGCTCAAATCCATGCAAATCATCTGGCAAACCTCCCAAAACATACTATACTCAGCATATACCAATTTAGGCTTTTACACAAGAAAAAGTGGCATAACGCCTAAGCATTATGCCACATAAGTTCATACTTTAAGGATATGTACGTTTTCAACCGACTGTCAATTATTCTTCTGCAGAAGCATCATCAAAAATGAGATCATTGGAGCCTAAGCCCTTTGTGTCAACAAAAGAAATCTTATCGCTTTTAAAATTTTCTTCAATGTAGCTTACAAAGCGCTCTGCCCTATCCTCTGCAGAAACCCAAGTAAGAAAGGTCTTTGCAGGACGATTCGT
>JAZSII010000059.1:0-6860 GCA_045533725.1 Acetatifactor sp. | reverse complement strand
TCGAGTAAAGCTTCGATTCTTTGACTCGCTTTTGAAGTAGTACTCATGTTTTTCAGCCCTCCATTTATAATAAATATGTACTAACAAATTAGTTTTGGGGAATAAACACCATTCCTCCCCATTTTCATTGTCCACAGTAGTATAACATAAAAAATGCAACTCGCAAAGCACGAATTGCATTTTTTTACATATTTTTTACAAGAGATTGTATCAGAACAAGAGTCCTTAACCAAATGCCTCTTATTCCTAATCAATTCTGCCATATAATGCTTTGTTTTATGAAAAGTGGGTATGCCACCACTTTTGTTCCTTCCAGCTCCTCCTTTTGCATATCTACAGCGCATATCTGTCTGTTCTCATAAGTAATGTAATAATATATTCCTCTGTCCACATTGCAGCAACAGGAATACACTGTTTTATCATACAACCCGCTTGGCATCTGCAGCGCTCCCGTTGTCATGGCTACACTGTCCAAAAGATGAAAAAACTGACCTACACTTGCACGCTCAATTTCTTCTTCATCCTGGTTTTCCGTATCCGTCTCTACAACAGAATTTAACTTATTAAATGCCATACGAACAAATCGGGATGCGGAAGACAAATCGCCCGGCAATCCCAGCGCCCCCATACCGCGACTGTACTCCTTTAGCTGTATACCCTTCGCGAATCGATTTATGGGTGTCTGATTGGACAGATGCATATAATTATTTAAATTCAACATATGATAATCAAAGGGAGGGTTGTTGGTCAGTACACCAATAGGATTCTCATAAATTTTCAATCCCGCCCTTACCGCCTCCACGGTTATTGCGCTCTCCCGGTCTGCAATCATCCAATGCAAAGGGGACGTCGGCAGCTTATCACTAAATGCAATATCCGCAATCTGAATAGTATCCAACAGACTTTTCACTTCCGAAACAGTAGTACACTGTCCCAAAATCCATGGTATCAATTCAAAGGGTGCCACATTATCCTTTCCCTGCTGCACTTCTCCGTAACAGGCATTCTCCGGGAAATTTAATCCGGCCATGCTTAATCCTTTTTCGTTGGTAGCTTCATAATAAAGCGGATACCCCTCCTGTACATACGCCATGCCTATCATGGCATAATGCGTTTTCATGGATGGCATCTGTCGAAACTCAAACACATAATTTCGGGGAGTTATTACCACCTGTTCCGCGTAGGAATATTCCAAATCCAAATTTCTTCCGAAATAATGGTCTTTCGTATTATAAGTAATCGCTGTACACATAACATCACATCTCCTTTTATATGTGTATTTTCTCTCAAAACGTCTCTTTTATGATTCGTTCCACATTTTTATAGGCAATCTTCTCTATTTGTTCCCCTGTAAAGCCATTCTGTTCCATTATCTCAAAAAGAAGAGGCATCCTTGAACATTCCGAAATTTCAAAGTCACCTTCCATTCCGTCAAAGTCCGTACCAATAGCCGGCAAATCACTTCCGCCCACCTTAATCATATGCTTCAAATGCGCAAGCATCTGCGGTATACGGCTCTCCATGCAAGTTGTATCTCTATTTAAAAACGGACCATAGAAGTTAAGTCCCATGACACCGCCCTTCTCTGCCAAAGCCCTTATCATTTCATCCGAAAGATTTCTGCGATGAGGAGAAAGTGCGCGGCAATTGGAATGACTTGCCACGAAAGGCTTCTTCGAAAGCTTTACCACATCCCAGAAACCGCCGTCACTTAAATGGGACACATCAAATATCATTCCCAAATCGTTCATCACGGTAATTGCTTCTTTCCCGAAAGATGTAAGCCCTTTTTGCATAACAGCCGGGGAATCTGAATTAGGATATCCAAAGCAATTGGCATAATTCCATAAGGGCGCCATCATACGAACCCCCTTGCTTCGTAACCACCTTAAATTTTCCATCTCTCCGGCCACTGCACGACCATCCTCTACGGAAAGGATTGCGTTTACCTTTCCCTCCTTTTGGTTATCCAAATAGTCCTTTAATTCTGCACAACGACCGATACAATCTCCATGTTCTGCCAATGTCCTTTCATAAACAGTAAGTAGGACCTCAATATAATCTCTATCCTCCGGGAATGCATCCTTCAGCTTCTCCCGCATAGACTCCGGCAACATAAATATGGCAAAAAACTGAGCCGAAGCTCCGCCTTGCGCAAGTCTCCTTACATCCAGCATGAGCTCCGGCAATTCATAAATACTGTTTTTCTTTTCCATATACGCCCGCATAAGCGTATCGCAGTGCATATCAATATAGGGTATCATACTATATCCCCCAACAAGACTTTATAAAAGATATTTGGGCTGTCATGCAAAAATACCTATTTCAAACACTTCTACATAATTGCTTTCTTTTTCCACTTGCCGATTCTGTAGAAAATAACAGTAAGCAAAGCACCCAACACCCAGGATGCCAGCAATGACACCTGAATACATTCGCTTCGTCCATAAGGCAAAATATCACTTCTTGTCAAATAAGAAATTCCATACGCAACCGGCACTCGGATAACAACAGTGGTAATTAACGATATCCACATGGGAGTCAATGTATCACCCGCACCACGCATAACACCGGACAAGCTTTGTGTTACCGCCACTGCAATATATCCCGGTGCCAAAATGCTCATCACATAATAGCTCAGCTCTACCAAAGAATCTGTCTGGGTAAATGCTCCCATCAAATACTTTCCGAAGAACAGAATAAGCATTGTAATCATCGTGGAACAAGCCACTGCCAAAACAGTTCCCTGTTTTGCTCCCTTTATCACTCGGTCCTGCTTCCGTGCGCCCACATTCTGTCCTGCATAGGTAGTCATTGCCACACCAAAAGAGAAATTCGGCATCATGGCAAAACCATCCACACGCATTACTATAACATTTGCTGCAATAAACGCTTCTCCAAACTGATTTGTCAGGGACTGTACGATAACCATGGCAGAAGAAAAAATCATCTGTGTCAAACCGGAAGGGATTCCGAGACGAATAATCTGCTTCACATGGACTCCGCTCATTTTCAACTGTTTCCAACCCAAATCAAAAAAATCCGTCATGTGCATGAGCTTCCAGTAACAAAGTGCAGCAGAGATACCTTGTGCAATCACCGTAGCCAAAGCCACACCGGGCACACCCATATCCAATCCTGCCACAAACCAGATATCCAGAACAATATTTATCACCGTGGCAATCAATAAGTATATAAGACCTGAAAAGGAATCTCCCATTCCTCGCAAAATACCGCTTAAAATGTTATAGAAGGCCATTCCGATACCACCATACATCATGATAAGCAGGTAATTGGTACAATCTCTCAACACATAATTTTCCTCGGGTGTATTCAGCAAAACAAGCAAATCTTCTATAAAAGGCGGTGCCACAATCATCATAAACAGGGATGCCAGTGCCGTCAGAGTAATACTTGTCCCAATGGTTGCGGATAAATTTTCTCTGTCTTTTGCTCCGAAGTACTGGGACACCATAATACCTACCCCGGCCGAAATACCTACAAACAAAACTAACAACATATTAAACAAAGGCGTAGCACTTCCTACTGCCGCCAATGCATGATCTCCAATGTAATGTCCCACTACAATGCTATCCACGGTACTGTACAGCTGCTGCGCAATATTACCGATTAACAGTGGCACAGAAAATGCCAGAATACTTTTCCACGGAGTCCCCTGTGTCATATCCGTTGGCTCAAACAACTTCTTAATACTTATCATCTTTCTTCTCAAATCCTTTCAAAACATTTCACAAGCACCAATTGTAACACGAAACAGTTGAACAGAACAAGTATTTTTTTCACATAACGCAAAAGGCACCCTTACCTATTGGTAAGAGTGCCTGTCTGCTATTCTTAAAACAAGTCGTTTTGGTTAGCTGTTTTAATGCCTGCCCCGGCAAGTGCAGCCGCTGCCACCTGATTATCGTCCACACGGAAAATCATGTATGCGCCTGCCTTTGCGGAAAGGAATGCGTAAGTGTATTCCACCACTACATTTGCCTCGGATAAAACCTCCAAAATAGAAGCCAGGCTTCCGGGAGTATCGGAAATTGCAGCAGCAAGAACATCTGTCATAGTAGTAATGTAACCGCCTTCCTGCAAAACTTCATTGGCTTTCTCCGGGTTTTCGCAAATAATACGAAGAATACCAAAGTCCTGTGTATCTGCAATGGAAAGTGCCCTTAAGTTTACATCATGCTCTGCAATATATCTGGTTGCTTCTGCTAATTTGCCCTTTTTATTCTCAATAAATACGGAAATCTGTTTTACACTCATTTGCTATTCCTCCTTTTCTTAGTCATGAAGTTTTCTTCTGTCAATTACTCTGACTGCTTTACCTTCACTTCTGGTTATGGTCTTAGGTGCCACTAAATGTACCTTGGGATTAATGCCAAGCATGGTCTTTAAGTCATTTGCAAGAGCCTTTTCTCTGGCAGCCAAATCCTTCATGGTATCGGTAAACTGATCAGGAGTCAATTCTACAGACACATCCATGGTATCGGTATTATTTACTCTGTCAACTTCAATCAAATAGTTGGGCGAATAACCATCCTTCAAAAGTACGGTTTCAATCTGTGAAGGGAATACATTTACACCACGGATGATCATCATGTCATCACTTCTACCCATAGGCTTTGCCATCTTTATCAAAGTACGTCCGCAGGAACATTTCTTTCTGGAAAGTACACAAATATCTCTGGTACGATAACGAAGGAGAGGGAAACCTTCTTTATCAAGGTTGGTAAATACCAATTCTCCCTTGCTGCCTTCAGGAAGTACTTCTCCGGTATCAGGGTCAATGATTTCTGCAAGGAAGTGATCTTCGTTAATATGCATACCGGTCTGCTCCTCACATTCAAAAGCAACAACGGGACCGGTAGTCTCTGTTAAACCGTAAATATCAAATGCCTTGATTCCAAGAGACTTTTCAATATCACGACGCATCTCTTCTGTCCAGGGTTCTGCACCGAAAATACCTGCTTTTAAGTGAATATCATCAGGGGTAAGTCCCATTTCTTTTAAGGTTTCGCCAATATATGCCGCATAAGAGGGTGTACAGCAGATAATGGTTGACTGTAAATCCTGCATAAACTGAATCTGACGCTCTGTGTTACCGGAAGACATAGGAAGTGTTAAGCAACCTACCTTCTGGGAACCGCCGTTTAATCCAAAACCGCCGGTAAACAAGCCATAACCGTAAGCCACCTGACATACATCCCCATCGGTTCCGCCTGCTGCAACAATCGCTCTTGCACAACAGTCATCCCACATATCAATATCGTTCTGTGTATAGAAAGCCACTACTCTACGACCTGTTGTACCACTGGTAGAATGAATTCTTACACAATTCTTTAAATCTGTACCGAGAAGTCCGTAAGGGTACGCATCTCTCAAATCCGCTTTGGTTAAGAAAGGTAATTTATGTAAATCATCAATCGACTGGATATCCTCCGGCTTCACACCCTTCTCATCCATTAAGTTACGGTAATACTCCACATTTTCATAAACATGTTTAACCTGTTTTACAAGTTTTTCATTCTGAAGTGCTCTCATTTCCTCCAAAGAAGCACATTCAATTTCCGGCTGAAAGTAATTTGCCATAATCTTCTCCTTCCGCAACTGTCTTTCACATTCCCCTCAAATGACAGTTCTTTGCACAGTTAATTATAAATACTCCATTTTATTTTGTCAACAGATTAATGTATTAATGCGCTAAAGTTTTTTTGAAAATTCCGGTCATTCTATGCAAAAAAGGCATCCCTTTCGGAATGCCTCTTGGAATCTGTATATAATTACTTTACGGTTACTGCTGTAATGTGAGGATTTACACCTTCATACCAGTACAGGAAACCTTCCATATCGATTACATCGCCTACCTTTAAGCTCTTAACTGCTGCGTATACATCGGTTGTATTGTCGCAAAGGTAAGACTCTACGGTAAAGGTATAGGTAGCACCATTCAAAGATACATTAAAGTACAAGTCATCACCGTCCTGGCCTGAACCATCCCACTTGTAAAGGAATGCATCGCCTGCTTCGTTTGCTGCTTCTACGGTCATACCCTTGAATGCAACAAATTCGTTCTGATGATTGATTAATTCGTCTGTTCCAAGCATTTCTGTTACATCCAATGCTTCTGCCACGAAGTTGCCTTCCATGATTTCGAAGGTTGCATCAATGATTTCTACTTCGCCTGACCACTCAGCCTTATAACCGGTTACCTTAATCTTGGTTCCTACGGTAAGCTTTTCGTAGTCCTCTGCAGAACAAGCCATATCATACATAAAGTATGCACCGTCTTTGTCCTGTGCATATACGGTTGCCTTGTCCTCCCACCATGACTGCTTTGCCTGTACATATGCTTCAATTACTACTTCGCTGTCCAATTCAGCAGCTACATACTCAGCATAGGTCATTACACCTTCAGATTTTGCATCCTCATCCACTACCGGTGCCGGGGTCGGTTCCTCTGTAGGTGCAGGAGTTGCTTCTTCAGCAGGCGCTTCTGTAGGAGCCTCTGTAGGGGCTTCCGTTACTTCAGGTGTTGCAGTAGCTTCGGGTTCTTTTTCAGTTTTTGCACAACCCATAACAGCCATTGCAAGTACTAATGTTAATAATAATACTCTAAACTTCTTCATTTCTTCTCCTCCATTCGCGTTTAACGACAGAATACAACTAATCATTATACATAAACGCTCAATAAAATCAACATTTTTTCTTTTTAATTATTTCTATCACCACATACAAGCCCATTAAAAGCCATACACATGCCAGACTTACCAGTAAAATCACAGAAGCAGTGGGCAGTTCTCCCAAATTCTTCTTGGCACTTCCGTCCACTGCAATCTGGTCCAAAT
>JAZSII010000068.1:0-4711 GCA_045533725.1 Acetatifactor sp. | reverse complement strand
TTGTGCATATTAGTTTAAAAAGCGTAACAGCCTGTGTGGTTGTATAGCTGTCAACACCACCGTATTCTTTGATAAGCGCATTAAGGCGCGCAAGGTCATTCTGATATGTTTCATTCATGATTTATCCCTCATTATAGTTCTCGAGTTGTTCTCTTGAAAGTTTCCTTTTCACATTTTACACTAACTCTAATCATACGTCAAATTATACAAAGTCCGCTTTTCCAAGGGTTCATATTGCGGAAGAGACCGTGACGTAATATAATTATCGTGATAATATATATGTGAATGTTTTGGCAGGTAGAGGGAAGGCATAGTGAATAATTTGGAAAAGCAACCTAACCAACAGGTGTTGTATGAACTGAGTATGTATAGACGAAAAGTCGATTTGGAAATAACGGCAGCGGAGCAGCAGTTAGACAGTGTGGAGAGACGTATGACCGGTCTGAGACATGATTTCTTTGTGTACTTGGGATTTCTCAGTGTACCTGCAATTCTCACAGGTATTATCAGTGTATTGTCCTCTGTATTATATACTCCGATAATCTTTCTGTTCTTTGACATTGTTAACTTTGTTGTGTTATGTGTATATGTCATTATCTTTCCGGCAAGTGTTTACAACTTTGTCAAAACCATTCTTTTGCTGTGGATGAATCGGGAGAGTGATGAACCGGTACGATTGCCGCCCGTGGAAGGTACAGTCAAAGGGAGTCCGGTATCGGAAGCGTCCTACCGTATGGAACGTGATAAATTGCAGTTGGTATTGAGTCGTTATTATATGTATCGGGATAAATTGAATCAATTATATGCAAATATAAGTGAATCATCTGAAGATATGACGCTGGTGTGGTTGAAATCTGAATTGAAAAAATATCCGATTTATGAAGATATGGTACCGGCAAGTCCCCTTACCGGTACCATGGGCGAGCAAGTGAAAAGAAAAACAAGAATGATAGTGCTTGCAATTGTATTGGCGGTCGCCATATCGGTATTGATTGCTGTATATGGATAAATATGCTGTTTCGCGCCTATTTCTTTGCAATCAGGTTGGAGAAATACTGCGCTGCAACAGCGTATTCCGCATCATCCTCTATGTACATAACGATGGGGTTGTTTTCCTCATCCTTTTCCACCTCATAAAGCATGAATTTTGCAGAAAAATCTAATTCCTTTTCGTCCTTCTCTATAATCACAGTCATTCCAATGTAAAAGAAGTATTATACTAAGAGCATTCTACCTTAAATTCTGTTACACGTCAAATTTCATAGCAAGACTTGTGTTTTGGCGGAGAGGTCATTATAATTTATCATTATATGAAACTTTTTTAATGACGTTGGTGTTTTATATATAGAATTGAAAAAAGAAAACCGGAGGAGAATATAAATGGAAAATGATAAATTAGAACAGGAGAATATGAAAGGATTAAAAAGGGCACAAAACTTTTTTCTCATTATGGTAATCGGCAGTGTGTTTGCTTTGATTTTTGATATTCTTGAGGAGTATAGAGAGTATAAAGCGCATCCGGATTATTATGTGGAGCCCTATCCTTCTTTGCAGGACCATCTGGAGTTTTCCTTATGTTTCTATGGCGTGGTCATTCTGATTTGCTTAGGTGTATGGATTTCCTTGAAAATAGTACAGCGAAGGAGAAAATAAATAGAACCCACTACCGCCAATGGTAGTGGGTTTGTTGTTAGTAAAGTACATGTCTTATATTTCTTCTCTCCCGTAAAACTGCTTTACGGTTAAATTTACTCGGCAATAGGGACAGTTCTCAATGTGTAACGGGTCGGCGCGATAGAGAGAAGCGTCACAGTGGGGGCAACGGATGATACGCGGGCTGGAAACACATAAGATAAGCCATGGTACGAACAGAATACCAAACACACAGCCTCCGATGATTAATCCAACCTTTGAGCCGGCAAGGGCAACAAGTACAAAGCCCCATAGTATCCATGCGGCCATTAATCCGTAAACACCTCTATAATAGTTTTTCTTCTTTTTCTGATAAGCTTTATTTCTTTCATTTCGAGCCAAATAATCCTGCTCGTCCAATTCTACGTGTATCATATGCAATCTCCTATTCTACAGAAATTTTTTCGTTTACTTCTTCGGCTGTATCTTCCTTTGCTTCTTCCGGCGTTTCATCTTCGGCTTCGGCAGTTTTTTCTTCTTTACCCTTTCTCATGCTGATAAGCACTGCCAGGGTAACGGGGAAGAGGAACATACCCAAAAATCCTAAGAACTTTAGGCCTAAATACATAAAGATCAAAGTTGCAAGCGGGTGAAGTCCGATTTGCTGACCTACTAATTTGGGCTCCAGAGTGTTTCTGATAAAGATGATTATCAGGTACAATACAAGCATACCGATGGCTAAAGGAATGTTTTCCAAAATCAGCAGAATTGCTACCCAAGGCAAAAGGACACCGCCCACACCCAAGATGGGTAAAATATCAAACACGGCTACCAAAAGTGCGATTACCACAGCATAAGGAATTCTCATAATGGTAAAACCAATGAGTAATTCTGAGAAAGTCAGCAAAAACAGCAAGGAGTAGGACTTCAGGTAAATCAAGACAGTATTTTTAAAATATTGTACAAGGTTGGCTACCGTGTTTTCCTTCCCTTTTGGAATAAGACCGATAAGGGTTACCAAAATCTTGTTATAGTCAATCATAAAGAAGAAGGTAGAAACAATAGTTATGATTAACTTAATAAGGAATACGGGAATGGCGGTTAAGCTTCCGGAAATAAACTTAAGGGCATTAAAGGAGAAGGTTTTAACAAGTTCGCCGATATCGTTGGTAAAGGTCTGGAAAATGCTATTAATCTCTGCGGCAATCTCCGGATCCAAAGAATCCAAAAATCGTTCAATAAATTCAAATACTGTATTGAAAGCAGGTAAAACATAATCCTGATACAGCTTCGGAACGGAAGAAAGGAAATCCGAAATCCAGTCATACAGCTTGACCCCAAGAAGTCCCAGCAGGAAAAAAACCACACTGTAAAATATAATACATACCAGAATGGAGATGAGTTTATTACGGACTTCAGAATTGCCATATAATTTTTTGACGGGAATACGAAGAAGACTGGCAATAATAAATGCAATGACAAATGGAACCAGTACAGGAAGAACATATTTACAGGTTGCCCATAGCAATAAGATAATAATACCGTAATAAAAAATGTTAGTGATAAATTTGTTTTTTTTCTCCATTTCAGCTTAAATACCCCGTTTATTTTTGACATATTTTTTTGACATATATTTACAAGATAATATTACTACAGAATAATAGAAAAACCAACTAAAGATTATATTAATTTTCCGAGAAATTTTTATTTTCATAATGATTTGTTTATGCTATGCTTATTTTGTTCCTGTTTTGTGAAATAGGGAGCATGTGTTTACGAATGCAACGCGGGGAGGAATAATATGGCCTTTTTAATGATAGCGCTGGTGCCGGTCAATTTGTTTTGGGGGTACTATTTTTATAGGTTTTTTAAACGGATGTTTGAGACCTTTGGCGTAAATACCGGGAAAAGACGAATTAGGATTTTCTTAGCTGTGGGAGCTTTTGCGCTTGCGCTCTCTTCCTGCTATATCTGGTCTGACACCTGTATTGTTGTTTTTCAGCTTGCGTTGTTTATTCCCTTGGTGCAATTTGTGAATTTTGTGGTAAAGAAGCTGGCCGGGGAAAAGTATGAAAGTGGTTATACACGGTGGAAAAAGATTTATGGCAGCGGCATGATACCCATTACCCTGTCTGTCCTGATGATTCTGTACGGCTATTGGAATTTGCATCATGTAGTGGATACGCCCTATACAGTATATACGGATAAGGATATCCGGGAGGAGGGATACCGTGTGGTATTTCTGGCAGATGTTCACTTCGGTGTTTCCATTGACTATGAGGAATTGCTGGAAACCTGTGAAGAAATCAGCGGTATGGATGCGGATATTGTGGTGTTGGGCGGAGATATTGTGGATAATGCTACCACAAAGGAACAGATGCAGCAGGTGTTTCAGGCATTCGGAACCATAAAGAGCAGGTATGGTGTGTATTATGTGTACGGAAATCACGACAGACCCATGTCCCTTTTGACAAGTGCGTTTACTGCTGAGGAATTGGAACGAACCATTGAGCAGAACAATATTACCATATTGCAGGATGATACGGTCAGAATTAACGGCGACCTGGTACTAATCGGTAGGGAGGATGCCGGCATGGGAAGACGCGGTGAGGGAAGGCTGTCTGTGGAGGAGCTTCTGGCAGATGCCAATACCAATGCTTTTTGGTTGGTACTGGACCATCAACCCAATCAATATAAAGAAAATGCTGCTGCCGGCGTGGATTTGATTCTTTCCGGTCATACTCATGCAGGGCAGTTTTTCCCTTTGAATCTGATATATGAAGTAATTAAGCTGGATGATGCTGTTTACGGACATTATTTTTTTGATAATATGCAAGCCATTGTAACAAGTGGTTTGGCAGATTGGAATTATCCGGTCAAGACCGC
This sequence comes from Acetatifactor sp., assembly GCA_045533725.1. Classification (GTDB taxonomy): domain Bacteria; phylum Bacillota; class Clostridia; order Lachnospirales; family Lachnospiraceae; genus Acetatifactor. Next base: position 193 of record JAZSII010000068.1, on the reverse strand, counting down.
AGGCCCGGCAGAGTATATTGTGGTAGATATTAAAGAAAGAGAGTAATGGAAGGCTTTGTGCAACAGAGTCTTCGGCTTGTACTTAATAAAAAACATTGCAATTCGAAAAAAGTGTGTTAAAATAATAACGACAATTGAATAGTGAGAGGTTTATTAATCGAAGAGGAGAATAGTAACATGAGAAAAAAGCTAA
>JAZSII010000288.1:0-3339 GCA_045533725.1 Acetatifactor sp. | reverse complement strand
TCCAAACCAGCCCTCCCCTTCAAATACATAGGGATAAAGCTTGAACAAATTATCCTTTTCTTCATCTGTCAGCTGGTCGAATTCTGTAACGTCCCGCTCGGTCAGTACACTCATAAGCTTGTGGTCGCCGTCATTTCGGATAAAAACCCCGATGATGCGTACCTTCGCCACATCTCCCAATTCAAAATGCTTGTCAGTAAGAATCATGACATCCAGATGTGCCCCCGGCGGTGTGCCCGATTCTGTCATCCAGCCATAGGGATACTGATAAACATTTCTCACATAATGGAGACTGTCGCAATCCTTCTCTACAAAGGAATCCGTCTCCGGAATATATTTCATACGTCTCTGATAGTCATTGGTCTGCTCAATCTTTACAGTAAAAATCATTTGTCGGTTCTCCTATCTATATAATTCTCCGTCGAAAAACTTCTCCTGGAAATGAATCTGCTCCAGAATTTCCTCATCAGAAAAATCCACTCCCTCCGGCGCTACGATCCAGGAATCTTCCACGTCATTGTGCCGATGAAACACGGCAATCACCTTGCCCGTAAATGTTTCCAGTGGTTTATCCACACCCAATATGTATACATCCTGCTCTGCTCCGTCCCCGGCCATCACACCGTTTACATACCCATAGTTGATGGGGTAGTAAATATCCGGAAATTTGGGATGATAGGTGCCCATGGGTCTGTCCATGGTACACTCTACGGTGCTACCGATTACTTCTGAAAAATTAAGCGATGTGGCTTCTTTCCGCACTTTTGCTTCGATAAAGAAATGGCTTCTTTCTTTGCTGTCATCTTCCTCCATGATGCATTCCGTAATATGTCGTACCGATTCAAATTCATAACCCGCAAATATCTTCTTTAAGATTACCTTATCCGCAAAGAAATGTGGTACTTCCACCTCGGCCCCTTCGGTTTTTAACACCGTATTCTCATCCAATCTGGGGAAATCGCCTTGCGAAAAAGCATAATGTTCTTTGGAGCAAAGGGTTAAAAATACCTTGCCTCCGGGCTTTAATACCCGGGCGATTTCCTGAAGTACCTGCTGCACTCCCTCCGTATCCTGATGAGAAATTACATGATAGGAAAAGACCCTGTCAAAAGCATCGTCTGCAAATGGAAGCTTCATCATATCCGCCCGCTTGCACAGGTAATCTACGCCCTGCTCTTTTTGAAACTTTTTGTTGTATTCAATCGCCTCTGCCGACAAATCCACGGCAGTTACCTTAAATCCTTTCTTCGTAAAATATAAAGCATGCCTGCCTCGTCCGCAGCCCAGATCCAGGATGGAGTGAACCCCTTCCTCCTGCCACTTCTTCGCCAGATACACACTGTCCTCGGAAGGTTGAACCCATTTATCCTGCTCTACACTATTCCAGTTCCACTCTTTTGATTGCACCACTTTCTATCCCTCCTGCGCTTCACAACCCATGCTTCTGTCACTACTCAGACAATTCATCTCCGGGCAATTTCTACAAATACCCTTCCTGCACCAAACGCTCCAACACCATATTTTCTCGTAGCAGCATGCCTGCAAAAGTCTGTGAAGCCGCCTTCTCTCCGTGGTCGCCCTGCTCGTTAGCAGTTATAGCATGGGAAGGAGTTACATATTCCAGAGTAAATTCCTCAAAAGCTTCGTAATCGTCCAAATTACGCTGTCCCGGCTCATCCTCCGCCTCACACAAGAAATAGAAATTTTCTTGAATGAAAATATCCTCCACTTTTCCTTTTTCCACTCTTTTCACATACCCAAATTCCCGGATGGTGTCCTTCTTTACCACCAGGCCGCTTTCCTCTTGTACCTCGCGCACCAAGGTTTCTTCCAGACTCTCTCCGGACTCGATACCGCCTCCCGGCAACTTGTAATAGTCGTATTTACAACTGTGCATCATGGCGATACGACCGTCCTTGATGATAATACCCCGCACCGACGGACGTCTTCCCACAGTTCCGTTAGGGTCATAATTATTCAAGTCCATGACAAATAGTTCCCTCATGTTTATCCCCCCCTAATTACTCTTTCTCTTTCCACATAGACATACCGCTTCCGTTAATTTCATTGGGACGCACCTTAAAACCGAGTTTTTCGTAAAAGCCTTCCTTACCGGCAGCCGCGCCTAGAATAAACATAATCTTATCCCCCTGCTCGGCAGCCTCCATTACCATATCTTTTAAACGCGTCACAATCTCTGCACCGATGCCCATTCCCTGATACTCAGGGCGGATAATCACATCTCCCAAATAAGCCGTATATCCGTAATCAAACAGCATTCTTCCCATGCCTACAATCTTTCCGCCATCTCTTGCTGCCACAACAAAGGCCGTATGGGCAAGTCCTCTCTCTGCCTGACCAGGCGTCAGTAATCTCCAATTCACACTGCCCCGCATTTCATTGTATTCTTCGGCTGTCATATTCTGAGTGTAAGTTACTTCCATGTTTATTTGCTCCCCTCGCTAAATATCATACTTTTTCAGCAACATATCCAGTGCCTCTCTCAGTAAAATCGCCTCGCCCACGCCCTCTCTCTTGGAAAGTTTGGTTAAGCACTTCAACTGGTCACTGGTATAGTGTGAGGTCTTAGGAACCATCTTCTCTTCCTTCGCAAGTGCAATCTTGTTATGGCCATTCGCCTTGGCACGGAAAAGTGCACTTTCCGCCTTACGGATTAATTCCTGTACACGGGTGGCATCTTCAAAAGCAGCCGCAATCCCGATAGAAATAGTCATGGCCTCATTGTTGGGAAGCTTCACGTCATACCCTCTGCGCACCTCCTCCAAAAACAGAAAGACATCCTCCTTCTCCATTTCATTGTTGAAAATAATGCCAAACTCATCACCCGAAACTCGATAAATAGTAGCTCCCGCGGGTAGCTTAGACTCTAAATAACGGCCGGTGTCAATCAATACTTTGTCACCATACTCTCTCCCAAAATCCGTATTCACACGCAAAAAATTATCGCTGTCAATCAGCGCAATGATAATAGGGTCATTTCCCTCCCCTTCTGCTTCATTCATCAAACGAATCAATTCTGCCTCAAACTCCTCCATTTTAGGAAATCCCAATGCTTTGTTCACTAAATTTTCTACTTTGTTTTCGCTCATATAACACCCTCCATGTTTTACAAATATGTTTTTGCAATATTATTTCCGAAATCATATCATAAGATAAATATATTTTGTGTGATATTATTTGTCAAGTAATATTTTGAAATATTATTCGCAACCTCATAGCAAAAAGGACAACGACCATGTTTCCATAGTTCTTGTCCATATTATTCCTCCACATAATAGCAATAGTCCATAATAATATTTCCCTTTTCGTCAGGTGTTG
>JAZSII010000293.1:0-8733 GCA_045533725.1 Acetatifactor sp. | reverse complement strand
CGATGCATTTGATGCAGAAATCACTGTTTGGGGCAGAGCAAACCTTGTTGATGTAGAAGATTCTAACCTTGGTCTTAAGGGTTCACCTACACAGATCGCTAAGGCTTCTGACAAAGTTAGAAAAGGCGCTGGTGAAAAGGTTACACTTGACCCTGCAGAGTCCGTTGATTACATCGTAAGCAAGTTAAAAGAGAAACATGTTATCTAAGAGAAAGAGGTGCACAACATGAATTTAGAAGCATATAAGGGCGTATTCGTCTTTGCTCAGCAGGTAGACAATGAGATCAGCGGTATCGCATTGGAACTCATCGGCAAAGGTAAAGACTTGGCAAATGATTTAAATACAGAAGTAACTGCAGTACTCATCGGTAGCGAAGTAAAAGGTCTCGTAGATGAACTTGCAGCTTACGGCGCAGACAGAGTTATCGTAGTAGATGATCCTGAACTGAAAGAATATCGTACAGAGCCTTACACACATGCATTGGCATCTGTAATCAATACTTACAAACCGGAAATCGTTTTGGTTGGTGCTACAGCAATCGGCCGTGACCTTGGTCCCAGAGTATCTGCAAGAATTCACACAGGTCTGACTGCAGACTGTACACAGCTTGAAATCGGTGATTTCCCGATCAACCCTATTCCGGGCAGAGAGCAGAAGCACAATCAGTTATTAATGACCCGTCCTGCATTTGGTGGTAACACTATCGCAACTATCGCTTGTCCTGAGTTCCGTCCTCAGATGGCAACCGTTCGTCCCGGTGTTATGCAGAAGCTTCCTAAGGTTGAAGGTGCAGTAGCTAACGTTGTAGAATACAACCCCGGTTTCACACCTGATCACAAATATGTTGAAATTCTTGAAGTAGTTAAGGCTCTTAACGATACCGTAGATATCATGGATGCAAAGATTCTGGTTTCCGGTGGCCGTGGTGTTGGCAGCGCTGAAAATTTCAAGTTGTTGGAAGACCTTGCAGAAGTTCTTGGCGGTACCGTAAGCTGCTCACGTGCAGTTGTAGACGCCGGCTGGAAGTCAAAAGACCTTCAGGTTGGACAGACCGGTAAGACCGTTCGTCCTAACGTATACTTCGCAATCGGTATTTCAGGTGCTATCCAGCACTTGGCTGGTATGGAAGAATCAGACCTTATCATTGCAATCAACAAGGACGAAACAGCTCCTATCTTTGATGTAGCTGATTACGGTATTGTTGGCGATTTGAATAAGATCCTTCCTGCATTAACTGAAAAGTTAAAAGCTGAAGTGAAATAATTCAGATAAGTAAATTGCTTATGATGCGTAACACCCGCAGAGTAATCTGCGGGTTTTTTGTAATATGCTAAAACTTGACGAAGCATGAAAATATAGGTAAAATAATGGTAATACAATATTAGAAGTTAATAATATAGTATTGCTATTATTATGCAAAGGAAGAGGATGCGGAATGAAGAAACTGCTAAAGAGATTGGAACTGATTTGCCTTGTATTGATGCTTAGTTTATCCGGGGTTGCTTGTGGTGAAAAGGAAGAAGAGGCTTCCAAGACGTCCAAGTCCGAAAAATCCGATAAGAAGAATAAGGACAAAGACAAGGAAGATGAAGACGATGAGGACGATGAGGATGATGAGGATGATGAGGAAGGTGATGGATCTTCTGAGGTGACAGAGGCTACACCGGAACCTACTGCAGAGGCTACACCGGAACCTACTGCAGAGCCCACACCGGAACCCACAGCCGTGCCTCAGGAGGAGACACGTAAATATGATGAGGAAGCACTTCAGATATTAACTGAATCTTGGGAAATCCTAACCGAATTCTTCGAGAGTGAGGATATGGCTCTTTTAGAAGAAGCACGAAATAAATTGAACGAAATTAATCTTCGGAAGTGTTCTGTGGAATTGCATCGGTTGATAGAAGAGAATGAGTTGCTTGTCAATGATTTTGAATTGATTTTTAATTGGTCTGATTCGGTTTTGAAATTTGGAGACGATTTTACTCAAATTGGTTTCGACGATGTGGATTTATCTGATAACGCAAGCGTAGATGATATAGAAACTGCATACTATCAGGTGGAAACTATTATTGCTGAATGTAAAGAAATGGAAGCACCGCAGTTTCTGGAGCATGCTATGAACCGAGAGATTGAGATATTGGAAAGGTATCAAATCATATTGGCAGAGCTGTATTGGGCTGAGAAAAACCTAGATGTCCTAACAGCTGTAAGCGCGGAATGTTTTATGGATGATATTCTGACAGAGCAAGAGGATTGGCTTGCCGATGTTGATGTATTGGTAGAGGAACTGGAGATACATCTTGCTGTTTATCTGGAACGAGTGGAGAAGCTGATGGATGAATGCTTGGAGAATTACGAGCTTCTGTTGGAGGGGGATTATGAAAATGTAAATTTCTCTTATCTGGATGAAATAGAGAAGACAAAGGTCACTTCCAGCATCAGTTGTATAGATACCATATATCCTGCTATGTATAACAGATTGCAGGCGGTTGCGATTGTGAATTTATCCTATGTAAATGGTGAAAAGGATGTATTGGTGACGGTAGAGGTGGATGGTTTTTCACAAAAATATGAAAAAACCATTACTATTAATCAGTTCCCACAAAGATATTATATTAAGCCTCCGGTTGTTTCGTCAGGGTTGAATCTGGATAATCAGAAAAATACACAGATTAAGGTTACTGTTACGGATATGGAAACAGGCAGTCTCATCGCATCAGAAACAGAGAATGTAAAGATCATGTCTATTAATGATTTTATCTTAAGTGACAATGAGTACGGCTATACCAACTATGCAGACATATTGGCATGGGTTACGCCGGAATCTAATTACATTCAGGATTTGTTGAGAAATGCTGCTGATTACATGGAGGAATATACCGGTTATCACGGTATTCCCGGCTATCAGTATATAATAAATGAGGACGAGGAGATGATAACAAAATATCAGGTCTATGCGATTCAGAAAGCAATTAGTGACCTTGGTGTTCGTTATGTAATGTCCAGTTATTCCATCGGAGAAGCAACCAATGCAACCCAGAGAGTAAATCGTCCCGATGAAACATTACTTTCAAAGAGCGGTATTTGTATTGAAACCTCCGTGCTTATGGCAAGTGCATTGCAGGCAGCGGGCTTTAACTCCATGATTGTATTAACCACAAATCATTGCCAGGTGGCGGTAGAAACTTGGAACGGTTCGGGAGAATATATCTTAATTGAAACTACCTTTTTGCCCATCGAAGGCCCTTATGACAGCTATGGAGACATATACTATATTGACGGCTTGTTGGAAACAGGATCAAAAGAGGAATGGTTAAGCTACCTAGAGAAAAAGGATGGTATGGTTTATAGTTGTAATTTGGCAACCTATATGGGAATCATTCCATTGATATATTAGCCATAAGTAGTTGACAAAGGTAATTCAAGAATAATACGATGTAGGTAGGCAGACGCTTACCTGCATCTTTTTTGTGGGGAATATAGGGATAAAGAGAATATGGAATAAATGGGGGAGAATCATGTTAGAAGAAAGAAAAAAAGACGCAGATAGAGTTGCAGAGATGATTGCTAAATATGAAAGCGGTTGTAATTTCTTGGAAGCAACTCGCGATTTTGTAAAAGAATTTTTGGACCCCACGCCGGAACGGGGGGATATGGTGTATCGGTATGAGCACTCTTTGCGAGCATCCTATTGGGGGAGAAAAATTGCACAGGGAGAAGGTTGGGCTGAAGAACCTTTGGTAATAGCGTGTTTACTACATGATGTGGGATATCCGCTGTTGAGAGATTTTGAAGAGTGGCCCAAGCACCCAAGGCTCAGTGCAGAGATTGCAGAAAAGTTTTTAGCACAGATTGGGTATGATAAAGAGCTTTCCATGAGTATCTGCAAGGCAATACGTATTCATGACAGATGGAATGATTTTCCACAGGATTCTACACCTTTTGAGCTTAGTGTGCGGGATGCGGATGATTTGGATCGGTTTGATGTGATGCGAATTTGTATGATTGGAAGGTCAGATATTGGGGAATTAAGCACAGAGGAATTGATAAAGGTATGTGACAAGCGTTTGGCTTCTTTAAAGGGAGATTATGAGCGTATTTGTGGTTCTGAGACTGCACGTGGATTATGGAAAGAGCGTGTAAAAATGCGAGAGCAGTTTTATATAGATTTGAAAGAACAGATGTTGCATACATTTGAGATGGAGGATACAAATGATTTCTTTTGAAAGTGATTATGTAGCGGGAGCACACCCAAAGGTGTTGCAACGCCTGATAGAGACCAATTTGGAGGCATTAGGCGGGTATGGAAGCGATGTTTATACTAAGAGTGCCTGTGAGAAAATTAAGGCCGCTTGCGCCTGTGATGATGCAGAAGTGTTTTTATTGACCGGTGGAACCCAGACCAATGCAGTAGTGATTTCTACTATGCTGGAGAGCCATGAAGGCGTACTGGCGGCGGATACCGGGCATGTGGGATGTCATGAAGCCGGTGCTATTGAATACACAGGGCATAAGGTATTAACGCTTCCCAATCATCAGGGCAAGGTGGACGGCGCAGAATTAAAGGCTTATTTGCAGACTTTCTATGCGGATGAAAATCATGAGCATATGGTGTTTCCGGGGATGTTGTATATATCCCATCCTACGGAGTACGGAACCCTGTATAACAAGAAAGAATTGGCAGAGCTTGCCAACATATGCAGGGAATATGATATCCCACTGTATATGGATGGTGCGAGATTGGGCTATGGTTTGATGAGCAAGGATACGGATGTGACATTGCCGGATATCGCCATGTTTTGTGACGTGTTTTATATCGGAGGAACCAAGGTGGGTGCTCTTTGCGGGGAGGCTGTGGTATTTACCAAGCAAAACGCACCCAAGCATTTTATGACCAGAGTAAAGCAACACGGGGCATTGGTGGCGAAGGGAAGACTACTTGGCGTGCAGTTTGATGCTCTTTTTACGGATGGTTTATATTTTGAAATTGGTGCCCATGCCATAGAAATGGCAGAACAATTGAAGGCAGTTTTGCAGGAAAAGGGATATGCATTTTACTTAAATTCGCCTACGAACCAACAGTTTGTAGTGGTGGAAAACAGCAAGATGCAGAAGCTTGGTGAAAAGGTGTCTTATAGTTTCTGGGAGCCGTTTGATGAGAATCATACAGTGATTCGACTGGCAACAAGCTGGTCTACTACGCAGGAAGATATTGAGGCACTGCGGGAAGTGCTGTAGTGAATATAAGGCATGGAAATATATAGAAAGCACATTAGCAGAAGTGATATATAAGGAGTTTCAAGATGGCAAAGAAAGAAAATAAAACAAACGCCATGCGGATTTTGGAAACATTACAGATACCATTTGAGGTGTATACATATGAGTGTGATGAATTTGTGGATGGTATTCAGATTGCAGATATGTTAGGACTGCCACATGATAAGGTGTTCAAAACCTTGGTGACACAGGGGGCGAGCAAGAATTATTTCGTATTTGTGATACCCATTGCGGAAGAATTGGATATGAAAAAAGCGGCCCGTTGCGTAGGGGAAAAAAGTGTGGCTATGATACCGGTGAAGGATATTAATCAGGTAACCGGATATATTCGCGGAGGATGTACGGCTATTGGTATGAAGAAGCAGTATGTGACCAGAGTTGCTGAAGAAGCCATTTTGCAGGATACCATTATTGTCAGCGGAGGCAGATTGGGAATGCAAATGGAACTGACACCGGACGCACTTTTACAGGCAACGGGGGCGGAGTATGCGGATATTTTGAAGGCATAAACGGAGGTATTTATGAAGCGAAATATTGACTTGTCTGAGGTATCGGACGGCAAATTATACAGTGTTAATGATATGGCGAAGTTAGGGTGTCAGGACTGTGCAGGTTGTTCTTCCTGTTGCAAAGGAATGGGAAACAGTATCATTTTGGACCCTTTGGATGTGTTTAGAATCAGCAAAAAAACGGGCATGGGCTTTGAAGGCCTCTTACAGGCTCATATAGAGCTTAATGTTGTGGATGGCATCATATTACCAAATTTGAAATTAACAGGCCTAAATGAGGCTTGTACGTTCTTGAATTCTGAGGGACGTTGCAGTATTCACGATGCCAGACCGGGAATTTGCAGATTATTCCCTTTGGGAAGATATTATGAGAACGGTGACTACAAATATTTCCTGCAGATTTATGAATGCGAGAAGAAAAACCGTACAAAGGTTAAGATAGAAAAATGGGTGGATACGCCCAATTATTCTAAGTATAAGGCGTATATTTTGGAGTGGCATTACTTCTTAAACAGTGTAGAAGAGTTGCTTTTGAAGGAACAGGATGAGGCCTTTTCCAAGCAGTGCTGTATGTTAATTTTGCAGGCATTTTATATGCGTCCATATAACATGGAGAGGGATTTTTATGAACAATTCGCGGAACGCATGAAAATAGTGCGGGACGCAGGTTTGTAGCGGATGGCGAAGAGATGACAATAGTGTCACAAAAAGGCTAAAAATGCACAGCTGAAAGTGTCATGCAACGAAAAGCCTTGTATTTACAAGGTTTCCACAAAAAATGACACAATAAAATGACACAAATGTCACAAGAAATTGACCGTTTAAGTCGGCTTTATTTATGTTTACATAGTGTATTTTTTGAAAATATGTGTTAGAATATTGCAAGAAAAATAAGTCGGAAATGCAAGTGATATAAATCAGAAATGTTAGTAAAGAAGGTTAATGTAATGCAGAAAGAAAATCCATTGGGAAGTGCTCCCGTCTCAAAATTAATGTTTAAATTTGCGGTGCCCAGTATCATCGGTATGCTGGTGGGCTCACTATATAATATTGTGGACCAGTTGTTCATCGGGCATGCGGTAGGTATTAACGGAAATGCGGCAACGAATGTGGCCTTTCCCTTGTCCACCTGTTGTATTGCGCTGGCACTCCTGTTTGGTATCGGTGGTGCATCCAATTTTAATTTGACCTTAGGACGCGGGGAAAAAGAAAAGGCAAATCATTTTGTGGGTAATGCTTTATTTATGTTGATTGTCAGTGGTACCATCCTGTGTCTGGTGACACAGATTTTCCTGGAACCTATGCTCATCACATTCGGTGCATCGGATGGCGGAGCGGGAAGTACATTGGATTATGCAACGAGATATGTCAGAATCACATCCGTTGGTTTTCCGTTTTTATTATTAACAACCGGCGGCGGACATTTGATGAGAGCGGACGGCAGTCCTAAGATGACCATGATCAGTAACTTATCCGGTGCCATTATTAATACGGTGCTGGATGCACTTTTTGTTTTAGTATTTAAATGGGGTATGGAAGGTGCTGCCCTTGCAACCATCATTGGACAAATATTTTCTGCTTGTCTGGTGTTAAATTACATGCGCAAATTTAAGACCGCACCTTTGGAGAAGAAACATTTTAAGATAAAGATGCAATACTTGGGACCTATTATGGCAATCGGTATGGGGTCCTTCTTTAACCAGCTGGCAATTATGCTGGTGCAGATTGTGTTGAACAATTCGTTGAAGTTCTACGGTGCATTATCACATTACGGAAAAGATATCCCCATTGCATGTGCGGGGATTGTCATGAAGGTGAGCCAGATATTCTTTTCCGTGGTTATCGGTATTGCCCAGGGAACCCAGCCCATTGAAAGTTTTAATTACGGAGCAAGAAATTATAAAAGGGTACGGGAGGCCTATAAGATGGCATGCATCGCAGGCGGAAGTATATCCCTGTTATCTTTTTTGATATTTCAGATTTTTCCCCGCCAGATACTGGCAGCCTTTGGAGAGGGTACACCGGAGTATTTTGAGTTTGGGGTAAAGTACTTTAGGGTATTTTTGTTCTTTACCTGTTTGAACTTTTTGCAGCCCATTACTTCTACCTTTTTTACTTCTATCGGAAAGTCCATCAAGGGTGTATTTTTGTCACTGACCAGACAGATTCTGTTCTTGATTCCCTTGCTGTTGATTTTGCCCAGATTTTTCGGTATTGACGGTGTTGTCTATGCAGGACCTATTTCGGATATTGTGGCATCTGCAACTGCGGTTGGCATGGTGCTCTTTGAATTTAAATTGATGAGTAAAATGGAAAGGGAGGATGCAACATGTTTGAAAGAGTAAATGTCAAAGAGATTACTCCGAGAGTGTATTTATTGGATGAATCGGGAGAGTCTACCGGTTATTTGGTGGTGGGAAACAAAATGGCGGCCTTAATTGATACCATGAATGGTGGCGAAGATTTAAAGGCCCTTGCGAAACACTACACCGATTTGCCGGTAATGGTTATTAACACCCATGGTCATTGTGACCATATTGCAGGAAACATTTACTTCGAGGAAGCGTGGATTCATCCTGCGGATTTGGAACTTGCCAAGCAGCATATGAGCTTTGATGGTTTTGTGCAGTTCTGTGAGGAAAAAGGGTTAAGTATGCCGCCGTTTAAATTCCTGGAGGACGGACAGGAAATCGATTTGGGTGATTTGACATTAAAAGTGATTTGGATGCCGGGACATACCCAGGGAAGCGTTTTGTTGCTTTTGAAGGAAGAACGTATCCTCTTTACGGGAGATACCATTAACAGACATTTGTGGATGCAGTTGGGCGACAGTACTGATTTGGAAACTTTGGCAAAGAATTTGGACGGAGTAATGTATCTGACAGAGGAAGCGGATATTATTTTGCACGGTCATAATCGTGGAACGGACCCTATCTCTTTGAT
>JAZSII010000033.1:0-3367 GCA_045533725.1 Acetatifactor sp. | reverse complement strand
CCTGAAGTTACCTTAGGTATGTACAAGGGTGTAAAGATTGACAAGATGGATATCGAAGTAACTGAGGTAGAATTCGAAGCTGATATCGCAAGAGAAAGAGATAATGCAGCAAGAATCATCCCTGTTACTGACAGAGCAGTTAAGGATGGCGATATGACCGTTATCGACTTTGAAGGTTTTGTAGACGGTGTTGCTTTTGCAGGCGGTAAGGGCGAGGATTATCCTTTGACCATCGGTTCCGGAGCATTCATCCCCGGATTCGAAGAAGCACTCATCGGTGCCGAAATCGGCGTAGAGACTGATGTAAACGTAACTTTCCCTGAAGATTATCAGGCAGACGAGCTTGCAGGTAAGGCAGCAGTATTCAAATGTACCGTTAAGGAAATCAAGGAAAAGGAACTTCCTGAATTGGATGATGAATTTGCAAGTGAAGTATCTGAATACGATACTTTCGAAGAATACAAAGCAAGCATCGTAAAGAGAATTGCAGAGAAGAAGGAAGCAGATGCTAAGAATGCTAAGGAAGATGCTGTAATCGATGCAATCATTGCAGATGCAACCATGGAAATTCCGGATGCTATGTTGGAAACCCAGCAGAGACAGATGGTAGAGGATTTCGCTCAGAGAATTCAGTCTCAGGGTCTTTCTATGGAACAGTATATGCAGTTTACAGGTTTGACACCTCAGGCATTAATCGAGCAGGTGAAACCTCAGGCTATGAAGAGAATCCAGTCCCGTCTTGTATTGGAAGCAGTAGTTGCTGCTGAAACTATTGAAGCAAGCGAAGAAGATTTCGAAGCAGAAGTAACCAAGATGGCTGAAGCTTACAAGATGGAAAACGACAAGGTAAAAGAATTACTTGGTGAAAACGGCAAGAAGCAGGTTATGGAAGATATCTGCATCAGCAAGGCGGTTGAGTTTGTTGTAGCAAATGCGAAGGAAGCAAAGCCTGCTGCAAAGAAGACCACAAAGGCAAAGAAGGAAGCTGAAGAAGCAACCGATGCTGAATAATTTGGTGGCAACAAATAATTAGTAAAAAATATTAGATTTATGAAACAGAGGATTAAGATTTCTTAAATCCTCTGTTTAGGTTTTTGTGGATAGGAGGAAAATATGAGTTTAGTACCTTATGTCATCGAGCAAACCAGTAAGGGTGAAAGATCTTATGATATTTATTCACGCCTTTTAAAAGACAGAATCATTTTCTTGGGAGAGGAAGTAAACGAAGTAACTGCAAGCCTTGTAGTGGCTCAGCTCTTGTTTTTGGAATCAGAGGATCCCGAGAAAGATATTCACTTATACATTAACAGCCCGGGTGGCAGTGTAACTGCGGGTATGGCAATCTATGATACCATGCAGTATATTAAGTGTGATGTTTCTACCGTATGTATCGGTATGGCTGCAAGTATGGGAGCATTCCTTTTGGCAGGTGGTGCAAAGGGCAAGAGATATGCACTTCCCAATGCGGAGGTAATGATTCATCAGCCTCTCGGCGGCACACAGGGTCAGGCGACAGAAATTGAAATTGCTGCAAAGCATATTTTGAAAACCAAGGAAAAATTGAACCGTATTCTGGCAGAAAATACCGGTAAAGATTATGAAACCGTTTGTGCGGACACAGAACGTGATAATTGGAAGACTGCACAGGAAGCTTGTGAATATGGTTTGATTGATAAGGTGATTGTTTCTCACGCAGCAATTTAATGTAGAAATGATAGGGAACAAGTAACAGGAGTAAAGTGATGGCAGGAAAAATGGCTGGTAATGATGTTCAATGTTCTTTTTGCGGAAAGACACAGGGACAGGTACGTAAATTAATTGCAGGACCCAATGGTGTATTTATCTGTGATGAATGTATCGAGATTTGTGAAGATATTCTGGAAGAAGAACTGGAAGATACAGAAGAGGAAATATCCGCTGCATACGATATTAATTTACTGAAGCCCATGGAAATCAAGAATTTTCTGGACGAGTATGTAATTGGTCAGGAGAAAGCGAAAAAAGTGCTTTCTGTAGCGGTGTATAATCATTACAAAAGAGTAATGGCACCCAAAGATTTAAACGATGTGGAGCTGCAAAAGAGTAATATTATTATGATTGGACCTACCGGTTCCGGTAAGACTTATCTGGCTCAGACATTGGCAAAAATCATCAATGTGCCTTTTGCGATTGCAGACGCAACCACTCTTACAGAGGCCGGTTACGTTGGTGAAGACGTAGAAAATATTTTGCTGGAACTGATTCAGGCAGAAGATTATGATGTGGAAAGAGCACAGTTCGGTATTGTGTATATCGATGAAATCGATAAGATTACCAAGAAGAGTGAAAATGTTTCCATTACCCGTGATGTATCCGGTGAAGGTGTACAGCAGGCTCTTTTAAAGATTATCGAAGGAACTGTTGCAAGTGTACCGCCTCAGGGAGGCAGAAAGCATCCACATCAAGAACTGATTCAGATTGATACCTCAAATATTTTGTTTATTTGTAGTGGTGCTTTTGATGGTTTGGAGAAAATTGTGGAAGCACGTTTGGATCGTAAGTCCATCGGTTTCAACACAGAGCTTGCGCAGAAGACTACTAAGGAAATCGGTGAGTTGTTTGAAGAAGTAACGCCGCAGGATTTTGTGAAGTTTGGTCTGATTCCCGAGTTTATCGGTCGTGTACCCATTAATGTGGCATTACAGGGATTGGATAGGGAAGCATTGATTCGTATTTTAAAGGAGCCCAAGAGTGCTTTGGTGAAGCAGTATCAGAAGCTTTTTGAGTTTGATGATGTGGAGTTACAGTTTGAAGATGATGCTATCGAAACCATTGCTGACAAAGCATTGGAAAGAAAGGTAGGAGCCAGAGGTTTACGTTCCATTATGGAAAGTGTCATGATGGATGTAATGTACCAGATTCCTTCCGATGAAAGCATCAAGACATGTATTATTACAAAGGAAGCGGTAGAAGGCACCGGAGAACCGATAACGATTCGCGAAGAATCATAGCAGAAAGTAATAAGCGCCGCCTGAATAGGGCGGCGTTTTTTAGGAGAGAAGATATGGTTATTAAAAATGTCAGCTTGGAAACCGTATGTGGTGTAACCAGTAAGTTGCCGGAGAATACAAAGCCGGAAGTGGCATTTGCAGGCAAAAGTAATGTGGGTAAATCTTCGTTGATTAATGCCCTTATGAATCGCAAGTCACTGGCCAGAACCAGTTCCCAGCCGGGAAAGACTCAGACAATCAATTTTTATAATGTAAATGATGCAATTTACTATGTGGACTTGCCGGGTTACGGATATGCCCAAGCCAATGAAAAGGTAAAGGCGCAGTGGGGCAAGATGATAGAGGATTACTTGCACAAATCCAAGCAATTAAAAGAA
>JAZSII010000256.1:0-15395 GCA_045533725.1 Acetatifactor sp. | reverse complement strand
CGGGCTGCATTATCGATTGGCAAGTTCTGTAGTAATATCTTCCCAGGTTACGTTCTTTTCTGCCATTAAAACCATCATGTGATACAGGAAATCGCTGATTTCATATTTGATTTCATTTGCATTGGGGTTCTTTGCTGCAATTACGATTTCGGTGGCTTCTTCACCTAATTTTTTGAGAATCTTATCAACACCTTTATCGAACAGATAATTGGTATAAGAGCCCTCTTTGGGATTAATTTTACGATCTTTGATAACATTAAATACATCTTCAAAAACCATCAAAGGATTTGCACTGTCCTCATAATTTTTTTTGACAATTTCATTAAAAAAGCAGCTTCTTGCTCCGGTATGGCATGCTGCTCCTACCTGAGCTACTTTTGCAAGTATGGTATCATAATCGCAATCTGTAGTGAGTGATTTAACATACTGAAAATGACCGCTGGTTTCGCCTTTCAACCATTGTGCTTTACGGCTGCGACTGTAATAACACATTTTACCGGTGCGTAAGGTGGATTTATATGCTTCCTCGTTCATATATGCAACCTGAAGCACTTCGTTGGTTTTGTAGTCCTGTACAACTACCGGAATTAATCCGTTAGTATCTTTTTTCAACTGCTCCCAAGTATAGGCAGCTTTCAGCCTTTTCACAGGAAGATTGTTCTGCTCGCAAAGTTCCTTTAATGCAGAAATTTCTTTGCAATTATCATTTATGGCATTTCCTGTGATTCCACATACATTTTCGTTGGCAAATAAACTCAACATTTGATCCAATGCAATTTCATTCACGGAAACGTAGAAAGGTAAATTAATGATGTCCATGGATTTATGTATATGATGAGGATTCATAAGAATCATTCTATCCACATACTTTTCAATTTTATCTTTGTTAGCTGACAGGGTTTCGGCATCCTGATATAATATCATAATCTTATCTTTGCCGAATTTTAATGATACCTCTTCTGTGATTTCAATGTTGGACTGTTTAGTATAATCAAGAATGGCTTTTTTGCATCCGGTATAAAGGATTTTTTTAATATCCTCCATACGTTTTACATTTCCTGCACCATATACGTCTACTTCGCATGATGCACAGATTTCTTTCATAATATCCAAAGCAGCATCATGTTCGGCGTCTGTTTCGGACATATCAAAAATAATCAGTTCATCTGCACCCTCATCACAATATTTTGATGCAAGAAGTACAGGATTTTCGTCGATAACAGTGACGTCAAAAAGCGATTTAACGCAGTTGGTACGATATAAATATATGCAAGGCACAAATTCTTTGGTAATCATATTATAAACTTCCTTTCGTGCTGAGTACATCAGTTACTCTTTCGTCATATCCGGTAGCCATATCAAGGGCTTTTCCGAAAGCCTTAAACATTGCCTCCATCATGTGATGATTATTGCCGGGAGTTAACATTTTAATATGCAAATTCATACCGGCACTATAACTGACTGCATAGAAAAATTCACGGGCAAGTTCAGTGTCCATATCTCCTACCTTATCAGAGGTAAAATCACAATCGAACTGCAAATAAGGTCTGCCACATAAATCTACAGCACAAAGGGCAAGGGATTCGTCCATTGGTAAAATGAAATAACCGTATCTACGGATGCCTTTTTTGTCGCCGATAGCCTCTTTGATGGCATTTCCCAAAACAATACCGGTATCTTCAATGGTATGATGACCGTCTACATTCAAATCACCATTTACCTTGCAGGTTAAGTCGAAAAAACCATGCTTAGAAAAACCCTCCAACATATGATCGAAGAAGCCGATACCTGTGGAAACTTCTGATTTTCCGGTTCCGTCAATATTTATCCCGATTTGAATATCCGTTTCTTTTGTTTTTCTGGTTATTTCAGCTGTTCTGGACATATACCCTCATTTCTCCACCAGTTACGGTGGCTGTGAATTAATCTTCAAATCTAACCTTAATACTGTTTGCGTGTGCTGTCAAGCTTTCGCTTTCTGCAAACAATTCTATATCCTTGTGTAATTTCTCCAGTGCTTCTCTTGAATAAGAAATAATGCTGGATTTTTTAATGAAATCGTCTACATTAACAGGCGAGAAGAATTTTGCGGTTCCGTTTGTGGGTAAAATGTGATTGGGACCTGCAAAATAATCTCCGAGAGGTTCAGAAGAATACTCTCCCAAGAATATTGCACCTGCATTGCGAATCCGAGTCATGGTATCAAAAGGATTTTTAGTTAAAATTTCTAAGTGTTCAGATGCAATTTCGTTGGTGGTTTCGATAGCCTGTTCCATGCTGTCTGCAAGTAAAATATATCCGTAATTATCCAATGATTTTTGGATAATTTCTTTTCTGGAAAGAACGGCAGTAAATTTATCTACTTCTTCGGAAACTTTTTCAGCCAGTTCCTTTGATGTAGTAATTAAAATAGCACTTGCCAGTTCATCATGTTCTGCCTGAGAAAGCATATCTGCAGCTACATAGCGGGGATTTGCGGATTCATCTGCAAGAACAAGTATTTCGCTGGGACCGGCAATGGAGTCAATGCTTACATAGCCGTATACAGCTTTTTTGGCCAAAGCCACAAAGATGTTGCCGGGGCCGGTAATTTTATCTACTTTGGGAATGGACTGCGTTCCAAAGGCAAGGGCTGCAATTGCTTGTGCACCACCAACTTTATAAATGGTATCTACACCTGCAATATCTGCAGCGACCAAAGTGCCCGGATTAATTTTACCTTCTGCGTTGGGAGGCGTAGTCATAATGATTTCGCGTACGCCTGCTACCTTTGCGGGAATTACGTTCATAAGTACGCTGGAAGGATAAGCAGCCTTTCCACCTGGGACATAGACACCTGCTTTATCAATAGGGGTAATTTTCATACCTAAAATTGTACCGTCTTCCTTAGCGTCGAACCAGCTGTTACGCAGTTGCTTTGAGTGAAATACACGAATGTTTTCGGCAGCCTTACGTATAACCTCAATTAACCTGTCATCCATCAAAGAATATGCTTCTTCGATTTCGGCACGGGTTACTTTAATATTTTCAGCGGTCAATTCGAATTTATCAAATTTTTTTGTGTATTCAAAGATGGCAGTATCCTTGTTGGTTCTGACATTTTCGATAATTTCGTTAACGGTTGCTTCATATTGCGAGTAATTGTTGGGACTTCGCTTTAATAAGTCCTCCATTACATTTTTCTTGGTATCTTCTGTTAAAGTAATAATCTTCATAATGTTCTCCTTTTATCCGTAATAAGAAATTTATTTTGCTATGCCTGTTTTTCCTCTTCTAACTGCTTACGGATGCGGTGGAGTAAATCCTTGATACGGGCTGATTGCATCTGCATACTTACGGGATTTACAATCATTCTGGCTGATAAAGGACAAATTTCTTCCAAAACCATAAGACCGTTTTCTTTTAAAGTTCCACCGGTTTCTACAATATCAACAATTACATCAGAAAGCTCAACAATAGGGCCTAATTCAACGGAACCGTTTAATTTAATAATATCTACGGTCTGATATTTTTGATTGTAGAAATAATCTTTTGCAATGTTGGGATATTTGCTGGCCACGCGGATTCTTTCGTGGTGTTTTAATAATTCTTCTGCTTCTTTCGGACCGCAGACACACATTCTGCATTTACCAAAGCCTAAATCCAGCACTTCGTATACATTGCGGTTTTCTTCTAAAATAGTATCCTCTCCTACAACACCGATATCTGCCGCACCATATTCTACGTAGGTGGGAACATCGGGTCCTTTTGCAAGAAAAAATTTCAGTTTTAATTCCTCATTTACAAAAATAAGCTTACGGGAGCTTTTGTCCTTCATTTCCTCACAGGTAATACCGATTTTTTCTAAAAGCTCCAATGTTTTATTTGCAAGTCTTCCTTTGCCGAGTGCAAAGGTTAAATATTTTTCGTTACTCATATTAACCTCTATTCCGGAAGCAACTGTACTTTGGCACCGGCTTTTCTTGCATCGATTGCTTTTGCCAGCTGTTCCTTGTAGTTTTTGTCATTATAATATATGGTCTCTTTTTCTTCTCTGATATCCAAGGCAACCTTTTGGCGATTCAGCGCTTCCATCATGTCATCTACAACTACGGCAAAGCCGATTGCAGCAGCTTCTTTGCCGAATTTCCGGATTAGTTTGTTATAACGTCCGCCGGTTACAATAGCATCACCTAAACCATAGGTATAGGCTTTGAAAATAATGCCTGTGTAGTAATGATATTTACTGAGCATACCCATATCAAAGGATACATACTTCTCAACACCATAAAGCTTTAATACTTCATAAATAGCTTCCAGACGATGAATGGCATTCTTTGATAAATCGTTGGTAACAAGTTCCAGACATGCTTTAAGTGATTCAATATCACCAAACATATCGGTAACCTTTAATAAGTTGGTACGATAAGGTTCGGGAATCTCCTTGGAAGCCAGCAGATTTTCTGCCGCAAAGTAGTTTTTGCCGCTGATATAATCGCGTAATTCATTTTCCGTGTCGCTATCTAAGCCTGCTTCTGCACATAATCCCTTGAAGAATTCCACCTGACCGATACTTAACTGGAAGTTCTCAAGCCCGGTGTCCTTCAGGCATTGTATAACCATGCTAAGCATTTCTGCATCAGCCTGAATGGAATCATCATTAATTAACTCCGCACCAATCTGGGTAACTTCTTTTAATTTTCCTTGCAAATTGGAGGTGTTAATAAAGGTATTTCCCAAGTAACAGAAACGAATGGGTACGGATTCTTCCAAGAAATATTTTGCTGCACATCTTGCAATGGATGGCGTAAAGTCAGGTCGAAGTACCAATGTATTACCTTCCTTATCAAAGAATTTGTATAATTCATTGGAAGGTGTGGTTCCGATATCCTTGGAATATACTTCAAAAAATTCAAAGGTAGGTGTTTGAATATCTTCATAACCGAAGCTTCCGATTACCTGATGTAATTTATTTTCAATCCATAATTTCTTTGCGTATTCATTTCCGTAAATATCCCTAACGCCTTCAGGGGTATGTAATAATTTCTGTTTCATAAAACTGCTCCTTTTATTGCATAAACAAAAAATTTATATCTATTTTCGGTGCTTTAGTGTGGTAACGTGCTAATTAATTAGCATAATAAACCATGTATATAAGAAAGTCAAGTTATTTTTCTAAAATTATGTATTTTCTTCTCTGGATTCCAAATCTTTACTTAACATATCCAGATAAGGTACCAAAACACCGCTCTTTTTGGGTAAAATGTACTCATTATCCAGTTCGTCAAAACGAAAGCTTTTTCTTCCGCCCTCTACAGAACGTTTCCAAAATTGATACAATTTTTCAAAGGTTAAATAATACAGTAAATTTTTGTGAGTGTAAAAAATCAGGATAAATGCAATTCCACCCTGCTTTTCAAAGTCACCCATAAAACGAATCTGATGTTCATGGATATTCTGAAGGGAAAAGGTATCTACGGCACATTCTTTGGCGTCAAAACAAACCGGAATTCCCTGTACGGCGCCGATGTAGTCAACAGTACTCTTTTGGTCAAAATAAGCAAGGGTTATATGACGTGTATCCTTATCCATTTTTACGGGAGTAATAGGGGTTGGAATTTTCTGTATGAGTGCCAGACCGTTTTCGGCATATTTTTCATTGGTGCGGTTAATCATATCCTCTAAGGTGGAACCACGAAGACCTCTGGAATTCCATGTTGACATTAACTTAAATCCTCCAAGATTTTTGTAAATTGTACCGGTAATGGCGCAATAAAACATTGATTACTTAAATAACTCCAATCTCCTTCTAAAGAGGGAAATTCAAGACGATACGCATGTAAAAGCTGATATCTTTGGTTATATTTTTGTTCTGCCTGCTTGTTGTATGCGGCATTACCATATTTGTGATCCCCTATCAGCGGATGTCCCGTGCTTGCCAAATGCGCACGGATTTGATGCGTTTTTCCTGTAATTAGCTCCACTTCCAAATAGGTGGAATTGTGTTTTAAAATTTGCAGGGGTTCATATACGGTCTGAATATCATTTCCTTCTTTGGAAATGGTAACCATATTTGTCTTTTCGTTTTTCTGAAGGGAACCTGATAAAATGACCTTCTCAGTCAATCCCCCATAGCAAATAGTGCGGTAAAATTTACGGATTTGTCTGGAACGTACCATTTCACTAAGAAACTGACTACCCTTTAAGGAGATTCCGCACAATACCAATCCGGTGGTATTTCGATCCAGACGATTACAAACAGAGGGTTTAAACAAAGTCAGCTCCTCTGCAGATATTTTCCATTTGTTTAAAAGATATCCGATCATCCATTCATTCAAACTATGGTCAGTATTCTTTGCCTTTTGTGTCAGTACACCGGCAGGCTTATTAAGAAACAATATGTCGTTATCCTCATATAAAATGTCAATATGTTCTTTTTTCAGCTTTTCATAGGCATCCGTATATTCTCTTATATCTATATGTGCATTTGCGGCAAATGCTGTCGGAGCCGCACCTGCAGTTTCCTTTCCGTTATTAATGGTTCTTCCGGAAAATTTTTCAAAGGTGTCATCAGAAAAGAAGAAGTTAACAATATCTCCTATATTTAATATTTCCTTTCCTTCTGCCTTTTTACCGTTTAAGGTGATGTTTTTTTTGCGTAGCATTTTATAAAGGAAGGATGTACCGGCATTAGGCAAATATTTATGAATAAATTTATCAAAACGTTGCCCTGCATGATTTGCTTTTATTTGAAATTGTTGCATTGCATTACTCCCTTCATAAATAATATTATATTAAAGAACAACGGATTTAAGTGTTTCTGCAACAGCTAAACTGTTATCCTCTTCTGTTTGCAAAACATTTAATTGCTTAATTCGGTCAAGATATTTGTTTAAGTCTGTGAAAATTTTTATGGTAATGTTTTTGTGGCCGTCCAGCTTCAATACATGAGTAAGATGCTCATTAAATTCTTTTTCTGTGAAGTTTTTCATTTCCGTGAAACCACAAATATTATTTCCCTTTATAACGATATGGGAAATATTGTAGGTTTTTGAATAGGTGGTAAAAACCATGTCGTATAATTCTGTTAATTCATAAGAACAGGCATCTAAACGGGCACAGTTCTCTTTGCTGCAACTTTTGAAACGTAAAAACATTATGCAGCTGATTAAACTTTTACTTGCTGGAAGACATCCCAAAACAGCAACAATCGTGAGCCAATTCATTCTTGTTTTGGTTGCCATGTATCCGGCAATAAACAGGCTCAAAGGTATTGCAAAATAAATGATTGTACGTATAATTTCGTATTTTTTTTGAGAATTTACATAATTTCTGGTGCCCTTTACACCGTATGTGCTAAACAATCTGATAAAATGTTTCAAAATAAGCTCTCCTATATCTTGTTTATTTTTGTTCTTTGATGCGTCTGACAATGGGTAAAAGAATACTGTGCGGTACCAGTTTGGTCAAAAGCGCAAACCCTTTAATCGGTAAACTATAGACAGATACCGCTTTTTTGGCACAGGAGTCCTGTAAGGCTTTACGCACAACATCGTAGCTATCCACTAAGGACATGGACTTTATGGCAAGCATTTGACCGTTTTTTTCTGCAATATCAAAGAAGGGAGTATCCACAGGACCGGGACATACGCTGGTTACAAAGATACCATGTTTTTTTACTTCCTCCCGTAATGCCCGGGTAAAACTGTGTACATATGCCTTGGAAGCAGCATATATGGCAAAGCCCGGTTGCGGCATGAATGCGGCTGAGGAAGCCATTTGAATGATTCTGCTACCTTTTACCATATAGGGAAGACAAAGGTGTGTAATCTTTGTTAAGGCTTCACAGTTTAGACGTACCATACCCATCTGCTCTTTATATTCAAGTTCCGCAAAGTCGCCAATCATACCATAACCGGAACAATTCACAAGCATACGGATTTGACAGTTATTTTCTTTCAAGGTATCACATAATCGTTCTAATTGAGAATCATCCGTAATATCCATTGCCAGAATTCTGGTATTGTTTCTCATGCGGCGTGATAATTGGTATAATTTTTCTTTTCTTCTGGCGATTAACCAAATCTCATCCGTTTTTCTGAAATGAGCGTCTATTTGCAGGGCAAATTGCTCTCCCAATCCGGAAGAAGCACCGACAATAATAACAACACTTTTGGACATTATGCTTTTCCTTTCTTTTTATGAACATTACGTATGGTTTTCTTCTTTGTATATTTGGAATTACCTGTATTGCTTTCTGCTTTGGGTTTGCGTGGTCTTATGAGACATTTTTTATCAAAACCGATTAAGTCTTCACGACCGGCCAAAGTCAGTGCTTCATGAACCAATTCATAATTCTTGGGATTACGATACTGGATGAGAGCTCTTTGCATTGCCTTTTCATGAGGATTTTTACACACATAAACCGGTTGCATATTTCTTGGGTCTAAACCGGTATAATACATAACCGTGGAGATTGTTGACGGTGTTGGATAAAAGTCCTGTACCTGCTCCGGCATATATCCCAAATCTCTTAAATATTCAGCCAGTTCAATGGCCTCTTTTAAGGTAGACCCGGGGTGGGAACTCATCAGGTAAGGTACCAGAAATTGTTTTTTGCCTGATTTTTCGTTAAGCCGTTTGTATTTTGAAACGAATTTTTCATAAACAGCATTTTCAGGTTTCCCCATTTTTTGTAAAACAGCATCTGATATATGTTCCGGTGCCACCTTTAATTGTCCGCTGATATGATGCTCCACCAATTCTCTAAAGAAGGTATCATCTGAGTCAGCCAAAAGATAATCAAAACGAATACCGGAGCGTACAAAAACCTTTTTGACACCCGGTAAGGCTCTTAACTTACGCAATAAGGATAAGTAGTCTGAATGGTCCACCTTCATATTTTTGCATGGGGACGGAAACAGGCATTGACGATTTTTGCATACGCCGTGTGTCATTTGTTTTTCACAGGAAGGATGTCGGAAGTTTGCGGTAGGACCACCCACATCATGAATATATCCCTTAAAATCTTTATCCTGAATTAAAATTTTGGCTTCTTCAACAATGGATTCATGACTTCTTACTTGGATGGTTCGTCCCTGATGGAATGTCAAAGCACAAAAACTACAGCCACCAAAACAGCCTCTGTTACTGACAAGAGAGAATTTAATTTCTGATATGGCGGGAACACCGCCGGCTTCCTCATAGGAAGGATGATAGGTACGCATATACGGAAGCGCATAAATATCGTCCATTTCCTGCGTGCTTAATGGTGTTTGCGGCGGATTTTGAACCACATAAATCTGATTTGGATAGGGTTCGATTAATCGCTTGCCATTGCAGAAATCAGTATTCTGGTATTGGATGGAAAAGCTTTTTGCATATTTTTTTGAATCAGCTTTCATTTCTTCATAAGAAGGCAAAATAACATTATCATATATGCCGGAAATATCTTTGGTTTTATACACTGTACCTGCTACAAAGGTAATATCTTTTACGAAAATACCGCTGTTTAAGGCATCGGCAATCTCTACAATGGACTTTTCGCCCATACCGTAAGAAATTAAATCAGCCTGAGAGTCCAGCAAAATGGAACGTTTAAAACTGTTTGACCAATAATCGTAATGAGCCATTCGGCGCAAACTTGCTTCTATTCCGCCGATGATAACGGGAACATCACGATAGGTTTTTCGTATTAAATTGCCATATACTACTGTTGCATGGTCCGGACGTTTTCCCATGACACCACCAGGGGTATAGGCATCCATACTTCTTAGCTTCTTAGAAACGGAATAATGGTTTACGCAGCTGTCCATATTTCCGGAGGAAACCAGAAATCCGAGGCGCGGTTTGCCTAAAATAGTAATACTCTGCGGATCTTTCCAATCAGGCTGGGAAATAATGCCGACTGTATAACCATGAGATTCCAAAACGCGGCTTATAATAGCCGGACCGAAGGAGGGATGATCCACATAGGCATCCCCGATAATATAAATAAAATCTAATTGTTCTATGTTTCTTTCTGCCATATCCTGTTTACTTATGGGCAGAAAGCCTTTAGTTGAATATTCCATAATAGTCCTCTATATAAAAATCTGCTTGTTTAATCTTCTCTTCTTTTTGTTTTTGGGAATAGGCATCCTCTACAGCACATACCCGCATGCCGGCAGATTTGCCTGACTGAATGCCTTTAACAACATCTTCAAATACCAGAATATTGTCAGGGGTTACTCCCAATTCTTTGGCAACGGTGAGATAAATATCCGGTGCAGGCTTGCCGGGGAGACCGTCACTGCCGGTTCTGATACATTCAAAATAGTCTATAATGCCGTGTACGGTTAGAACATTTTCTACCAATTCTCTTGAATTACTGGATGCTATGCCAAGCTTGATGCCTCTCTTGTGACATGCTTCGATAAATTCACGGGCACCTTTTTTCAAAGGGACTTCTTTTTCATATTTATCCCAGGCCATATCGTTCCAGTCATCCATCATTTCTTCCGTAGTACGGGGGATTTTATAGTGACTGCTTACCCACTCGGCAGTTTCACGAAAACTCATGCCCTCGATTTCAGCCTGAAAGGCATCCAATTCTTCTCGGGTTGTTGCGTATCCGTGACGATTCATATATTCAATATCGATTTCTCTCCAAATCCACATAGAGTCCACTAAGGAACCATCCAGATCAAAAATAACTGCTTTAATATTTTTTATCATATAAACTCCTAATTTTGTATTCCGGCATCTTTTTTCAAAGAAAGAAGCTCTTGTAAAGTCAGCTCACGATATCCACCGGGAGTTAAGGTTTTATCTAATATAACGCTGCCGAAGGAAATTCTTTTTAAGGATAAAACCTGATTATTGACAGCGTGAAGCATACGTTTTACCTGATGAAATTTGCCTTCGTGAATAGTGAGATGAATATGGGTTTCGTCTAATATTTTTACTTGAGCAGGCAGGGTTTGCTTTTCTTCCCCGATATCTACACCCTGCTCTAATGCACAGATGTCTGCTTGGTTCAAAGAATGTTCTATTTCAACCAAATATGTTTTATCCACATGTTTTTTGGGGGATAAGAGGCTATGGGCTAATGCACCGTCATTGGTTAAAATGAGTAAGCCTTCGGTATCCTTGTCCAATCTGCCAACAGGGAATAAATCTTTTTTGCGTTCATCCTTTAATAAATCCAAAACTGTTTTGTCGTAATTGTCCCGTGTGGCACTTACTATATCACGGGGTTTATTTAACATGAAATATTGAAATGATTTGTAAGTAAGCGGTTTTCCTTGAAAGCAGACAGTACAGGTCTCCTCATCAAATTTAAAATCCGCATTTTTGCATATATTTCCATCGATGGATATTTGTCCTTTTTTAATGATGTTTTTTACTTCGCTTCTGGTCCCGATTTCGCAGGAAACCAGAAATTTATCCAAACGCATCATATTATGTCCTCACATTTACATATATTAATTTGACAATGGTATTGAAGGCACAGCATGCTTCTGACATTACTTTTTTTGCTATTGACTTTTTTGATTTTAACACATTCCCAAGTAAGTCTGGATTATGCATTAAGCGGATTTGCCTTGTGGTACGGCAAGTTAATTCCTACTTTATTACCATTTATGATATTATCCGGTGTCTTAATCCGATTAAATTTGTCAGAAAAATTTGCTTCCCTGCTACATCCCGTTATCGGTAGAATCTATAAGTGTAACAAAAACGTTTCCTATGCAATCATTATAGGCTTTTTATGCGGATTTCCTATGGGTGCAAAAGTTACGGCTGACTTGCTTGATAATCATAAAATTACCTTTAAAGAAGCCTCTTTTCTGATAGCATTTAATAATAACATCGGACCGGTCTATTTTTGCAGCTTTGTTGTACCACTTTTGGGAATCAAAAACCTTTGGTTGGGTATATTTGCCATGTACGGTATTCCTATGTTATATGCCTTTTTGCTCAGAAGAACGGTATATCGCGAGGTATTTGCGTATCATAATAACCCAATAGATCAAGTAAATAATGGCAAGGCTGATAATATAGCCAGGGTCTCTCTGTTTGACGGAATGGATGCGGCTATCAAGAATGCAGTACAGAGTATTTTGACCCTTTGCGGATATATGGTTCTGTTTAATACCTTAAACATATTGCCTCATTTTATACTGCCGTCTCTGCGAGTATATTTGTCTCCGTTACTTGAAATAACCGGCGGACTCAGTCAGGTGGGTAATAAGCTTCCGATATATAGCTTGTGTATGCTTCAGTTTGGCGGTTTATCCTGCATTGCGCAAACAAACGGAATGATAAGAGGTACCGGACTGTCGCTTGGTAAGTACGTAATGCACAAAGGCATTTTAACCCTAATAACAGGAAGCTTTTACTTTGTAATAATATATTTATTTGGCCTGTCCCTTTTTGAATAATTTTGTGATAAGTTTGGTGCCAAAAATTAATATTAAAATCCAAAATACAGAAAAAATGAGCAGTAACAAAAAGCGTTTTGGATTCAGTACTCTGTCAAACAGGGATTCTTTATACGGTTCGACAGAGTTACTTTGAATTTTAATATACTCTTCGCTGTTATAATACATTTCTATAAATTTATTAACATCAGAATTGTCCTGCGGAATCGGTCGAAAAGTTTCGAACGCAGAAAGCATATTGCTGTCTGCAACAATATCAAATTTGTTGTAGGCTCTCACAATGACTTTAGGATTGGTGTTTTCCGGGATTTCAATTGTTAAGATAAAGGGGTTTTCGTATTCTCCTGTGAGTCCGTCACATCCGGGCCATGGATAACGTATACTAAAGGTTCGTCCGCCATCAATGCTGTAATCATAATATTGTATATGATTAGAATTATCCTGTGCATTGACTGATATAGACAGTTCTCCGTTTTCATAATCTGCATCTGCAACTTCAATTGTACAGAAATCAGGTTCTTCATAATCATTATAGGTTTTTGCGATGGTATCATGAATCGTAAGGTTTTGAATTTCCTTAGGTATTTTTTGTTCAAAAGTACCGTCTAAATTGAAAAAGGCAGCAATGGCCTTTGCATCACGTCGACCAAACTCTTTAAACATTTCCTCTGATGAATAAAACTCACTGTCTCTTGCTTCATCTACGTGGCAGTGCTCGATAATTACAGCGGGAATATTCCTTGCTACAGACTCTCGTATCATTCCGTAGTAATCGTTACCATTGTCGTTTGCTCTGGTTTTGATGCCTCGTACAAAAAGACCCATATCTTCCATTTCCTGTAACTGTAAATAGGCGAATTGATAAGCAGGGGCATGATAGGGAGCTTTTAACGGTATCCAAACCTCGGCACCAAATATAGTATGCTTTTCAGAAGCATTGTAATGTATACTGAATAAAAAATCAGCATTTACTTCTTTGGCAAATACAGCTCGTTCCTTTAAGGATAAATCGATATCCTCTGTTCGCGTGGAATACACCGTTATTCCTGGATATTTGGATAATTCCTCAATTAAGGCATTGGCTGTAATTAAATTAATGTCTTTCTCATAAAAATCGGGATTGGAATCCGTTCCCAGATTATTACCGCCGTGTCCGGGGTCAATTACAATTACCAGATTATCGTCCTCGTTAGCTACCAGAGGTGAGGCTTGTGTGATAAAGACTGTGTTATAAAATAATAAAAAAGAACATATAAGAAAAACTATTTTTTTCAAATTTTTATCTCCATATTTATAAATAAAACCGGTTTCTTTTGAAACCGGTTTCCTTTTAACTTTTATTCTTCTTCCTCAGCAATGATCATCTCGCCGGTGGTTTCAGCTTCTACTAATTCGTCCACGGGATGTAATTCAGCACGGTTGGACTGAATAATGTCTTTGTACTGATTTAATCCGGCTAATAAATTTTCATAATTTGCAACCGAAGTGTTTGTAGTGCTTACGATTAAATTTTCCAAATGATTCAAAACATCATCCATATACTGCATGGCAGCTGTTTTTACGCTGTTCGCTTCCATCATGGCATTGTCCAAAATCTGTTGTGCCTGATAGGTTGCGGAGGTAACTACTTCGTTTGCCTGAGCATAAGCCTGTTGCATGATTTCATGCTCGCTGATTAATTTGTTAGTATGAACCGTAGCTTCGTTAATCAGCGCTTCTGCCTTGGCACGTGCATCATTTAAGATTGCTTCCTTGTTGCTGATAACCTTCTGATATCTTTTGATTTCTTCAGGGGTGCTCATACGAAGGTCCTGAAGATATTCATCAATTTCCTCTTTGTTTACGATAATTTTTGTATTGGAAAATGCCTGAAACTTACAGCTGTCAATATACAATTCAATATCATCAATTAATTGTTCGATTTTGCTCATAAAACACCTCGCTGAATTTTATATTACCATTACTAATAATTATACTTTTCTTTGACAAGTTTTGCAATACTTTCCGGTACATAAGGTGATAAATCTCCGTGAAAACCTGCTACCTGACGTACGCCGGAAGAACTGATGTAGGAATATCCGGGACTGGTTGCCATAAATACGGTTTCCAAAGAACAATTTGACAACTGGCTGTTGTATTGCGCTGTTTGCATTTCGTACTCGAAATCACCGATTCCGCGTAAACCGCGAATGGATATGGGGATGTTGTGTTGACTGGTATAATCAACCAACATGCCACTGAAACTGTCCACGGTTACATTGGGAAATTCCTTTGTAACCTCCTTTAACATCTTAACACGTTCTTCTACAGAAAACAATGGGGACTTTTCCGGATTATTTAAAATACCGATAACCACTTCGTCAAAAACTGCTGCAGCTCTCTTGATAATATCCATATGTCCATAGGTTACCGGATCAAAGCTTCCGGGATAAATAGCACGGCTCATAATATCCTCCTAATCAGCCTTTCTTTGTAAGAAATAATGCTTGTTGGTTTTGTACTTCTTTTCTTTAATTATTTCGAAGCCTAATTCTGATAAATAAGGCAAATCGTTTTTGAGAGAAGATTCCACAATAATCAAGGTATCTTCCGTCACATATTTCATATTGGATAACATGCGTAAGACATTTTCTTCATATCCTCTGTCATAGGGTGGATCCATAAAGATGATGTCTACAGCTTTTTCGTATATACCGGATAATCCGGCAACGGCATCCTGCTTTAAAATAATAGCAGAATCTGCCAATTTAGTAAACTGTAGATTTTGCTGAATACAATTAATTGCTGCAGGAGCATTTTCAATGAAATATGCTTTTCTTGCACCACGGCTTAATGCTTCAATACCGATAGCACCGCTCCCGCTGAATAAATCAACAAATACTGCACGGGGCACATCGTTTTGCAATATATTAAATAAGGTTTCTTTGATACGATCCGTGGTAGGGCTGGTATCCTTAGCTGCCGGAGTTTTTAAGGGCATACTCCTTGCCA
>JAZSII010000234.1:0-12712 GCA_045533725.1 Acetatifactor sp. | reverse complement strand
TGTTATCTGCCTAACAGAAGTGCATTTGTACTCAAGAAGATAGATTAAATAACGCAATATTTCGAAAATTTGCTCAAAAAAGCTGTGGTAATGAAATGCTCATTCCCACAGCTATATTTTTGTAATGCAATTTAGATAATCTTATACGCCGGAACGAATACGGTGAAACTGCTGTTACCCTTTAATGAGCGTCCCTCTGAAACGGTAACTTCCTTATCTGTTATTACATAATCAATCTGCGCATTGTCACGGACGGTGGTATCCTGCATAATAATGCTGTTCTTAACCACAGCCCCCTTACCGATTTTTACGCCTCTGAAGAGAATGCAGTTCTCTACTTCGCCTTCAATTACACAACCGTCAGCAACCATGGTGTTTTTAACCTTAGAGTCGCCAATGTAACGCGTAGGATTGTCATCACGAATTTTGGTGTAAATAGGAGAAGGCTCAAAAAGTGCATCCAGATTCTTGTCGTCCAAAAGCTTCATGTTTTCGGTGTAGTAGCTTTCGATATCAGTAATACGTGCGGTGTAGCCTTCGTATTTATAACCATATACCTTCAATTTGTTTAATTGGGGCGCCAATACATCACGCTCGAAATATACATGACCGCGAGCGTAAGCATTTTGAATTTGTTCAATCAGAAGTTCTCTTTCAATCATATAAATATTCATGGAGAAATTCTGTTTGCCGCTTTCTTTGGAGTTGGTGTGAATATCTACAATACGACCTTCTTCCAACTGGAGTGTATAGTAAAGGTCCTTGGACATATTGGGTTGCAGATTAATGAAGCTCATAGGAATTTCTTCTTCCTTGTAGGCAATGCTTACATCTGCACCGGAAGCGATATGTGCATCCAGCATGGCATTAAAATTATAATTGGCAACAATGTTGGAGTCTGCAATTACTACATATTTTTCGCGCTGGCTCTTCAGGAAGTCAACGATACTAGCCAATGCTTCCACACGACCGTTATATACCTTTACGGTTTTTTCGGCAAAAGGAGGAACAATATTTAAACCACCGTTTTTGCGGGTTAAGTCCCATTCACGGCCGGTGCCTAAATGTCTCATGAGAGAGCGGTAGTTTTTACGAACAATAATGGAAATATTGTCGATGCCGCAATTAACCATACTGGATAACAAAAAGTCTACCATTCTGTAACGGCTTGCAAAAGGAATGGAAGCCATTAATCGCTCGTTGCACAAAGCAGAAAGCTGATTATCATAACTGTTTGGGAAAATGATACCCAAAACATTTGTACTTGAATTTACCATTGCGTATCACCATCCTTTACGTCTTTGTCAACCATTGCATTGGGACCGATTAAAGCACGGGAACCGACTTTGACACCGGGACCTACGGTTGCAACTCCTTTGGTCTCTTCTGTAGGCATAGCACCAACAACAGCCATCTCACCAATGGTAGCATCTTCGCCGACAATACAATGTGTTACATGTGCACCTGCTTTGATTACGCAGTTACCCATGATTACGGCATCTTCAACAATGGCACCTTCTTCTACCTTAACGCCGGCAAAAAGAATGGAATGCTTTACGGTACCGTTAATGCGACAACCATCAGTAATCATTGAATTCTCAATAACGGCATTTACACCCACCTTATGACCGGTTTTGCCGCTGTTACGACTGTAAATCTTCCAATCTTCATCGAAAAGATTAATGCCGCTGTGTTCGGGATCCATAATTTCCATATTTGCTTCCCAAAGGGAAGAAATAGTACCGACATCCTTCCAATATTCACTGAAACGATAGGCGTACATATCGCAGTTGTCTCTTAAAAGATTAGGAATAATATTATTGCCGAAATCGTTTGAAGAGTTGGGATCCATTTCGTCTTCCGTCAAATATTTTTCGAGAATATCTTTGTTGAAAATATAAATACCCATAGAGGCCAGATTGGACTTGGGCTCCTTCGGTTTTTCCTGGAATTCGGTAATGCGACCGTCTTCATCTGCGACCATTAAGCCGAAACGGGAAGCCTCATCCCACGGAACTTCCATAACTGCTACACTAAACTGAGCTCCCTTTTCTTTGTGGAATTTCAGAAAATCACTGTAGTCCTGTTTGCATATCTGGTCACCGGATAAGATGATTACATATTCGGGATCATAGCGGTTAATAAAGGAAAGGTTTTGATAAATTGCATTGGCAGTACCCTTATACCAATCAGAACCCGTTGCCTGCTGGTAAGGGGGAAGCACATGAACGCCTCCGTAAAGGCGATCCAAATCCCAAGGCTGTCCATTGCCGATATATTCATTTAATACAAGAGGTTGGTATTGTGTGAGGATGCCCACAGTGTCAATACCGGAATTGACGCAGTTAGATAGCGGGAAATCAATAATGCGATATTTTCCGCCGAAAGGAACTGCAGGCTTTGCCAGTTTCTGGGTCAAGGCATAGAGTCTGGAACCTTGTCCGCCGGCCAAAATCATTGCAATCATTTCTTTTGCCATAACGTTGCTCCTTTGTTGTTTACTTACATACTTTTGCACTATGTATTGACTATAATTGTATCATTTTTGGTCAAAATTAACAAGTATTTTGTGGCAAATTACAAAAAATACTAAAAAAGTTACAAATTTAATGAGGAGAAAACGTCTGCAATGGGTTCTTTGATGACTAAATCAGCATAATTGTCTCTGGGAGTGGGACTCATATTAATGACGATAAGCTTTTCGCCTGTAAAATAGTCCACCAATCCTGCAGCGGGATAAACGGAAAGGGAAGTACCTCCTACAATCAATACCTCTGCCTGACGGATATGATTGATAGATTCGGTGATGGTGCGTTGGTCGAGTCCTTCTTCGTATAATACCACATCCGGTTTGACTGTGCCCTGACATTTATTGCATTTGGGAACGCCGGTATGCTCCATTATATAATTTAAATCAAAAAATGCTCCACATTTTTCACAATAGTTTCGAAGCACGGAGCCGTGAAGTTCAAATACGTTTTTGCTGCCTGCAGCCTGATGCAGTCCGTCAATATTTTGGGTAATGACTGCGCTTAGTTTTCCCATTTGTTCTAATTTGGCAAGTGCCAGGTGTGCGGCATTGGGCTTTGCGTCGGGGAAAAGCATTTTGTTGTGATAAAAACGGTAAAACTCATCTGTGTACCGGCGGTAGAAGGTGTGACTCAAAATAGTCTCCGGCGGATAATCATATTGTTGATTGTAAAGTCCGTCCACACTGCGAAAATCCGGAATTCCGCTGGCAGTAGATACACCGGCACCGCCGAAAAAGACAATATTATTATAGGATTGAATAATGGAATTGAATTCTTTGATTTGTTCGTTCATGCTGTAACCCTCCTTATTGTTCTGTTATTAAGTATAACACAGAACGACTTGAGAGTACTAAAGTTTTGTGTTATAGTAATAATAATTTCGGACAGAAATGGGTTGTGGTCATAAGGAGCTTTTTATGGATATTCAGATCGGTGATGTAATTAAACTAAAAAAGCAACATCCCTGCGGCAGTAAAGAATGGGAAGTTTTGCGTATCGGGGCTGATTTCAGATTAAAATGCTGCGGTTGCGGTCATCAGATAATGATGCCGAGAAAGCAGGTGGAAAAGAGCATAAAGTAGACGGGAAGTTTTGTGCTGCAAAATTGTAGAAAATTTGAGAAAATACAATATTTTACTTGATTTTATGGACAGTGTATGATATCATACCAAATTGTGATATATTAATTTCCTTGCTCTCGGTGAGACGAGGGCCAGAGACCAAAAGGAGGTAACTACAATGAATAAGTACGAATTATGCGTGGTTGTTAGCGCAAAAATCGAAGATGAAGAGAGAGCAAAAGTCATTGACAAGTGCAAAGCTTACGTTGAAAGATTTGGCGGTACCATCACAGAAGTAGACGAATGGGGCAAGAAGAAGCTTGCTTACGAAATTCAGAAGATGAAAGAAGCTTTCTACTACTTTATCAGATTCGAAGCTGAAAGCACTGCTCCTGCAGAACTCGAAAGCCGTGTTCGCATTATGGACAATGTAATCAGATATTTATGCGTTAGACAGGACGAAGCATAATAGAAAGCGAGATTAAGTATGAATAAAGTTATTCTTATGGGACGTTTAACAAGGGATCCCGAAGTGAGATATTCACAGGGGGAGAACTCTTTGGCAATTGCGAGATACACACTTGCGGTTGACCGTAGACAGGCAAGAAACAGTGGTGATGATCAGACGGCTGATTTCATCAACTGTGTAGCATTTGGACGCGCGGGTGAGTTTGCAGAAAAATATTTCCGTAAAGGAACCAAAATTGCTGTTTCAGGACGTATTCAGACAGGTAGCTATACCAACAAAGATGGTGTGCGTGTATTTACCACAGAAGTTGTTGTAGAAGACCAGGAATTTGCAGAAAGCAAGAATGCTTCCTCCGGCAGTGAAGGTGGATTCACCGGTGGTAACTTTAACAGACCGGCACCCAGTGGTGCAGGCGATGGCTTCATGAATATTCCCGACGGAATCGATGAAGAATTACCGTTTAACTAATGTTTGATTTTATAAGATAGGAGGCACTGACCATGGCTTTTAATAAAGCAGAGAAATCCGATTCTCCAATGAGAAAAAAAGGCGGAATCCGCAGAAGAAAGAAAGTTTGTGTATTCTGTGGTAAAGATAATGTGATTGATTACAAAGATACAAACAAGTTGAAGAGATACGTATCTGAGAGAGGTAAAATCCTTCCTCGTCGTATTACAGGCAACTGTGCAAAGCATCAGAGAGCACTTACCGTTGCTATCAAGAGAGCACGTCACGTATCATTGATGCCTTATACTTGCGATTAAGTTACGAATGAGACCGATTGTAAAAACAATCGGTCTTTTTTTGTCTGCTGATTTCTGTGAAATGTGACAATAAAGTTAAATATGTGACAGAAAAATTAAGCGATTTAACAAATAATTATGTGGAATAGTTTGCAAAACTTTGGTATAATAAGTGTTAAGTTTTGAGTTTAATTATTGTTTTGGGAAAATGGGTATTGTGGCCGGAAGGACATATACAAGGGGTATATAGTATGAAAAATCATATTAAGATTAAAGGACGTATAAAAACATATCTGAATTTCACTATATATTTAGGGGTATTATTGTGCGCTGTTTCCGTAGCTGTGGCAATGGTGGATTTGACGGCAGGTCTCATTGTAAGCGGATTTACGGTGTTTTATCTGGCGATTACCCTGTTTTTGTATTATTACAACAAACCCATGGTAATGAACGAACTTGTAAGTTTTGCGACGGAGTATGGCCAGATACAGAGAAGACTTTTAAGAGAATTGGACATTCCTTATTGTTTGCTGGATGATACCGGAAAGGTTATGTGGACAAATATTGCCTTTGAATCTATGGTACATCAGCAGAAGGGCTATAACAAATCTATTACATCGCTGTTTCCTTCTATTACGAGAGAAAAGCTTCCGGATGATAATGGTGTGGATGAGACGCAGTATGAATTGAAATATGAAGGAAATGAGTATGTTGCTAAGTTCAAAAAGGTTTCTTTGCAGGATATGGCGGCACACAGCGATATGATTGAGGCAGAAGGCTATGACGGATACTTGATTGCAGTATATATTTACGATGAAACGGCATTGCAGTTGGCGCTGAGGGAAGTGGACGACCAGTCGTTGGCTGTTGGAATGATATATTTGGACAATTACGAAGAGGCATTGGAAGGCGTTGAGGAAGTAAGACGTTCATTGCTGATTGCTTTGATAGACAGAAAAGTAAATAAATACATATCTGCCATTGACGGTATTTCACGTAAGCTGGAGAAGGATAAATATTTGATTATTCTTCGAAAGAAAGCGCTTAAACAATTGCAGGAAACACGTTTTGAGTTGTTGGAAGATGTTAAGACAGTGAATATAGGAAACGAAATGGCTGTTACCATGAGTATTGGTGTTGGCTTGGGAGGTCTTTCCTATGCACAGAATTATGAATTTGCGCGTAATTCTATTGATTTGGCATTGGGACGCGGTGGTGATCAGGCGGTTATTAAAACTCCGGAGAGCATTACATATTATGGCGGAAAGAGTCAGCAGGTTGAAAAGAATACTCGTGTAAAAGCGCGAGTAAAGGCACATGCATTGCGAGAAATTATTACGGCAAAAGATAAAGTAATTGTTATGGGACATCGTATGGCGGATGTGGACAGCTTTGGTGCAGCGGTGGGTATTTATCGTATTGCCAATGCTTTGGGAAGAAAGGCACATATTGTATTAAACGATATTACAACGTCCGTAAAGCCTTTAGTGGAACTGTTTAAGAATAATCCGGAATACGATGAAGATATGATTATCGGTAGTCAGCAGGCCATTGATATGGCAGGAAACAATGTGGTACTTGTGGTGGTTGATGTAAACAAGCCTTCCATTACGGAATGCCCCGAATTGTTGCGCCATTGCAAGTCCGTAGTAGTATTAGATCATCACAGGCAAAGTACGGAGACCATTGAAAATGCTACATTATCCTATGTGGAAGCATATGCATCATCTGCGTGTGAGATGGTTTCGGAAATTCTGCAATATACATATGACAATATTAAAATCAGAGCAGAAGAAGCAGATTGTATGTATTCGGGTATAATGATTGATACGAATAACTTCATGAGTAAAACCGGCGTACGTACCTTTGAGGCAGCTGCATTCTTGCGTAGAAACGGTGCGGATGTTACCCGTGTCAGAAAGTTATTCAGAGAAGATGCTACCGAATATAAGGCAAAGGCTGATGCGGTTAGTCAGGCTGAGATATATAAACAGTGCTTTGCTATTTCAGTATGCACCAATGAAGATTTACAAAGTCCTACCATTATCGGCGCACAGGCGGCAAATGAGCTTTTGAATATTAAGGGTGTAAAAGCAAGCTTTGTTTTAACTGATTACCAAGGCAAGATTTACGTCAGTGCCCGCTCTATAGATGAAGTTAATGTGCAGATTATTATGGAGCGTTTGGGCGGTGGCGGACATATGTCAATTGCTGCATGTCAGATGGAAGGGGTAGGTTTAATAGAGGCAATCGGTGTGCTTAAGCGAGTGATAGATGATATGCTTGAAAAAGGTGAAATATAGAAATGAGGAGTTTGTTATGAAAATAATTCTTTTACAGGATGATAAGAAATTAGGCAAGAAGGGTGATATAATCGAGGCAAGCGAAGGCTATGCAAGAAACTATATATTGCCTAAGAAGATTGGCGTGGAAGCAAGTGCAAAGAATTTGAATGATTTGAAGCTGCAGAAGGCGAATGAGGCAAAGGTTGCGCAACAACAATTGGACGCAGCCAAGGAACTGGCAGCGGTTTTGGAAACTAAGCAGGTTGTGGTTAAAATGAAAGCCGGTGAAGGCGGAAGAACTTTTGGTTCTGTATCCAGCAAAGAAATCGTAGCAGAGTTTAAGGCACAGCATGGTATTGAATTGGATAAGAAGAAAGTGATTTTGCAAGACGCGCTGAAGAGCTTTGGAAATTATGAAGTGTCAGTGAAATTGCATCCGCAGGTAACCGGTAAATTCACCGTGAAAGTAACAGAAGCTTAAGGAAATGAGTCATGGACGAAACAGCATTAAAGAGAATAATGCCTCACAGTATTGAGGCGGAGCAATCGGTAATCGGTTCCATGATTATGGATCGTGATGCTATTGTGGTGGCATCAGAAATGATTTCCGGTGATGATTTTTACAATAAGCAATATGGTATTCTTTTCGAAACCATGGTGGAACTAAATGACAAGGGTATGCCGGTAGATTTGGTAACACTTCAGGACAAGCTGAAGGAGAAGGATGTGCCGCCGGAGGTAAGCTCGCTTGAGTTTGTGAGAGAATTGGTCACAGCAGTGCCCACTTCTGCAAATATCAAGTATTACGCCAATATTGTGGCAGAGAAGGCGTCTACGAGGCGATTGATACGTTTTTGCGAGGAAACAGCAAATACCTGTTATACCGGCAAAGAGGAGCTGGATTACATACTGAACGATACGGAGAAAAAGGTATTTCAGTTGGTACAGCGCAAGAACACGGATGATTTTACCCCTATTCGCCAAGTGGTTATGAATGCCATGGATAAGATTGAAGCGGCATCCAAAACAAAGGGATATGTTACCGGTATTCCTACCGGATTCTTGGATTTGGACTATCGGACTGCGGGTATGCATCCGTCTAACCTGATATTGATAGCAGCTCGTCCTGCTATGGGTAAAACCGCATTTGTTTTGAATATAGCACAGCATGTGGCATTTCGACAGAACAAAACTGTTGCAATTTTTAGCTTGGAAATGAGTAAGGAAGAATTGATTAACCGTATGTTTTCCCTGGAGTCCGGCGTAGAGGCGCAGAATTTGCGTACCGGACAGTTGAATGATGAGGAATGGGACAAGCTGATAGAGAGTGCCGGATTAATCGGACGTTCGAAATTATTTATAGATGATACTCCGAGTATTACGGTAGCGGAACTTCGTACGAAATGTAGGAAATTGAAGCTGGAGCAGGATTTATCCCTGATTATTATCGACTACTTACAGTTAATGTCGGGAAGCGGACGCTCTGAGTCGAGACAACAGGAGGTATCAGAGATTTCACGTTCTTTAAAGGCCTTGGCCAGAGAACTGAGTGTACCGGTTGTGGCATTGTCACAGCTTAGCCGTGCAGTGGAGGCAAGACCAGATAAGCGACCTATGATGTCTGACCTGCGTGAATCCGGTGCAATCGAGCAGGATGCGGACTTGGTTATGTTTATTTATCGTGATGATTATTACAATCATGATACACCTAAAAAAGATATTGCAGAAATAATTATTGCGAAACAAAGAGCCGGTTCTATCGGTACGGTAGAATTGGCATGGTTACCCAAATATACTAAGTTTGCAAACCTTGAGAAGTAACGAGCCATGCATCATGGTGCAATAAGTCCATCATAATTGAATAATATGCTTACTAAAGAGAACTTTCGAGAGAGGAGAGTTCTCTTTTTTATATTTATTTCAACCAGAAAGGAGATTAAAATGGAACATTTATTAATTTCAGACGCAGCAAAAAAAGTGCAGGTAGAGAGCCATGTACTTAGGTACTGGGAGGAAGAATTGAATCTTCCCATAAGGAGAAATGAACTTGGACACAGATACTATACGACAAAGGATATTGAACGTTTTGTACAGATTAAAACAATGAAAGAGAGGGGCTTGCAGTTGAAAGCGATTAAGATGATTTTGAAAGACGGAAAGTTGGATGTGGTATCCGGGAAGGGAGACGTGGAAATGGAGCCTTTGGTGTTTGATAAGAATTCGAGCGGAGAGGGTGAAAATATGGAGCAACAAGAGGGGCTTGCTATTGATATTG
Organism: Acetatifactor sp.; assembly: GCA_045533725.1. Taxonomy (GTDB): domain Bacteria; phylum Bacillota; class Clostridia; order Lachnospirales; family Lachnospiraceae; genus Acetatifactor. The sequence continues at coordinate 3,348 of JAZSII010000234.1, read as the reverse complement.
TACGCAAAGAAGAGGTAGTGGATGTATCAGATGAATCCAGGGAAGAGAAGGCAAAAAGATTGCAGTGGTTATTACAACAACTCATCAGAGAGACTTTGCAGGAAAACAATAAGGAGCTTTGTAAAGAGATTAGAGATGGAATTGTAAAGGAATTAGATTATCAATTCCGCTGTCAGGAAGAAAAGGAACAGGAACGCGAAAAAATACGAGAACAGAGAAGTGAAGAATACTATAAAAAGATGGATGAGTTGCTACGGGTAAAGAGCGGAAAAATAAAAAGGGAAAAGAAAAAAAGACATCTCTCGTTCTGAGAGATGTCTAAAGAGCAACTTGATAATTGCAATTATTCTTCTGCAATAGCACCAACAGGGCACTGACCTGCACAAGCACCACAAGAAATGCACTTGTCAGCATCGATTTCGAATTTGCCATCGCCCATGCTGATAGCACCAACGGGACACTGTGCTTCACAAGCGCCACAAGCTACACAAGAATCACTAATAACGAATGCCATAATAAAATCCTCCTACATTGATAAAAATTTCTCAATTACCAATGTTATTGTAATACAAAGTGTCAACAAATACAAGAGTTTATTAAAAAAAGTCTATTCTTTTATAAGTCCCAGTTCCAGACGACGTTTGCGCAGACCGGACAGAATAACTTGTTTCTTTTCTTTTGCAACTTCCTTATCCATGGCAGGAACACCGGCAAGCTTATATTTCATGCCCAGCTTTTCGTATTTTACTTCGCCCATGGTATGGTAGGGAAGAACATCTAATGCTTTGAGGTTGGTAAACTGTCCGATAAAGTATCCAAGTGCCTCCAAATATTTATCATCATCTGTAATACCGGGTACTACCACGTGGCGTATCCACATATCGATTTTTTTCTCATTTAAATAGGCAGCGAATTCCAAAATACGCTGATTGGGTTGCTCGGTCAATTCCTTATGTTTAATGGGGTCAATATGCTTAATATCCAGCATTACAAGGTCTGTCAGGGACATGAGTTTGTCCAGCTTTTCCATAAATGAAGCACTGTCCGGATTATATGCAATGCCGGAAGAGTCGATACAGGTATGAATTTCTTTTGCTTTGGCAAGCGTAAACAAATCTATCAAAAAATCTATTTGCATCAAAGGTTCGCCACCGGTCACGGTAATACCACCGCCACGATAGAAGCCTTTGTTTCTTTCGTATTGTTCAATAATATACTCGGGTTCCATTAAAGTACCGCCGTTCATGGGCCAGGTGTCAGGATTGTGACAGTAGGCACAACGCATGGGACATCCTTGCACAAATACAACGAAACGAACGCCGGGGCCGTCTACAGTACCAAAACTTTCTAATGAGTGAATTCTTCCTTGCATAATGTATTCCTTTCTGTTTGTAAGCTCCAAAATTCATCTGCCAGGCAGATGTGTAGCTCCGCTACGGATAATTTTGTCGCTACCAAGTCAGTTAAAAACAAATGCCTGCTTCGCAACCGCTTGTTTTTCTGCTGACTTAGTATATCAAAAACCCGGGAAGAAAATTCTTCCCGGGTATAATACCAACTTCGGTTGGTTGTTACCTCTGCTTAGATTCCCTGATGGAAGGTACGAGAGATAACGTCAGCCTGCTGTTCAGGAGTTAACTTAATGAAGTTAACAGCGTATCCGGAAACGCGGATAGTAAGCTGAGGATAGTTTTCAGGATGAGCCTGAGCGTCTAATAAAGTTTCTTTGTTCAAAACGTTAACATTAAGATGATGTCCACCCTTAACTGAATAACCATCAAGTAATGCTACTAAGTTGTCGATCTGAGCGTTATTTGCAGTCATGATATTGTCCTCCTATATTTTTGGTTTCAGTCATATGACTGAGGAATAAATAGTTGCTGAGGGGCTATTTGTAATCATCAAGCCCTTCGTGAAGAGTTGGTATGCTACAGGCTAACGGAGTGCGGGAGCAATCCGAGCAGCCCATTGTCTGAACGTTTTTTGATTGTTTGCTTGCGGCGTCAAAATCAACATTTACATGTCCGACACCGTTTAACATGCCGCTGTCCAACATTTGTACAAGGTCGTCAATCATTTTCTTTTCGTCCATCGGAATCACACACCTTTCTATATACCGGGGACTTTAGTGTCCCCGGAAACAAGAATTATAATTCGATATCAAGGTCACCTGCGATGATCTGGTCTTCTTTACCAAGAGCACCGGGGATAATGGTAAATGTATTAGAAATACCATCCTGTGCATCCTTGAAAGGAAGCTTAGCAACTGATGCCAAAGAAGCTACAGCACCGTTGGTATCACGGCCGTGCATAGGGTTAGCACCGGGTGCGAAAGGCTGACCTTTCTTACGTCCATCAGGAGTGTTACCTGTAGCCTTACCATAGGTTACGTTAGAAGTAATGGTAAGAATAGAAGTGGTAGGGATACCATTTCTGTAGGTATGATGTCTTCTGATAGCGGTCATGAACTTAGAAACAAGTTCCTGAGCGATAGAGTCTACACGGTCATCGTCGTTACCGTATTTAGGGAAGTCACCGGTTGTCTTGAAGTCAACGATGATTCCGTCTTCGTCTCTGATAACTTCAACCTTAGCATACTTGATAGCTGATAAGGAGTCAGCACAGATAGAAAGACCAGCAACACCTGTTGCGAAATATCTCTTAACGTCTCTGTCATGAAGAGCCATTTCTGCTCTTTCATAGCAGTACTTGTCATGCATATAGTGGATTACGTTCAAGGTGTTTACGTAAACATCTGCCTGCCACTCGATCATGTCGGTGAACTTGCTCATTACATCATCGTAATCAAGAACATCACCTTCAACAGGACGATACTTAGGACCAACCTGCTTCTTGGTAACTTCGTCGATACCACCGTTCAAAGCGTATAATAAACACTTAGCTAAGTTAGCACGAGCGCCGAAGAACTGCATTTCCTTACCGATAACCATGGAAGATACGCAACATGCGATACCGTAGTCATCGCCGTGATCAACTCTCATGATCTCGTCGTTCTCGTACTGGATAGAAGAAGTATTGATAGAGGTCTTAGCACAGAACTTCTTGAAGTTCTCAGGAAGTCTTGGAGACCAGAGAACTGTCAGGTTAGGTTCCGGTGAAGCACCCAGGTTGTACAATGTATTTAAGTAACGGAAAGAGGTCTTTGTTACCATGTGACGTCCGTCAACACCAACACCAGCCAAAGACTCGGTTACCCATACAGGGTCACCAGCAAACAGCTGATTGTATTCAGGTGTACGAGCAAACTTGATCAGACGCAGCTTCATGATGAAGTGGTCAACGAATTCCTGGATCTGCTCTTCGGTATAGGTTCCGTTAGCAAGGTCT
>JAZSII010000159.1:0-4470 GCA_045533725.1 Acetatifactor sp. | reverse complement strand
TTAATATTTTGGTAGAGGAAGGCATTTTGTACAAAAAACGCGGCATTGGAATGTTTGTTGCAACGGGGGCAAAGGAGAAGATTATGAATCAGAGAAGAGAAGAATTTTACGATAATTTTATTAAGGTGCTTTTGAATGAAGCAAGTAACCTGGGGATTACCAAAGAAGAGTTGATTGCTATGATAAGCAAGGAGGAGGATTAAGATGGGCATGGAAGGTTTGATTTGTAAGAATGTACATAAAAACTATAAGAAAACAGAGGTCCTTAAAGGATTGGATTTGGTGCTGGAGAAAGGTAAGATTTATGGTCTTATCGGAAGAAACGGTGCCGGAAAGACGACCTTACTTTCGCTGATGTCCGGTCAGAATCCGGCTACTTCAGGGGAAATCACTCTGGATGGTACAGCGGTTTGGGAGAATCAGGAAAACATGGATAAGATTTGTTTTTCCAGAGAAATCCATGCATCTACAAGTTTGGAAGCAGGCGGATTTGTAAGTAGCTATAAGGTGAAGGATTATTTGAAGATGGCATCCGTTTATATGCCTAAGTGGGATCAGGTTTATGCGGAAGAGTTAATCAAAATATTTGAGCTGGATAAGAATAAACGACTTAACAAGCTTTCCAAGGGTATGTTGTCCATGGTAACCATTATTGTGGCATTGGCCAGCAAGGCTGAATTTACCTTTATGGATGAACCGGTAGCCGGTGTGGACGTGGTAATGCGAGAGGAGTTTTACCGTGTTTTGCTGGAGGAGTTTGCAGAAAGCGGAAGAACTTTCGTAATTTCCACTCATATTATCGAGGAAGCGGCAGATGTGTTTGAAGAAGTGATTATGTTAAATGGCGGAAAGATTCTCTTGAAGGAGAATACCCAGGATTTGCTGGACAGAGCCCGTCATATCAGTGGTGTTGCCGAAGAAGTTGAAAAAGTTATGGAAGGAAAAGAAACCTATCATCCTGAGAAGTTGGGGCGCAGTAAGGGCGTGACAATTCTTTTGAGGCAGGGAGAGACCTTAGAAGCAAATGCAGATATCTCTGTGCAGCCCATGAGTCTCCAACAGGTATTTGTGGCAATGTGTGGTAAGGTGGTTTCATAAGCTTATGAAGGGATTTGGACGAAATGTTAAACTTTTGCTTGGCGAGGGTCATCGGTTTCAAATAATTGTATATTTGGCGTTTTTCTTAGTTCTGGCTTTTTTCGCTATTTTGGATATAGGGGCTTTGCCTCAAATTTTAGAGATTGTAGCCACATTCTTTTTGTTGTTAGTCTTTGGAATGGCTATAATAATCATGGGGATAGGCGACGTATATTCCAGGATGATGGTTTACTTTGGAAGTAGCAGAAGACCGGCAGCATGGGCTATGCTTTTGGGGCAATATGTCTTCTTTGCGGAGCAAATGATTATATTATTTGTGGTAGCTGCTTTCATAGAGAGTAATGTGTGTATGGCGGCAGTAAGAGCTTGTCCGTTGGGAGTCGTTGCCGTCATGCTTGCTTTAGCGGGGATAGGACATTTCATTAATGCTATGAGCATTAGCGGACATATGGTGTGCGCGTGGATTTTGGCAGTTGCCTTGGCAGTTGTTCCCGTGGTAACATGTGTTGTTTTGGTTACAGTATTTGAAATAAGTGCGGAGATGCTGGTGCCTTATAATAATATTTGGATTCTGATGGCAGGTTTAGCGGCGACGGTAATCGGTGCTATTGTATATTTTAAAACGGTTACGAAAGTAGATTTAAAACTGACCTAGAAGTTGTGACCGAAGAGGGAAAGGTGGTTAGAATGAAGGAATTTATTTGTGTATTGAAGCAGACGAATAAGGTGACTAAGTATAACTTCTGGTGTTTGATGATAAATCTTTTTGCCGGAGCGGTTTGGGGTGTGATGTTTACGTGGCTTCCTTATTTTTCATCGGGTGTTTTGATAAGTATGGAAGGAATTGTAGCATTGGGATTCGTGGCTGTGAATATGTGTATGTGCTGGTTTCTGTTTTTTCCGGCGGATTATATGCAGGCACTGGCTATGGGAAAAACAAGAAAGTACCTGTTTGGGGCACATTATTTGTTGTGGTTTAGAAATGCATTAATATGTATGTTGGGCATCCTGGGAATTTGTCTGATAAAGGATTATGTGTATTCAAATTTGGTGGATGGATTGGTTGTCCTAAGAAATGAATGGTCGGTAATAAGTAATCCCTTGGTTTTTGTGACGATTGTGCTGTGTGTGCCGGCATTAATCCTATTTCTGGGAGGGATGCGACTTTTCTTTGGCGTGAAATTGCTATGGGGAATTCCGGGACTCTTTGTATTAGCTATGGGACTTACCAAATTGGAAGAGAAGTGTCCGGATTTTGTTATCTTCCGGTGGTTTGGCGTATCCGGTGGAGAATCGAATACCGTGGCAATCTGTTTGCTGTGTCTGATTAGTGGAGCCATTATGATGGGATTGGCATGGATGATGCTTCGTAAGCAGAGAGTGGTTGGATAAAAAGATAATGTGACTGAAGTAGAAAGTATATATGAAAAGCGGAAAGGAAAATAACAGAATAATGAAGAAAAGAAAATGGTTAATGTGTTTAATGGCTATTACAATCATTTTGTGTACTGCATGCGGTAAGGAAGCAGAAACATCTGACAGTAATGTTGCCCCGGCTCCCACAGAAGCGACGGAGGATCAAGGGCAGAATACTGCAACGGCGGAGGATGATACCAAAAATTCTGCACCCGTAGAGGAAAACGAAACAGGTTCTACGCCTGAAGAGGGAAATATCTCAGCAACTGAGGAAGAAAAAGGTCCAACCACCAACGAGGAACTTTTTAACTTTGTGACAGAGAACTGGAAGAACAGGGAAACAGATACCTTATATGAGTATAGTTCTGCTGATTTTCAGGCACTCATGGGCAAAGAAGATTTTACGGGGGTATTTGAGAGTCTTTCTGTGATTGGCGGAGAGTTGTTGGAGGTTTCTGAGGTAGAGGTAATGTCTTATATGGGGATGGATGTGTATACTTCTGTTGTAATGTTTGAAAATATTACCTTGGATCTGCAGCTTGTGTTGAATAATGTGGAAATAACAGGTCTGGTTTACCAAATACATTTTAATGATACTTTTGAGGTCAAATATGAAAATGGTATTGTAGAAAGATATTTTGTGTTTGAGAATGATGGTTATGAATTGAATGCGGTCTATACCTATTTGGATGATGGGGAAAAGCATCCGGCAACGCTTCTTATTGCAGGTTCAGGTGTCACTGACTATAACGAATCAATCGGTAATCTGGCGATTTTTCAGGACATAGCATTGGGATTGGCACAAAGAGGAGTAAATTCTCTACGTTTGGATAAGAGAACCTTAAGAGTTGAACCGGGTACCATCATAGGATTGGAAGAAGAGTATTTTTCAGATTGCAGAGCGGCAATCGATTTCCTCAAAGAACAGGATATTACTGATATATATTTGTTAGGACATAGTCTGGGTGGTCAGATTGCTCCAAAGTTGGCTGTGGAAGATTCTCAAATAGCGGGAATGATCTTGTTCAACAGTACACCTCGTCATTTGGCTGATGTGGCTTGCGACCAGTACATAGTGCAGGATACTTTGAATAAAGAGCTTTATATGAAATATGCAGAGGCTGCCAAGGCAGTACGGGAAGATACTGTGCAGGGAGCTTATTACTTCGGTATGGATGACTATTATTGGGCGACTTACAATTCTTTGGATGTGGTCGCCGATATAAATAACGCCAATATCAGAACCTTAATCATCAACAGTACAAACGATGCTCAGATTTTCGAGGTGGATAGGGATGAATGGTATGCGAATTTGGCAGAGAACGATAACGTGACCATTCATGTATATGATGATATGAGCCACTTTGGATATAAGATAGATGTCACAGATAATGCAGCATTTTATAAGAAAGTAGATTTCCCGAAAGAACTGTTAGATGAATTTGCAACATTTTGTGAGTAGAAATTTGAAAAGGGAGCTGAGAGGCTCCCTTTCTTTTGTCATATTCTTATCCATTAATCGGTAAACAACTGAGTCCAATAAGTACCATAACCGGTTCCGGAATTATAGATACCGACACCTAATTTGGTGAAGGAGGCATCTATCATGTTGGCATAATGACCGGGTGAATTTTTCCATCCCGTAACAACTTCGGCAGGTGTTGCATAACCGGCCGCAATGTTTTCACCGGCTGACATGTAGCTAATACCATATTCGTCAAATATTGTAAAGCAGGATGTACCGTTTGGACGAGTATGGCTAAATTGATTTTCCTGGCTGATTTCTACAGAACGGGCATATGCTGCCTGGCTCAATGTTGTATCTAAGCTAAGTGGCCCAACACCTGCTTCTGCTCTTATCTGATTTACCAAATTAAGCACTTCTGTAGCATAATCTACAGTAGGAGCCTGAGTGGGTTCCGGAGTGGGTGCCGGGGTGGGTGCCGGGGTGGGTTC
>JAZSII010000300.1:0-11082 GCA_045533725.1 Acetatifactor sp. | reverse complement strand
GCGAATCAAACGATATTGCAAAAGCATCTCTTCCTTTTCCATAAAGAAACGCTGCTTTCCGTCCTCCACATAGAGAATATAATCTGCGATTCGGTCCAGCTCATCTGTCAAATGAGTAGAGAGTAAAATACTTTTACTTCCGTCTGCTACGATTTCAAAAAAGTAATCCATCAGTTCCCTGCGAAATACCGGGTCCAAACCGGCACTCGGTTCATCAAACACATAAAGCTTAGCATCCCTTGACATGGCAAATGCCAGCTGAACCTTAATCTTCATACCGGTAGAAAGCTTCTTCATAATCTTCTTCAGTGGTATCTGAAATTTCTCACACAAGGTAATATATTTTTTATAATCAAAGGCTCTGTAGCAGGGACCGAAGCACTTACCGATATCCACAGCAGTCATTCCCACCGGGAAAATCATATCGTCCGTTACAAACGCAATCTCCTGCTTGGCTTCAAAAGCATCTGTTTTGCGGTTATGGCCATCCACCAGAATTTCTCCGTCGTCAGGCTGAAACACACCCAAAATAGTATGTATCAAGGTGGACTTACCGCTACCGTTACATCCAATCATTCCTACAATATATCCTGGTTCAATGGTGAAGTCAAAATTCTTTAAAGAAAAACTCTGGACACTCTTCTGATTTTTTATCCAGACTTCCCTCTCTAGTTTTTTTGATACGTCCTTTACTTCCAATACCGCATTCATTTTGTATTCTCCCTTTCCACAGTAATTAACGTGGCGCCTTTTATTAATTCTACACTGTGTATGTTTTGTTTCACTGTATATATACATATATACAGCATATACACAGCTGTGTCAATGGTTTTTTGAAAATATTTTTGCATTTACTTCAAATATGATGGTGGATATGTTAAAATATTAGAAAAATAAATAAAGGAGACTTTCTTATGAAAAAACTGATTGCAGAATTTATTGGTACAGCAGTGCTCGTAACTATGGGCTGTGGTACCGCAATGTTGGTAGGCTGTAATGCAGCAAACGGTGGTGGTTACATTTTGACTGCTTTGGCATTCGGCCTTGTAATCGTGGGCATGGCATATTGCGTAGGCAATATTTCAGGCTGCCACATTAATCCTGCCGTATCTTTGGGTGTTCTTATGAGCGGCGGCATGAAGACAAAAGAATTTGTCGGTTATGTAATATCCCAATGTCTTGGTGCTTTGGCAGGTGCAGGTATTCTGGCTGCTATCTTTAACCTGGGAAATGTTACTGACATGACCGGTGGTTTTGGTTCTAATGGTCTGGCTAACGTAAACGAAAGTATCGTAGCAGGTTTATTGGTAGAAGTTGTTTTAACCTTTATCTTTGTAATGACCATTTTGGGCGTTACCAGCAAAAAGGCCGGTCACGGTTCCTTCGGCGGTCTTATCATTGGTTTAACCCTCACCTTAGTACATATCCTCGGTATTGGCTTAACAGGTACCTCCGTAAACCCCGCAAGAAGTATCGGTCCCGCTATCGTAGCTGCTATTTCCGGCAATACCGCTCCTATCGCTTGTGTATGGGTATTTATTGTAGGACCTTTTGTAGGTGCAGCGCTGGCAGCAATCGTATATAAATATTTAGAAAAAGAAAATGCACAATAGAATACAAAACACATTGGAGGTAACCCAAATGGCTAAAACAGCACAGGAGCTTATGGACTTTATCAAAGAGAATGATATCAAAATGATTGACTTCAAAATCGTAGATATCAACGGTCAGTATCGCCATGTGACGATTCCCGCCGCGCAATTTAATGAAGAAACCTTAAAGGACGGCATCGGTTTTGATGCTTCCAACTATGGTTATGCAGTAGTGGAAAAGAGTGACATGGTATTCATCCCGGATCTGGATACCGCTATGATTGATCCATTCTGCGACATCGCAACACTTTCTATTACCGGTAATGCAATGATTATCGATTACCCCGAAAACCGTCCTCTGGACCAATATCCCCGTAATATTGTACAGGCTGCAGAGCAGTACATGAAGGATACAGGCATCGCAGACACCATGTTGATTCTGCCAGAGTTTGAATTCCACTTATTTGACAATGTAGGTTGGAGTGTTCGTCCCGATGAAATCGGCATGACCATTGATGCTTCACAGGCTTATTGGAACAGTGGCGTGGAAGGCAGCGGATGCGTAGTTCCTCACCAGAAGAACTATCATATTGCGAAGCCTCTGGATAACTCTTACGAGTGTCGTTCAGAAATGTGTTTGGAAATGGAAAAGGCCGGTATTCCTATTAAGTATCATCATCCCGAGGTCGGTGCTGCAGGTCAGTATGAAATCGAACCCATGCTGGGTCAGATGTCCAAAATGGCAGACAATACCATGATGATTAAATACATTATTCACAATACCGCTTTGAAATACGGCAAGACTGCAACCTTTATGCCCAAGCCGGTTTATGGTGAAGCAGGTAACGGTATGCATGTACATATGTTACTCTTGAAGGACGGCGAGCCCGTTTTCTCCGATGACAACGGTTATTCACATTTAAGCGAAACTGCGCACTACTTCATGGGTGGTTTGTTAAAGCACATTTCTTCTCTTTGTGCCATTACAAACCCCAGTACCAACTCCTTCAAGAGACTGGTACCCGGTTTCGAAGCACCTGTAACCGTGGGTTATGCTACCTCTAACCGTAGCGCAGTTATCCGTATTCCTGCTTATGCAAAGACTCCTGCACTTCGTCGTTTCGAGCTTCGTAACCCGGATGCAACCTGTAATCCCTACCTTTGCTACGCTGCAATCCTCATGGCTGGTCTGGATGGTGTGAAAAACAAGATTGACCCTCATGCAAACGGTTGGGGTCCTTATGATATGAACTTATATCACTTACCCGAGGAAGAAAAAGCCAAATTATCTTCTCTTCCCACTTCCTTAGACGCAGCTTTGGATGCTTTGGAAGCAGACCATGATTACTTAACTGCCGGCGGTGTATTCCCCGAACAGTTGATTAAGAACTTTATCGCCAATAAGCGTAAAGAATGTGCTGAACTTTCCAAGATTCCTCATCCTGCCGAATTTGAAAAGTATTTTAATCTGTAAGAAATAATGTAATACAAAAGCCCCAGGTTGGGCTACTACAGAATACAGTCCTTTATTAGGAATATATTCTGTAGTAACCACCTTGGGGCTTTTATCATATTTTCTTACATTTTACACATCGATGTCGATTGCGTCTGCCAGATGCATCTGAGAGTAGAGGAATACATTGTCCCCTACGTGTAACACCATGTTACCATTAGGAATTAACGATTTATTGCGCCTCTTTATCAGTACAATAATGGACTGACGCGATATATCCAAATCACGAATCTGCATATTTACCCAAGGGTTTTCTTTTTGTAATACGATTTCCTTAAGCTTGATGCTTTCATCTCTTTCATAAATCTCCGCACCCAAAACAATCACATCATTGGCCTGAATAATCACATCTCCTCTGGGAATGATAATTTCTTCTTTTCTCTTGATTACCGCAATAATGATTCCTGCAGGCATATCCAAATCCGCCACACGCTTTCCTACCCATTGGTCATTCCGTGCTACATGAACCTTGATAAAATTCATATCCACCTCATGACCATATTCAGCACGTCTCTTAATATTGGTATACTGATTTACAAATCCTGCGGAAATAATACCGGTAGGTATGGCTACCATTCCTACTCCCAGAAAGGAAATAAAAATACCAAATAATTTACCCAGAGTGGTAATTGGATAGATATCACCATACCCTACAGTAAGCAAAGTAGAAGTTGCCCACCAAATACCGGAAAATGCATTGCTGAACACTTCCGGCTGCGCTTCATGTTCCAGACTGTACATACACAAACTGGATGCCACCATCAACACCAAAATAATAAAGACTGATGAAATCAGCTGTTGTGATTTGCTTACAATAACCTCTGTAATAACACTCAAAGAGTCATAATACGCATTAATTCGAAACAGTCTGAAAATTCTCACAATACGTATCATTCGGAACGCCACTGCTCCCGCCGGGAAGAATACGGGTAAGAAATAAGGTAAAAAGGAAAGCAAATCCACAATACCCATAAAGGAGAATATATATTTACACAATGCTTTTCCCTTTGGCAATTCCGAATATAGTACATCCGAAGTCCACAAGCGCAACAAATAGTCAATGGCAAAAAAGACTGCTGTCACCATCTCTACTGCAATAATTATGTTTCCGTATTGCACCTTAACACTGTCAAAAGTATATAAGATACTAACTGCCACATTTAAAACAATTGCAAGGACATTCATCCAGTCATATGCTTTGCTGGCAAAGTCCAAATCATATCCTACTTCGATTATTTGAAATAATCGTTTTTTTCGCTTAAACCATTTTTCGTTCATCTTTTTCTCCTGACAAACCCTTACATATTTTCATAATAAGCAGATACCTTTTCAAATTCTTCCACGTCTTCAATGCGAGACACTTCCAACTCTTCGCCGCTTATCGCAGCCTCATAAATATACAAGCCTTCTTGCACCTGATTATCTTCTACCGGAGACACTACAATATAGTGCTTTCCCTCAAAATCAAACTCTTCTATAATAGCAAATTCTTTCTCTGAACCATCGGAGATTGTAATCATCACTGTATCATATACCTGGAAATCGTCCATTTCATTTACCTGTCCTTCTGTATATTTCTCGCTAATGCTACCAAAGTTTCTTCCTGACAAACAGGCTTATTCCTCTAATAGCTACAATTATATTTACTGCATACCTACTTGTATTTTACCACTCGTACCGGTAATTGTCCATGCCTTGCACTTGAAATCAGTATCTTCCGTGATAAAATCAAGCAGTCGTCCCTATCACTTCCTATGGCGTCAGTCGATTGACATCTCTGGGAAATAAAGTAGCATATCTTACATTTTCGAAGCCCAAAAGCTTTGCGGTAAGCCGTTCCAGTCCAAGTCCCAAACCGCCATGGGGCGGCATTCCGTACTTATGCATCATCAGCTAGCTTTCAAACAATTCTACAGTCATCCCCAGACGCTCCAGCTTTTGAACTTGTTCCTCGTAATTATGGATTCTCTGTCCCCCGGTCGTCACCTCCAAACCACGGAATAACAAGTCAAAACTAAGAGTTTCCGCCGGATTTTCTGCCGATTCCATAGCGTAAAAGGGACGCTTTTTACTCGGATAATGGGTCACAAACACAAACTCACTTCCGGTACGTTTTTTCATCAGTTCATACAGAAGCTTCTCTTCCTCCGGTTCAAAGTCTTCATAGTCCTTAATTTCCCTGCCGTAAGCTTTTGCAACCATTTCTTTCGCTTCCGCAAAACGAACCCGGGGAATGTTTTGAATTACGGGAAGCTGTACTTTTAACAATCCCAGCTCAGCCGCATAATGTTCCTGCAAATAGGAAATCATGAATGCAAGCATCTTCTCTTCCATATTCATAATTTCTTCAAAACCGTTAATATAACCCATTTCAAAGTCTACACTGGTATACTCATTCAAATGTCTGGAGGTATCATGCTTTTCCGCCCTAAAGACCGGTGCAATCTCAAACACTCTCTCAAATACCCCTACCATCATCTGCTTATAAAACTGCGGGCTCTGTGCCAGATATGCTTCTTTGCCGAAATACTCCAGTTTAAAAATATTGGCACCACCTTCTGCACCGGCAGCTACAATCTTGGGTGTATGCACCTCCGTAAAATTTTCTCCATATAGAAATTCACGAAACGCCCTGCAAATTCCCTCCTGCAACTTGAAAATTGCTCTTTCCTTTTCATTACGCAAAGTAATCGGTCGGTAGTTCAGTAAATTTTCTATGGAGGTGTCCACTTTCTTTTGATTAATTACAATAGGAGAATTTTCCATAGGCTTAGAAAGAACTTTTACCCGCAAAAGCTGTAGTTCATATCCTACCTTGGAACGTTCCTCGGCAATCACCTTTGCGGTAAATACAACTGCGCTTTCTTCCACCAGACTCTCCAACGGAAATTCACTATACGTTTCACTATAAATTCCCTGTACCACACTGCGTTTCGTACGTAGTAACACAAAAGCAAAATCGCTCATCTTACGGATTTTGTAAATACTGCCGTGAATTTGTATTACTTCCCCAATATGTTGCTTCAATTCTTCTGCTTCTGCCTGCATAACTTCCTGTACTAATATATTCTTATTTTCCATACTAATGTTCTCCTTTTTATTTACTGTCTGTTTACAATCAAAATCCTTTCAACAATATTCTTATCCATCCGGACATCATCTCTATGTCCCATACGATCACAACCTTTCTTAAAATGACTGTATCGGTGCAGCTTGCAACCACTCTTGCCCGGTGGCACAATGATTACTATTTCCAAGCAAAAAGGACCACCCGAGTATATACCCATGTGGTCCCACTTACTTTTTCTTTATTGAACAGTCCTACTGCCATCTTTGAAAACTGTAAATATCTCACACAGGTACAACACGAATAGCGCTTGTACCTGCGGAAATCATTCCCAGCTACAAGCGCTGCCTATCATCGTCCCTATTCAGTTTAAAATACTGAATAATTGTTTGCATGATTACAGCCTCTTTTCAAATTTTTTCTGACTTTAACACAACTAAACGCATCTTGTCAAGTAGTTTGAATAATTTCATAACAATAGCTTGTTCAATCAGCCATTGTCCCCTTTACCCCCACAGCATCCTCAGCCAGCTTTCATACTCTGCACAGGTCTTTAATTTGTGCAACCTCTTTATTTGCTTTTCTGTATCCGGGAAACCACAAATCAAATAGCTCCAAAACTCCTTCATCTTAAAGAGAACATTACGATCACCACTTAAAATCTGCTGATAACCGGTGTACAGTTCATCATGAAAGGCATGTAACCTGATGTAATAATCATTGCACTTCCCTTCATGTACCACGCCGTCAACAACCTCCTTATCAAGATTGTCGGCAGCTTCTTCCAAACTTCCCCTGCTCAAAATGTCCTGCGCAAGTCCGGGGTTTCGAAGCAAACCGCGTCCCAACATTACCGCTTCCAGCTTCGGAAATCGCTCTGTCAGTTGCTTGTAATCTTCCACCGAAAAGATATCCCCATTGTAACATACCGGACACTTACTTCCCTCCAGCGCCTTGGCAAATGCCTCCAAACGGACCGATTTCTTGTAATAATCTTCCCTGACTCGAGCATGCACAATCAGTTCTTCCAACGGAAATCGATTGTATATAGCAAGCAGTCGCTCCCACTCTTCCTCTTCTTCCATACCCAAACGGGTCTTTACGGAAATTCTTACCGGTGTCTTCTCAAAACACTCTCCCAAAAATCTCTCCAAACGCCCCGGCTCCATAAGCATTCCGGCGCCCTTTCCTTTGGGTACCACGGTACCGGAGGGACAACCCAGATTGATGTTGACCTCCTCGTAGCCCAGTTCCTTCAGGGTATTCGCTGCTTTTAGGAAATCTTCTGCCGAATTGGTCAACACCTGGGGCACCACCCACAGCCCGTTATTGTTTTCCGGCAAAACCTCCTGCCTTTCTTTATGGCTAAACTCTTTCTCCCTGTGTAGAGACAAAAAGGGGGTGTAATACTTTTCTACGCCCCCGAAGTGCTTCGCATAAGCATTACGAAATATATAAGTTGTCAGCCCCTCTAAGGGTGCCAGCTCCAGTTTCATGGTATTGTTTCCTTCCTTGAATTTATGTGTAAATCGCACTTTTACAACAGCTTATCAGTGGTTACATTTTTTCAGTATATTACATCTCTTCCGGACATTCAATCCCCAACAAGCCGCAGGCGTCTGCCAAAACCTTCTGCGCCAAATCAACCAGCAACAAACGTGCCTGCTTTATTTCTTCCGTTGCCTGAAGGATGGGACAATCATGGTAGAACTTATTAAACGCTGTAGCCAATGACACAGCATAACGTGCTACAACGGAGGGTTCATAGCGTTGTGCTGCCTTATAAACAGAAGTTTCATACTCTCCAAGGACTTTTACCAAGGCATAGGTTGCGTCATCCGTCAATAGCCGGGATACTTTTCCAATTTGTTCTCCGAATACTTCTGCATTCATCGTTTTGCAGGCTTTGCGCAAAATACTCTTGGCCCGTGCATAGGTATACTGTACATAGGGTCCTGTAGTACCCTCAAAGCTAAGCACGTCATCCCATGAAAAATCAATATTTTTGATTCGTTGGTTATACAAGTCATGGAAGATAACCGCGCCCACACCAACCTTTTTCGCTGTTTCTTCTTTGTCAGCCAGACCTGGATTCTTGGTTGCGATGGCCTTACTTGCCCGTTCGATGGCCTCGTACAAAAGTTCTTCAGCATAAATAAAATTTCCCGCACGGGTGGAAAGCTTTGCTCCTGCCAAACTTACCAGACCATAGGGCACATGGACAAGGCCTTCCGACCAATCATAACCCATAAGCTCCACCGCCTTGAAAATCTGCTTGAAATGTAAGGACTGCTCCAAGCCGGTCACATAAAGACACTTCTCAAAATCATACATTTCCTTCCGGTACAAGATCGCCGCAATGTCACGAGAATGATAAATGGAGCCACCATCATTCTTCAGAATCAGGCATGGTGCCATATCATAAGCTGACAAATCAATGATTTGGGCACCCTGACTCTCTGTCAAAAGTTTCTTTTCCTTCAACTCCGCTACCAACGCAGGTACCTTGTCACGATAAAAGCTTTCTCCCAAATAGGAGTCAAACTCCATACCCAGTAGTTCATAAATACGTTCAAACTCTACCATACTGATATCCTTAAACCACTCCCAATACGAAAGAGCCTCTTCATCATTCTGTTCCATTTTTACAAACCATTTCCGGGCATTCTCTATGAGCGTAGCATCTTCCTTGGACTCTTTCTCAAATTTCACATAAATACGCAATAGCTCTTGAATTCCTTCTGTCTCTACCGCTTCCTTGCTACTCCACTTTTTATATGCTACTATCAGCTTTCCAAACTGTGTTCCCCAATCTCCCAAATGATTGATACGTTCTACATGATAACCCAATTTATCAAATATTTTGTACAAAGAATTCCCGATTACTGTAGTCCGCAAATGTCCAACATGAAAGTTCTTTGCAATATTAGGCGAAGAATAGTCCATGCAAATGGTTTTGCCGATGCCCACAGCTTTCACTCCCAAATTTGCAGTATTAATACCTTCTAAAATACTCTCTGCATATACGGAACGGTTCATATAAATATTACAATACCCACCTACAGTTTGGACTTTCTCCAGACCCAAATCCTCCAAAGACGATTGCAGGCTCTCCCGCAACTCATTCGCTATGATTGCCGGACTTTTCCGCAACACCTTTGCCAACTGAAAACAGGGAAATGCAAAATCACCCATATTTTCCTCCGGCGGAATCTCTATCATTTCTTCTGCCTGCTCCTTCGCCATAAACTCCCATGTCATCGCAATCTTTTCACATAATTTTTCTTTCATTGTCATACGCTTTACCATTTCCTTTCTTTTCCTAATAAAAAAGAACCGCATCAAATTTGAGCTAATAGCCAAATTTTCTACGGTTCTGCATCTATGAATTATTAACAGCAACCGCACAGAAACAAGACGTATCTTCTCGTAACCATGCGGAGTATCCACAAAGCTACAAGTTCCTACGTCTGCATCTGCGTCTTAAGCTGTTTGATAAACTAATCTTCATAGCATTTTCCTTTCAAAAATATTGTTTATACTATATCATACGCTTTTTCAAAATGCAAGTACTTTTCTGCAAGCACTAATGATATCGATTATCCTCCTGCATATCATACTGCGGATTGTATTGGGTATTGTATCCCGGGTTATTGTCCGGACGGTATGCATTTGGATAGTGAATATCTGTTTGAATATTCATAACCGTTCCCTGTATGATACCGAATGCTCTGTCAGGTTCCTCTACATCCAGAATAGCCGGCGTAGCACCACTACCACTACCGCCTATTTTCCCTTTTGTTACCAAATAAATATCTCCGACTCCGAGCATTTTATCAATTACCCCTACGCGAAGAGACACATTGGCAATATCCGTATAGTATATGCTGTCATACTGATATCCTACCAAACCGTTACGAATGAGAACTCGCTTGTTTGTTACTGCATACTCCGTATTTTTCCAACGTTTTGATGCTGTCAGCATATTAAACAGCCAAATCCATACAGGCATCAAGTGTAGGGCAAAAAATGGAATCAGCACCAGCGCCATACCCCCCATCATTTCTCCCGCTCCGATAAAATTAACTATAAAGAATCCGTCAAACAACAACCATATCAATGCAAAGGGTGCCATTTTCATAGAAGCATTTATAACATATGCACTCTTTTTGGGTGTTCCCTTCCAAATAATCGATTCATCCGCCATTAACATTCTCTCTATTTCACTATACTCATTATAACTTGAATAATAACTTGAATTATATTTGTCCATTTTCCCAACCTCCCTACTTTAATTTACTCAATTTTGATGTCTGCACAATAACTACCAGTTCCATTGATGCTGTTAACGGCTTCTCCGGATCAATATTGATAGTTACATTTTTGCCTTGCAGGATTGCCACCACATTAATGCCGTATTTTCTACGCAGATTTAATTCCAACAGATTTTTTCCGACCCATTCTTCTTTCACATCCATTTCAATCATGGATACATCATTGGTTAATTCGATAATATCTACAAATCCTGAACTCAACAAATTCTTTGCCAATCTGGTACCGGACTCCTTTTCCGGAAAAAATACCCTGTCCGCACCTACTTTACTTAAAATCTTGCAGTCCATTTCACTGGCACATTTAGCCACCACCATCTTTACTCCGGCCTCCTTGCAAAGCATAGTGGCCATGACACTGGCCTCCAAGCTACTGGCCATTGCAATGATAACCACATCAATATGACTGATACCAAGTTGTCGTAACACCTCTGCATCGGATACATCTGCACATTTACAATAGGGAATTTCTGAACTAAGCGAATTTACAATGGTCTCATTTCTGTCGACAGCCAATAACTCCACGCCACTATTAACAAGCTCTCGTGTAACTGCTTTTCCATATCTTCCCAGTCCGAA
>JAZSII010000188.1:0-14873 GCA_045533725.1 Acetatifactor sp. | reverse complement strand
GTTGTAAGATAAGGAGAGGGCAATGGTGTTTTTGAATGCAATAAGCACTACCGCAGTGATAATTATTCTGGTATTGATTTTAATAATTATAGCAAGTATAACGGCCATTGTTCTGTTTATCAGAGGAAAAGTAAAGGAGTTTTCACAGATGGCATTCGGTACGGATTCTATCGGTGAAGGCATCAGAAAAACAGAAATGGAATATGCCAATACGGCGAAAAGTGTAGCGGGAGCTACAAGACTTTACTTGCCACAGATTATGAAGGATTTTCCGGAATTTCATTATGAGGAAATGAGGGAAAGGGCAGAGAATGTACTGCGCTCATATTTGTATAGTATAAATGAGGAAAGCAGCAGTCATCTCACAGAAGGAACAGATGAATTGCGGGCGGAGCTGGATACGGAAATTGCCATGCGTCGCAGTGAAGATACCAGAGAACATTTTGAAAATATACAGATACATAGAACGGAAATTTTCAGATATAACAAGGAACGGGGACGTGTCAGTGTAATTTTTCAATCGGCGGTAGGTTTTGTGAATTACGTGGAGAGAGCCGGCAAGGTGCTGAGAGGCAAAAAGGATCGGTTAACGCAAAGCAGATACAATGTAGAGGTTAGCTATATACAGGACAGACAGTATATTCAGGAAACGGGAATGGATGGACACTCCTTATCCTGTCCGGGGTGTGGGGCTCCCATAACCGGCTTGGGAAAGGAACGTATCTGTAAATATTGCGGAACTGCTGTGACAGAAGTGTTTAATATTAATGTGTGGATGTTTACTGGAGTAATACCTGTAAAGTAATGATTCTGAGGACGAAAATATGAGTATATATGATTCTTTAAATAGAGAACAAAAAGAAGCGGTCTTGACTGTGGACGGACCGCTTTTGTTATTGGCAGGTGCAGGCTCAGGTAAGACCAGGGTGCTAACGCATCGTATTGCCTATATGATAGATGAAATGGGTATCAATCCCTGGAATATATTGGCGATTACCTTTACGAATAAGGCTGCCAGTGAGATGCGGGAAAGAGTGGATAATATTGTTGGTTTTGGAGCAGAACAGATTTGGGTATCTACTTTTCACTCTACCTGTGTAAAAATCCTGCGCAGGCATATTGCCCGATTGGGATATGATACCAACTTTACCATTTATGATACAGATGACCAAAAGGCAGTAATGAAAGAAATTTGCAAGCGTTTTCAAATTGATACCAAGCAGTTGAAGGAACGAACTATAATGAGTATGATTTCCTCCGCCAAGGATGAATTGATTTCACCGCTTGAGTTTGAAATTAATGCTTTTGGGGATTCTGTTAAGAAGAAGGTTGCTGCGGTATACAAAGAGTATCAGGTTGTTTTGAAAAGAAACAACGCCTTGGATTTTGATGATTTAATTGTAAAAACCGTAGAATTGTTTAAAGCCTGTCCGGAAGTGCTGCGCCAATATCAGGACCGTTTTAAATATATTATGGTGGATGAGTATCAGGATACCAATACGGCGCAGTTTGAACTCATTCGTTTGTTGGCGGACAGACATCATAATTTATGTGTGGTGGGTGATGACGACCAGTCTATTTACAAATTCCGCGGAGCTAATATTCGTAATATTTTAGACTATGAAAAAGTATATCCGGAAGCAACGGTAATCAAGCTGGAGCAGAATTATCGTTCCACAGGTAATATTCTGGAAGCGGCAAATCAGGTGATTAAGAATAATAAGGGCAGAAAAGTAAAGGCTCTGTGGACGGAGAGAGAAGAGGGAAGCCGCATTCATTTCAGACAGTTTGATAACGGCTACGAAGAGGCAGAATATATTGCTACGGATATTGCGGCTAAGGTTCGAAACGGAGAGTGCGGGTATGGCGAGTGTGCGATTTTATATCGTACCAATGCGCAGTCACGTATGCTGGAAGAACGTTTTGTGGTAATGGGTTTACCTTATAACGTGGTAGGCGGTGTGAATTTCTATGCACGTCAGGAAATCAAGGATATTCTGGCATATTTAAAAACCATTGATAACGGAAAAGATGACTTGGCAGTGAAACGTATTCTGAATGTACCCAAACGTGGCATCGGTAACGCAAGCGTGGAGAAGGTGCAAGAATATGCAGATATGCGTAATATCAGCTTTTATGATGCGCTGCGAGAGTATGAACAGATTATGAGTTTGGGACGAAGTGCGGTCAAGCTGGAGCCCTTTGTAAATATGATGCAGGTATTTCGCGCAAAGGCAGAGTATTACGGTATTGTGGATTTGATTCAGGACATTTTAGAAACGGTGGATTATAAAGGATATTTGAATGGACTGAATGAAGAAGAGGAAAAGACAGAAGAACGTATACAAAATATTGATGAACTGATTAGCAAGGCGGCTATGTATGAGCAGACTCATGATGATATTTCCTTGAGCGGGTTTCTGGAGGAAATTGCATTGGTATCTGATGTGGACAGCTTGGAAGAGGGAAATGAACGTATTTGTTTAATGACCATTCATAGTGCAAAAGGCTTGGAGTTTAAACATGTATATCTGGCAGGTATGGAAGACGGACTGTTTCCGAGTTACATGACTATTGTGTCCGAGGACCCTTCTGACATGGAAGAAGAGCGTCGACTGGCGTATGTGGGAATAACCCGTGCCATGGATGATTTGACATTGACCTATGCCCGTTCCAGGATGATTCGAGGGGAAACCCAGTACAATCCGGTGAGCCGCTTTGCAAGAGAAATCCCCAAGGAACTTATGGACAACACAGTGCCTGTAACAAAAAAACGCGAAGAAACGGCGTTTGATTTCCGCCCTAAGGCGATTTTGAAGCCAAAGGTGACTGCGCAGCCGGTAAAACCATTTATAGCACAGGGAATCGGTAGCCTGAACAGAGTGGCCGGAATTAGCAAAGGTGCTGCTGCATTGGAGGCTGACACTGTGCTTGATTATGGTGTCGGAGACCGTGTGCGCCATATGAAATACGGAGAAGGAAAGGTGCTTTCCTTGGAGAGGGAACCACGGGATTATAAGGTGACGGTTCTTTTTGACAATGCAGGACAAAAAATTATGTATGCATCCTTTGCAAAATTAAAAAGGGTGTAGTAAAAAAAAGAAAAGTGTGGTATGATATACATATCAGCATATGATAAAATATTTCATCAAAGAGGAGAGATTGATATGGGCAAATGTTGTGAATGTAATGATGATGAAAGATGCAGCGCATTGGTTTGGATTCTGGCTATTATCGGCGTAGTTGTAGCAATCGCAGGAATTGCATATGCCGTATATTCCTACATGAATCGCAAAGAATTGGAAGAGTTCGAAGATGAATTCGAAGATGATGAAGATATTTTTGAAGATGAAGAAGATATCTTTGAGGATGAAGGAGAAAACTAGATAAATGAAAAAGGGACAGGTTTATACCGGTATAGTAGAACGTGTGGACTTTCCTAACAAAGGGATTGTGAAAGCGGGAGAGGAAGCATGTGTGGTAAAGAACAGCCTGCCCGGTCAGAAAATCCGGTTTTGCGTGAATAAGGTTCGAAAAGGGAAGGCGGAAGCCCGACTCATGGAGGTGATTGAGAAGTCACCTTTGGAAGATGGGGCTCCGTGTTCCTTCTTTGGCTTGTGCGGAGGTTGCACATATTTATCTTTGCCCTATGCAGAACAGCTGAAGATTAAAGAAGAACAGGTAAAAAGGCTGCTGGATAGTGTTCTTTGCCGACAGGAAAATGACTATATATGGGAAGGAATTAAGGGAAGTCCAAAGGAGTACGAGTATCGTAACAAAATGGAGTTCTCTTTTGGTGATGAATATAAAGATGGCCCCCTTTCTTTGGGTATGCATAAGAGAGGAAGCTTTTATGATGTTGTGCATGTGCATGATTGTCAGATAGTAGATGCGGACTATCGATTGATTTTGTCTCTTGTACTTGAGTATTTCAGAGCACAGGGGACAAGCTATTATCACAGAATGCGACATGAAGGATTTTTGCGTCATCTGTTGGTGCGTAAGGCTTCAAAAACAGGGGAGATTCTGGTGGCGTTGGTAACTACGTCCCAAGCACCTACCCCCGGGCAGTCGGCAGAGGATATCGGTACTTTGGTGAAGGGCTTTAAGGAGATATTATTATCTGCTGAATCAGAGGGCAGATTCCAAGGGAAGCTGGCAGGTGTTTTACATATTACCAATGATTCCATTGCAGATGTAGTAAAGAGTGATAAGACAGAAATTTTGTACGGCGAAGATTTTTTTTATGAAGAATTGTTGGGCTTGAAATTTAAGATTTCCACGTTCTCCTTCTTTCAGACCAATAGCTACAGTGCGGAGGTGCTTTACAGTACCGCCAGAGAGTATGTGGGTGATTTGAGCACACAGGGCAAGGGAGAAAAAGCCCCGGTTGTGTTTGATTTATACAGCGGGACAGGTACCATTGCGCAGCTGATGGCTCCTGTGGCCGGAAAAGTAATTGGTGTAGAAATCGTAGAAGAAGCAGTGGAAGCCGCTAAGAAGAATGCACAGCTGAACGGACTGAATAATTGTGACTTTATTGCAGGGGATGTGTTGAAGGTATTGGATGATATCGAAGAAAAACCGGATATGATTATTTTGGATCCGCCCCGTGATGGTATTCATCCTAAGGCTTTGCCCAAGATTATTGATTACGGCGTAGACAGGATTGTTTATATTTCTTGTAAACCTACCAGCTTGGTCAGAGATTTGGAAGTCTTTCTGGAGAGGGGCTATCAGGTGGAAAAAGCAGTGGCAGTGGACCAGTTTCCTTGGACCGCTAATGTGGAGACGGTAGTACTTTTAAATAAAGTTCAATAGGATTGTGTTGAAGGAATGGATATAAGAACATGGATTGGCAAAGAAAAGGGATTTTGTATAGGATTGTTTTAAGCGGAATTGTAATCGGCGTAATTGTTACGATGCTGTACTATGGCAATAAAAAAGAGGGATATCATGTAGATGAGGTGTATTCGTATGGTTTGGCAAACAGCGAGTATTTACCCTTTATGCATTTTGGATATCACGATTACAATGTAAAAGACTGGATGAAAGAATATGCTACCGGTAATGCCTTTGGGGATATTTTTAAGAATGTGGTAAAGGACTTTAATATCCTGAAGGATTGCGGTTTTGATTTCAAATCCAGCGTGATTTATCAGGACTATCTGGTGGCACAGGCAAACAGTGCGGATACCAAAACGACTACATGGATGTCGGGGGAAGATTATTTACACTATATTTCTGCCAGTCCGGAAAACAGATTTAACTATGCATCTGTATATTACAATCAGCGTGGCGACGTTCATCCGCCCCTTTTCTATATATTACTGCATACTATTTGTTCGCTTTTTACGGAAAGCTTTTCAAAGTGGTATGGTTTGGTTTTGAATATGATATTCATGCTTTTGAGCATGAAGGTTTTGTATAAGCTGTGCGATAGGCTTTATGCGGACAAATTTCTGGCAACGCTTATTATGGCGTTATATGGATTCTCAAGCGGGTTTATGACAACGGCGCTGTTTTTGAGAATGTACGCTATATTGACTTTTTTTGTACTGGCAAGTTGTTATTTACACTTGGCGCTTGCGGATGAGGATTTTGAGTTAACCAAACGCAGACGAAGACAAATTGCAATTGTTACATTGTTGGGCTTTCTGACGCATTATTACTTTGTGATATATGCAATCGGAATGGCAGCGGTTTGTAGCGTATGGATGCTGTTTCGGAAAAAGACGGGTTATTTGTTTCGATACATTTGTACCTTGATAACAACAGCAGTAATCGGTCTGTGCGTTTGGCCTTTTGCCATTAAGCATGTGTTTTTCGGATATCGGGGAAAAGGCTCTTTTCAGGCATTGGCGCAGGTGGAAGCGTATCTGATTAAAATCAAACTTATGATTGGGCAGTTGTTTGGTCCCATGCTGCAGGGGAAATGGTGGATTTGGGTTTTGGCAGTGGCTGTGCTTGCCCTGTGTGCGTTGTTATGCAAAAGGAGTAAAATCGCTTGGGGTAAAATTGGTTTAATCAGTATTCCGGCTATTTTATACGTCTTGTTGGTGTCACAAATCGTACCGTTTTATACAGAACGGTATGTGATGTGCATATTCCCATTTGTATGTATTACATTAGTGGGATCTGTTTATTATGCAGTAAAGATATGCTGTGAGAGATTATCTAAAATATCCGTCCTTGAAAAATGGATATGGAAGCACGGAGAGAAGGTATTGTTGGTATGTATGATAGCCGCAATGAGTCTGTTTTTCGCATTGAATAATTGTTATACCAATACGCCGGGATATTTGTTCCTGAAGGGACAAGAAACTGTGGAATTGCCTGAAAATACGGATTGTGTATTTGTATTGCCGGACGGAGACTGGAATGAGAGCGCAGAAGAGAGTACAGTGTTTGCGCAGGCCAGAAGGGTAGGAGTGGTATACGAGTCCAATCTGGAGGTTCTTGGCGCAAATTATGAACGTCAATACGGAGATTATCTGATGGTATTTGTTCAGAAAAATATGGACGAGGAAGAGGTGTTGGCAAAGGTAAAGAAGTGTCTGGGCGTTGAACACTTAAGGGAAGTATCCAGAAGTATGGGCGGTAGTGCGGTTAGAATACTGCTGGGTGAGTAATAAATCGATAAATGCGTAAAAAATGTTGTGATTTGTCAGACTTTTTGCAATATGAAATTGACTATGTGAGAGAATTTTGATAAAATAACATAAGATACATTTAACTCCGGGAGGTTACATATGAGTAAGGAAAGTGGATTGGAAAAGGTTTTAAAAAATAAAAAAATCAGTAAGAAATTAAATTTCTGTTTCCGTTGTATTATTATAGCATTTGTAGTAGCTATGGCCATTTCAATCGGCGGTTTTGTTGTTACGGCAGTGAAGTATGATTGCAGTTGGAGTATCGCTTTGATTATTGTGTTAGTGATAATTGCAGTGATTATTTCGGTTATGTGTGTGATATTTGGAAAAACTATTTCCAAGTCCCTTCGTAAGCCTATTTATGAGTTGAAGGATGCAGCCAACAAATTAAGTGAAGGTGATTTGGATATTGAGATTGAATATGAAAGCAAGGATGAATTGGGACAATTGGCGAGCGATTTCAGAAAAGCTCTGGATAATTTGAAGGCGATTGTAGAAGATTCCGGTATTATTTTAAATAGTATGGCAGGAGGCAACTTTACAGTTGATTCAGCCATTGAGGATTGTTATGTGGGTGAGTTTACCGGACTTTTGGGATGCATGAAAACCATGAATACGGACTTGAGTGTCAGCCTTGGTAAGATTACCAGTACTTCTGAACAGGTTGAGGTGGGTGCACAGCAGTTGGCTGACAGTGCACAGGCACTTGCAGAGGGTGCAACCGACCAGGCAGCTGCAATTGAACAATTGACTGCTACGATTGAAAATGTAACTAATATTGCAGTAGAGAGCGCAGAGACTGCACAGACTGCTGCAAAGGAAATGAGTACTGCCGAAGTAAATGCACGTGCCAGCAAGGAAGACATGCAGAAATTATTGGATGCTATGGAAAAGATTACAGAGACTTCCATGGAAATTCAGTTAATTATTGAAGATATCGAAGATATTGCTTCCCAGACCAATTTGCTTGCATTGAATGCTTCTATTGTAGCAGCAAGAGCCGGTGAAGCCGGACGTGGATTCTCTGTTGTAGCAGAACAGATTGGTAAGTTGGCGGCAGATAGTGCACGTTCAGCGATTAATACCAAGGAATTAATTAACAAGGCATTGTCGGAGGTTCAGAACGGTAACGAAATTACGAATAAGACCGCAGAAGTTATTTCAAAGGTTGTGAATAACATGACGGACTTTGCAAAAGCAGCAGAAGGTTCCGCACAGGCATCACGTTCACAGGCAGATATGTTGCAGCAGGTAGTGGAAGGTATTGAACAGATTTCAGCGGTTGTCCAGAATAACTCAGCGGCAGCAGAAGAAACCTCAGCAGTCAGTGAAGAACTTCTCGCACAGGCTACAGTATTGAAGGAAGAGGCTTCCAATTTCATAATCAAAGAAGTGGAATAATCAGTTCATAAAAACCGTAGGAGAATCGGCAGGGCCGAAACTTCTACGGTTTTTTTAGTATATCTAAGGTATGGGCACCGGCACCGATTAAGTCAGGGCGTTCGCAGGTGCATAAATGATATTGTATAAAGTATTCGAATTCTTCATCGGTTAATTGATTTAAAAAAGGACGCATATAGTTGGCGGGACCGTCGGGGGAAATGATTTGCAAGCGGTTAAGTCCTGTTGCCTCGTTTAATTGGTCAATATCCTCCGGACGCACATAATCATAAAGATTCTCCTTGTGTGAGATTGTGTGAAAATCCTCGGTAAATCGGTTTCCTTTTATACATTCCAATACATGGCGCTCCTTAAAGGCATAGGTAAGAACACTGTACTCATTCATACAATAGGCCACCAGGATAATACCGCCGGGCTTGGTCACACGCTTGGCCTCCTCCAAGGCTCTTTTTTTATCTTCGAAACCGAAAAGATGATACATGGGACCAAAGAGCAGGGTCAGGTCAAACTGTTCATCCTTCAGCTTTTTGAGATTCAAAGCATTGCCCTGCATGGCTTTCACGGAAGAATTTTTTGACTTCAGGATACCTAAGTTGTATTTGACCAATTCCACAGCGGTTACATCATATCCTTCTTCGGCAAGTGCTACGCTGTAGCGTCCGGTTCCGGCGCCGATATCCAGAATCTTGAATTCGTTTGCCGGGCATTGCGGATTAATATATTTATGGATATATTTCATGGAGGTAATGAACTCTACCTGTCCGTGTCGGGAACTTAAACGTTTTTCTTCGTTAAATTTGTTGTAATACTCTTCTAATTCGGTCATAAATATTTTCCTTATCATGTGAATCCTAATATGCTTTTTTGACGGTTGATTAAAGAATATACCGATTATTTCATCTAGTCAAGAGAGTGCGTTAATGATATACTTCTGTTATGGTATGCGTTATTTGAAGAGAGACAGGTATTTACGAAAGATAAGGGATAGTAGGAGCTGCAAAAAGATGAAAAAAATCACAAAAGATACAGTAAAGAGGTATGATTTTTCAAAGAAACCGAAACGTCCGGGTTTTTTGTTTCCGTTCGTACGCCATGTGATTTGTAAGCCGGTTTTAAAGAGGCGAGGATTTACATTAACAAAGACTAATATGGAAAATATAGAAGCACCGTATTTGTTTTTGTGTACACATGGTTCCATGGTGGATTTACATGTAATGATGACAGAGACTGCACCATATCGTACAAATAATGTTATGACATTAGAAGGCTTCAAAGACTATACCAATCCGTTAATGAGACATTTGGGAGTAATGGCTACCCGTAAATTTATTACGGATATTCATTTGGTAAAGAATATCAAGTATTGTGTGGACAAGCTGGGAACGGTTATGTCCATGTTTCCGGAAGCACGATATTCTTTGGAGGGGTGTGATTCTTTCTTGCCGGATTCCCTGGGGAAAATGGTAAAGATTTTAAAGGTGCCCGTGGTTGTAATGCGTTTGCATGGTAATTTTATTAATTGCCCTCATTGGAATAAAATTTTCAAGAAAAACCGTATTGAGGGAGAAATGACGCAGATTATCACAGCGGAGGAAACGAAAACTTTAAGTGTTGATGAAATCAATTCGCGTATTCGAGAAGCATTTAAAAAGGATGATTTCAAATGGCAATTAGAGAATAAGGTCAAAATAGACCATCCGAAGCGAGCAGAAGGTTTGCATAGTTTATTATATAAATGTGCTGCTTGCAAAACAGAAGGCAAAATGTATTCTTCAGGAACTAAGCTTTGGTGTGAAGAATGCGGAAAACGTTGGGAGATGACCGAGTACGGACAGTTACAGGCGGAAGAGGGCGATACAATCTTCAGTCATATTCCGGATTGGAGTAACTGGGAGCGGTCGTGTATCCGGGAGGAAGTTGAAAAGGGAACCTATTATTTTGAGGATACGGTTCGTGTAGAGACTTTGCCGGGATGGACAAAGTTTTATAAACAGGGTGAAGGAAAGTTTGTTCAGACCTTACAGGAAACAAAGTTGGAGTGTAATTACTACGGAGAACCGTTCACTCTGGTCAGAAGTGCCATTAATTTGGATAGTATGCATATTGAGTATGATTATCACGGAAATGGAGATTGTATTGATATATCCATGCCGGAGGATAGTTTTTGGTGTTATACTACTAAGAGGGATGTGATCACAAAGATTGCATTTGCTACAGAGGAAATACATAAGTTCGCGGCAAGAAAGCAAAAGGAAGAAAAATAGAAAGCATTTAGACGGAGGCTGTCAGTGGAAGGGTTTGTAACATTTCAGAATGTAAGTAAGGTATATAAATCGGGAGAATTGGAAATTCCTGCACTTCACGATGTAAATTTCACAGTAGAAGAAGGAGAGTTCTGTGTAATTGTGGGAGCTTCCGGTGCGGGAAAAACCACGATATTAAATATTTTGGGCGGTATGGATACCCTGACCGGAGGTAAGGTATATCTGGATGGACAGGAAATATCATCGTATAACAATAAGCAACTGACGGCATACAGAAGATATGATGTTGGTTTTGTGTTCCAGTTTTATAATTTGGTGCAAAATCTTACCGCTCTTGAAAATGTGGAGCTGGCAGCACAAATATGCAGGAATCCG
This sequence comes from Acetatifactor sp., assembly GCA_045533725.1. Classification (GTDB taxonomy): domain Bacteria; phylum Bacillota; class Clostridia; order Lachnospirales; family Lachnospiraceae; genus Acetatifactor. The sequence continues at coordinate 4,180 of JAZSII010000188.1, read as the reverse complement.
CTGAATGCAGAGGAAGTATTAAGGGATGTTGGACTGGGAGAGAGACTAGTGAATTTCCCGGCGCAACTTTCCGGAGGTGAACAGCAAAGAGTGGCTATTGCACGAGCTTTGGCCAAGAATCCCAAGCTGTTGCTTTGTGACGAACCTACGGGTGCGTTAGATTATAATACCGGCAAAGCGGTACTGAAGCTTTTGCAGGATACCTGCCGTAATTTAGGTAAAACCGTAATTGTAATTACCCATAATCAAGCACTTACAGCTATGGCGGATAGAGTAATTAGGGTGAAGAACGGAACCATACGCAGTGTGGTGAAGAACGAACAGATTGTGGATATTGCGGATATTGAATGGTAACGGTTACACGAAATGTGTATGCGGGAGTAGTATAGAATATGAAGTCTATGATGAATAGGTCTACTTTGCGTGAGATAAAGCAAAGTATGGGACGCTATCTGGCGATTTTAGCCATAGTGGCGCTGGGCGTTGGTTTTTTCGCCGGATTGAAAGCAACCACGCCTGCTATGTTAAAAACTGCAGAGAATTACTGGAACGAAAAACAGTTGTATGATTTCCGGTTGATTTGTACTCTGGGTTTCGGAGAAGAAGAGATTGCGGAACTTGCGAAGCGTCCGGATGTACGAACGGTACAGGGTGCTTATAGTTTTGATATTATATGCCAAAACTCCAGTGACGGAAGTGCACAGGTAATGAAAGCACATAGTATTACGGAAGGCGTAAATGAACTGGAACTGTTGGAGGGACGCATGCCGAAGGCGGCAAATGAGTGCGTTGTGGATTCCAGAATGTTTACCCATAAATATATAGGGAAAAAGATTAAGCTTTCACCTTTGAATGATGAAGCTGATATGGAGAATTTTGCATATGCCGAATACAAAATTGTTGGTATTGTAAATTCGCCCTATTATTCTCAATTTGAGCGTGGAAATACTTCTTTGGGAGACGGAACTGTCAGTGGTTTCTTTTATTTGTTGCCGGAAGGATTTGACGCTGAAGCATACACGGAAGTGTATGTAAAACTGAATGAAGATTTTTCTTTATATAGCGAGGAATACAATGATTATATTGCCGGTAAGCAGGATGAATGGGAGCTTTGTATGGAGAGTATCGGCGCCCTGCGATATGAAAATGTTTTGACTGAGGCAAATCAGAAATTAGAGGATGCAAAAAAGGAACTGGCGGACGGAAAGGCAGAAGGAGAGCGGGAATTAAATGATGCAAAGGCTGAATTGGATCAGGCGGCATTAGATATAGAGGACGGAAAGAAGCAGCTTGAAGAAGCTAAGGCGGAAATAACAAAAGGCTTGCAGACCTTGGCAGAGGAAGAAAAGAAATTGGAAGATGGGTCAAGGGAAATTGCAAGTAACCAAAAGCTGATTTTGGATAAGGAGGCAGAAGCTGAAGCCGGTATGGAAACATGGCAGGCAAAGCAGGCTGAATTAGAGGCAGCTTTGGCGGAAATAGAGAAAAATGAAGATTTGTTAGAAACTCAGGAAGCACAATTGTTAGAGGCTGAAAACCAACTTGCGCAAAAAGAGGCAGAACTAATGACTGCTGAGGAACAACTGGCAACTTTGGAGGCTACCATTCCCGGGCTGATTGCTAAAATAGAAGAATATGAAGAAAAACTGGCAGAACTGGAATGGATGGAACAGACTGGTATATTGCCGGAAGAATGGGAAGAGATGTTGGTAGAAACCAGAAATGGTTTGGCAGCACTTAAGGAAGCATTGGCAAACTCCTATGCAGAAATTGAGACTAACCGTGCGGCGTTGGAAGAAGGCAAGGCGCAGTTACAAGCAGCCAAAGCACAACTGGCAGACGGCAGAAAACAATTGGAGGCCGGGAAAAAGCAGATTGCAGACTATAAGAAACAAATTGCAGACGGAGAACTGGCATTGGAAGAAGCATGGGCTACCATGATGGATGGCAGAAAACAAATCCGTGACGGCAAATTGGAGCTTACCAAAGGTAGAAATGAAATTGAAAAGGGCCGGGATGCTTTGGAGGATGCCAGAGCTGAATTAGAAAGTGGTTTGGCTGAAATTGCTGAGAAGGAACAGGAATTAGCAGATGGAGAACAGGAATACTTGGACGGCCTGTCTGAATATGAAGCGGGGTTGGCTGAACTTGAGGCAGAAATAGCGGATGCAGAGGCGGAAATTGCCAAGGCAGAAGCAGATTTGGTGAAGTTGGAGAGACCTAAGCAGTACGTTTTGGGTAGGGATACCAATGTGGGATATGTCTGCTTTGAAAGTGACAGCAATATTGTAAATCGTATTTCCGATGTATTTCCGGTGTTTTTCTTTTTGGTGGCGGCACTTGTGTGTATGACAACCATGAGCCGCATGATAGAAGAGCAGAGAACCCAAATAGGTACCCTGAAGGCGCTGGGCTATAGCAGACGCACTATTATGGGGAAATACATGTTTTACAGCGGAAGCGCTGCAGTGACCGGTTGTGTGGTAGGCTTTGTTATAGGAATTCTATTGTTTCCGTATATTATTTGGGTGTGCTACGGCATGATGTACAATATGGGCAAGTTTTATTTCGTATTTGACTGGAAGATGGCGGTTTTTTCGTTAACAGTTGCGCTCCTTTGTTCAGTAGGCGTGACATGGTACTGTTGTCGTAAGGAATTAAATGAAGTGGCCGCCCAGTTAATGCGTCCTAAGACACCGCAGGCAGGTAAGAGAATCTTTTTGGAACGAATTCCCTTTATCTGGAAACATCTTAAGTTCCTGCAGAAGGTATCTGTACGGAATGTATTCCGGTACAAAAAACGTTTCCTGATGATGGTGCTCGGAATCAGCGGCTGTACCGCCTTGATTATCGCCGGTTTTGGTATTAATGATTCCGTATCGAATGTGGTAACGCATCAGTATGAGGAAATTACAGTTTACGATATGAGTGTAAACTTGAAAGATGTTTATGCGGAAAAGTCGGAGGAAATCTTAAATAGAACATTAAAGGGAAAGATTACCGCCTATAATGTGGTACTGGAAGAAAATGTGGATTTGCAGATGGAAAAAGGTGTGAAATCCGTATCGTTGGTGGTGCCAAAGGAAACAGAGAACATGTCTGCATATGTTGATTTGCATACACTGGACGGAGAAAAGATTCCCTATCCGCAAAAGGGCGAGGCAGTGATTTCCCACCGCCTGAACCTGGATTACGGATATCAGGTGGGGGATGTGATTGAAATACAGGACAGCGAGTTTCATTCCGTACAAGTAACGGTAAGCGGCATTATGCAGAATTTTGTGGGAAATTATGTTTATATCCATCCCGAAACCTATAAGGAGCAAGTCGGAAAGGAAGCTTCGTACAAAACATTGTATGTGAACCTGATGGATAGTCCTTTTGTGGATGCGCATGAAGTATCGGCTTTACTAATGAAGCTTGACGAAGTGATGGCAGTTTCGGTGAACGCGGATACCATGGAGCGTTTCGACAGCATGATGGCAAGTATTGATTATATTGTGCTATTGGTAATCTTATGTGCGGCAGCGCTGGCATTTATTGTCATTTATAACCTGACTAATATTAATATTACGGAACGTGTCAGAGAGATTGCAACCATCAAGGTATTGGGCTTTTATAAAAATGAGACTGCGGCGTATGTGTTCCGCGAGAATATCCTGTTAACTGTAGTGGGTTCCTTGGTGGGTATCGGACTGGGCAAGCTTTTGCACTGGTTTATTATGCAGGTGTTACGCATAGATTTGGTTACCTTTGATGTACGTGTTACCGGGCTTAGTTATGTGCTCAGTGTACTACTGACGTTTTTCTTTGCTATGTGTGTGAACTTCATGCTTACCGGTAAATTGGAGAAGATCAGTATGACAGAGTCGTTGAAATCGGTTGATTAGGAGTGGCTTTGGGACATCTTAAAGAAATCTTAAAGAAGTTTAAAGGCTTCTTAATACACTTTTTCTCTGGAGTGCTTTATACTTGAAGTAGAGAGTAGAACAAGTATAAGCATCAGGAGGAAGTGTCATGAATAAAAGATTGTATAAAGGTTTAAAGAGCAGAATATTTATGGCGTTAGTGGCTGTGGGTGTGCTGCTCTTTTCTTGTGCATGCGGGAAGGAAGAGGCGGTGCAACCGGATGTAAACAGTCACGTCCCGGGAGAGGAGTATGGGTATGTGTCGGAGATTC
>JAZSII010000176.1:0-5012 GCA_045533725.1 Acetatifactor sp. | reverse complement strand
GCCTGGATTACACAACCCATGTAAACCTGATCAACCTGCTCAGGAGCAACACCTGCTCTGTTTAAAGCTTCTTTGATAACGATAGCGCCCAACTCTGCTGCTGGAACTGCGCTGAGAGAACCACCCATGGTTCCGATTGCGGTACGGCAAGCACCTGCTAAAACTACTTTCTTTGCCATTTTCATTTCCTCCAAATATTTGATTGTTATTTTTTTGTCATAATCCGCTATTCCTATTTTATCATAGCAAAGAACCTTTTGCAACGAATATTTGCGAAAGTTGTCAAATAAATAACAGGGAGTGTGTATATATGGTAAAAAGGTCCCTATCGTCACCGATAAGGACCTTCTTTTCTCACTATATTCACCTCTGATAATACACATCATTACAACTGCTGTACATAATCATCAATAACCTTCACATTAGCATTGAGATTTTCCATAGTTGCTGCAATTTCTTCCAATGAAGCAGCCTGCTGCATGAAGGTATCCGTGGTTTCCTTGGATCTCTCGCTAATGTTATTCAACTGTACCTCAAGACTGCCAAGCATCTCACCAATTTCCCCGGCAGACTGAGTGGTGTCGGAGGATAATCTTTCAATTTCTCTTGCTACTACGGCAAAGCCTCGTCCGGCCGCACCTGCTCTCGCAGCCTCAATGGACGCATTTAAGCCAAGAATTTTCGTAGTACTGCTCAACTTATTAATGGCTGACAAAATACGATTCATCTTGCGTGTTTCTTCCAAGAGCACTCCCATGAGACGATATACTTCATGGTTGTTTTCAGAGGTCTTCTGCACACCGTCCGTAATCTCATTCACCGCCGCTGTTACCTGTTCGATTTCCTCCGACAGGTTGGCAATAGCTTCCTTGGAATTTTTAATAACGGTGATACTTTTTGCAATCATCAGACATCCTACTACCGTGCCGTCCTCTTTCAGTGGAATGGCATAGGATTTGAAAGGGATTCCGTATACTTTCGCAGAAACCTCCCGCACAATCTTCTGTCCTGTTTTAATAACCATAGCCGGTGTATTCCCCTCCGGAAACGGTACTCCCAACTCACTCTGCACCGGCAATTCCGGGCAGGGCTGGTTGTAAATAAACGCCTCTCTATTGGTAATAGCCACAGACACAGGCTCCTCTATAAAAAGCGGTATGTATGGTGCCATTTCTACAAATTGTTGTAGCACTTTGCTTTCATTTGAAATATCCATTTCGTATCCTCCTGCCTAAACACTTCTCAACTATAATGGTCCCTATCGTTACAGATAAGGACCTTTTCTGCTTATACCACTATCAAAATCAACGCTTAAACCTGTTCGTTGCCTTCTTCACAACGAGTTCCGCAATTGGTACAGAATACCGCACCGTCTTCTAAGCGGGTACCACAATTGGAACATGCCTTTGCTACCGGTTTAGGAGACTGTAAAACCTCATCTGCCAAAGGCTCGAGTCTGGTTCCGCACATGTTACAAAACAGACTTTCCACAGGAATAATCTTTGTACAGGAATCACATTTTCTCTTACCCTGTCTGGCAAGCATTCTAATTACCATGAAATTCTTTTCCTGCAGTACCTTTGAAATCTTATCAAAGCTCTCACGATATTCTTCATCAATAATACCGCCTGCATTCTTCTCATAATACACCTTACCTAATTGTTCATAGGCGCTCTTTAACGCCTTTTCCAAGTGGCTTTCAGCTCTGCTATCCCCTATAGCTCCCATTTGTACATCCTCCCTACCGGATAATTTTTATCATATTAAAATCATATAATATTTTACATTAATTGGCAAGAAAAAATCTATTGCTTTGCATTATTTCTCTCCCACCACCTGCATTACTGCATGATACGCTTCCTTCAACGCATAATCATCGCCAAATAACAGCGGATAACTCTTTTCTTTTCTAAAGCCGGTCAACCAGCTTTCGTCATCCTTCATGCCCCAGAAGGTAACACTTGTAACATTTGCAAGTCCCTCTTCCTTAGCATTTATCAAAAGTTCAAAAAGCTCCTTATAAGCCTTTGCCAATTCCTTCATACCCGCTTCACTATTATCCGTGCAATGGATATCCAGCTCCGTCAACTGTACCTCCAGTCCCAGGCTGCCGTATTTATGTAGTGCATCGGCAAATTCCCGTGGATTCCAATACTCCAGCATCAAATGTCCCTGCATACCCATACCATCTACCAAATTCTCCTTCAAAAGAGGTTCCAGAATCAGCTCATGAATTTTGCTGCTCTTGAATGGCTGGAAGCTGTTATAATCATTATAAAAAAGCTTCACTCCTTCAGCTGCATACTTTCTGGCAAAACGATAAGCATGAAGCACGAATTCCTCTCCAACCGTCTGGTACCAGCCGGATTTCTTTCTCCAGCAATCCGCTTCCTCTTCTTCCATAGCCTCATTCACCACATCCCATGCATAAATCACACCGGGATATTCGGTCTGCACAAAGGTAAGCACGGATTTAATATAGGATTCCATACGGGCCAACATGGTCTCCCTGCTTGCCCAAGGTGCTTCCATGTCCATATCATATTTTTCTTTAAAGAACCAAAATGGTGTCTGAAAATGCCACACCAAAGTATGACCTCTCAAAGCAATTCCGTTCTCCTTGGCAAATTCCAAATAAGGAATGGCACTGTCAAAATGCACCGCCGGATTGGTGTGATACTTTTCCGGATTCTCCAGATTTTCTTTTTCATCCAAAAGAAACATAGGCTTCATATCATTTTCAGGAGTTATACAACTATAATGCTTTTTTATTTCCTCTTTTGCCTTATCAGATCCCATATTCCACCGATTTACCGAAGTACCTATTTTGAAATAGGACTCATATGCTTTCTTCAAACTCATATCTTTTCTCCAATCATGCTTTCTCATAAAAACCCCGCACGCGCAATGCGTACGGGGCTCACATTACTGCCTTACTCTTCCGGCTCAATCAATCCGTAAGTATCACCTTTTCTCTTATAAACCACATTTACCTGATCCGTCTCTGCATTGCAGAATACATAGAAGCTATGTCCCAAAAGTTCCATCTGGATGCATGCATCTTCCGGATACATGGGCTTAATATCAAACTTCTTGGTTCTGACAATCTTCACTTCATCATCCTGTCCGTCCTCAAATTCTGCAAAAGCAGGAGCAAACGCGCTGACATTCTGATGCTTGTCAATAATTTTCTTTTTGTATTTCTTCAGCTGTCTTTCGATAACCTCTTCTACCAGGTCAATTGACACATACATATCGCTGCTCACCTGTTCAGAGCGGATAATATTACCTTTTACAGGTATGGTCACTTCAATTTTCTGTCTGTCTTTCTCCACACTTAATGTTACATGTACTTCCGTATCGGGTTTAAAATACTTATCCAATTTGCTAAGTTTGTCCTCTACAGCGGCCTTAAGACCAGGTGTTACTTCAATATTTCTTCCTACAATAATAAATTTCATGCAATCATCCCTTCCAGTAATTTATTGTATGATTATTATAACATTGTGTTTGGTTTTTTGCAACAATTTAACCATTTTTTTACATCTTTTTGAAATTGTAATTGTCAATTGTTTTTTTTATTTTTTTGTCGATTTTTGCATTTTTAGAAGAACTCAACAAAACAGATGTTCCGCAAGTTACCATAATAATTCTCCATAATTTACATAAAAAACCTGTGGATAATGTGTATAACTCCGTGTATAAATCACTTTTTGTTGATTTTCTGTTATTTTACCTGTGGATAACTTTTCACTTATAAACATAATACAAAAAGACGTTTTTGCGACAATCATCATCCTTTTGTTAAAAATGCACAACTTGTTTTTTGTCAACCCACTTTTTTCACTTTTTAATATGTTAGACAATTTAGAATAATACTTTTGCAATCAAAAAGAAGAACGCTCTTCACGTTCTTCTTTCAATATTCCACATTAGAAAATTCTTCTGATTGCTAAAATCTGGCGATAATCTGCATTTGATACTCTGATACCGGTCTTTTCACTGGCCGCATGCACAATCTGACCGTCTCCGATATAGATTGCTACATGACCGGAATAGCAAATCAAATCTCCGGGCAATGCGTTCTCCAAACCATCCACTGCATATCCCTGAGTTCTGTCTGCTGCTGAAGAATGCGGCAATTCCACACCAAATTCTTCATACACCTTCATAACAAAGCCGGAACAGTCTGCACCCTCTGTCAAGCTCGTACCGCCCCATACATATGGATTACCGATAAACTGAATCGCATATTTGGCTACTGCAATACCCATTTCGGTTTCGTCCGTTTTTTCCACAGTCAGAATTGCATTCTTCGCAGCTGCGATTCTGGCCTTCTCACGGTCTTTTTCTTCCTTTTCCAATCGAAGAGCTTCTTCTTCCACAGACTCTGCGCGGATATATTCGGTATAAACTCTTACGAATTCTTTCTTAATCCAGCCGTAACCTTCTTCAATATCCACCCTGATCCAGGCTTCAGTCTCTCCGGTCACAAGTAATGTATCTCCCATAGCAACCATGCCAAGCACTTCTGCCTCTTCCGACGCTCCCATTCGAACCACCAGTCTGTCGCAAAGTACCTCTGCCATACGATTGCCAAGCTGTGACGCCATTTCCTGCGCTTCCGGACCGGTCACACAGAAATCTTTCTTTACATAGCCAATTACATTACCGGACTGAATTTCATACCAACCGTTTTCTTCCGAAAGAATCAGGCCTACTGCGTCCTTATAAAACTTACCTACCACCTGTGCGTTATCACTTGCCGCACTTCTGATTCTTACATAGTCGCCGGTTTTTGCCACCACAACATTTTCCTGTTCTTCGTCAGGAACTTCTGCCACTACTTCTGTTTCTTCACTAACAGTCTGTACCTCAGAAATATCAATCATGGTTTCTATTTTCAAATCACTGTTTTCGTCATCCTGTAAATCATCCAAAGCGGTACCGTTTGACAGCGTTACATTGATGCCGCCACCCGGCAATACAGAATCCAAATCTCCATACGCCAA
>JAZSII010000104.1:0-9684 GCA_045533725.1 Acetatifactor sp. | reverse complement strand
GTCATATTACAACCATTGAGAAGTATGAGCCCCGTATCCCTATTGCAAAGGAGAATTTCAAGAAGGCCGGCAAGGAAGAGTGCATTACTCTGTTAGAGGGTGATGCGACGGATATTTTGAAGGAATTACAGGGAACCTATGATTTGATTTTTATGGATGCGGCGAAGGGACAGTATATTCACTTTATGCCGGATATTTTGCGATTGCTGGAACCGGGAGGATTATTGATATCCGATAATGTATTGCAGGATGGGGATGTGATGGAATCCCGTTATGCGGTAGTTCGCAGAAATCGTACCATTCATGGCAGAATGAGAGAGTACTTATTTGAATTGACTCACCATCCGCAGCTGGAAACCAGTATTTTGCCTGTGGGTGACGGAATTACATTGAGTGTGAAGAAAACGGAGGAAGTATGAGAAAGAACAAACCGGAATTATTAATCCCGGCCAGTAGCCTGGAAGTGTTAAAAACGGCGGTTATGTTTGGCGCGGATGCGGTATACATCGGAGGAGAAGCCTTCGGACTTCGTGCAAAGGCGAAGAATTTTACGGCAGAGGAGATGGCAGAGGGAATTGCTTTTGCCCATAAGCATGGCGTGAAAGTGTATGTTACCGCCAATATACTTGCCCATAATGATGATTTGACCGGTGCAAGGGAATACTTTGAGGAGCTTAAAAATATGCAGCCGGACCGGCCGGATGCGTTGATTATCTCTGACCCGGGTATGTTTACCATTGCAAAAAGTGTATGGCCGGAAGTAGAGATTCACATTTCTACCCAGGCAAACAATACGAATTACCAAACGTATCTGTTTTGGTGGAATCTGGGAGCGAAACGTGTGGTGTCTGCAAGAGAGCTTTCTTTGGACGAAATTGCGCAGATTCGCGCTAATATTCCGGAGGAAATGGAAATAGAGAGTTTTATTCACGGCGCTATGTGTATTTCTTATTCGGGTAGATGCCTTTTGAGTAATTATTTTACCGGACGTGATGCCAATCAGGGAGCTTGTACCCATCCATGCCGTTGGAAGTACGCAGTGGTAGAGGAGAAACGTCCCGGAGAGTATCTGCCGGTGTATGAGAATGAGAGAGGCACTTATATCTTTAATTCCAAGGATTTGTGTATGATTGAATATGTGCCGGAGATTGTAGCGGCAGGTATCGACAGTCTGAAGATTGAAGGGCGTATGAAAACTGCTTTGTATGTGGCAACGGTAGCCAGAACCTATCGCAAGGCCATTGATGATTTCTTTGAATCGGAAGAGAAGTACCGCACCAATATGGATTGGTATAAGGCGGAGATTTCAAAATGTACTTATCGCCAGTTTACTACAGGTTTTTATTTTGGTAAGCCGGATGAAAATACTCAGATTTATGATAGCAACACGTACGTCAACGAATATGTGTATCTGGGTATTATTGAAGATGTAGCCGAAAAGTCTGTATGCACGCCGGAAGGGACCTGTATGCGACATCTGGCAAGGATTGAACAGCGCAACAAATTTTGCGTAGGAGATTGTATTGAAATTATGCAACCGGACGGAAGTAATGTGGAAGTACAGGTGCTTGCCATGTACGATAAAGAAGGACAGCCGGTAGAAAGCTGCCCCCACTCCAAGCAGGAAATATGGCTGGAGCTTTCAAAGATGCCGTCGAAGTATGATTTGTTGAGAGTGAAAGCATAGTTGGAAATATAGCAAGAAACCTCTTGCCGTTTGGGGCAAGAGGTTATTTTATTGAGTATTTTTCTTTTTGTTCGGGATGTTGACAATCAGCGGATAGGACAGGAGCAGTGTAAAGAAAATGATGGGGGTATACAATCTGGCACATTCGCCGGTAAGGACACCCAGTGCCATGCCCATCCAAAGGCACATAAATAAGTCATGGTATTTTCTTGACCGGAGGAAGCGACGAACACTTGCCATCATCAGGTAAAGTAACCAGATGATGTGCGCACCGCCTGCGATATATCCGTATTCTACAAGGGCTTGTACATAAGAGTTATGTGCGTTGTATGCGAAATATGAGCCCACATCAATACCATTGATAACAGTACCTGTAAAGCTAAAGTGCTCAGAAAACATCTTTATAATAGAGAGGCGACCGGACGTAAATAAATCCAAATAGTTGATAATGGAGTCCGGCTTGAAAATTCCGCAGTCTGAAAAGGTAATGGGCTCTTCAAACATATAAAATGCACGCATGACAATATTTGCAATGGGTTTGATGAGAGCATTTCCTTCATGCAACTGAATATACCAATACTCCTTGTCGGCATGAAGAACAATGGATTTCAACAAAAGTAATCCCAAACAGCATATCACCACAAGAATCGTTATGACGGTAAAGAGTCGGAACAGGGATTCTTTGGCGGTTCCGTTTGGAGTAAATAAAATGAAAAACATTATAAACATGAAGAACATGCCAATATATAAGGTGATAGTGCTGACACGAAGGATGGTCCATAACAAAGGAAGGCATGCAACGGCATACAAAATAAAGGGAACGGAGCGCAAACCTGTTCGGCGGAGGGCTCTGTAAACGCGGAAGGTTAGTATTACAACTACACCGCTCAAAAAGAGACCGAAATCGCCAAGGTTAACAAAACAGCCGTACCAACGCCCCAGATCGGATACTTCCATATTTAATCTGACAGATTGGAACAGAATGATAAAAAAGCTGATAATCCAGGCATTTCCGATTTGGTTTAAAATACGGCTCCATTTTGCAGCGTTTAACGGGATAAGATAAACCACCAGCATCATAAGGAGCAGGGCCGGCATGGTACTGCCGTTTCGATAAAAAATCATGGAAAGTGTCATAAAACAATAAACGCAAAGAAACGGCTTGTTCATTCGTTCCAAAGGATTGTATTTTCCGCGGATATACATGTCCACAAGAATAATAATTAATATATATACAATCCATACAACCACTTTGTCGCGGTTAAACCAGTCGGGGGCCATAATATATCTGCATCGATAGGCAAAGCCAATGGGAAAATAAAGAATTGTAGCCAATGCAGTCTGATAATTAATAATTTGCGGTCTTTGAACAAATAAAAGATAAATGGCAAAAGACAAAAATGCTTTGGCTGCATAAATGTTTTTATGAGTCTGAAATGTGGCGTTTAGCATGTTGCACAGAAAAAGGAGTGTAAAAACAAGACAGGCTGTGCTTAGGATTTCTATGATAAGTTCTCTTATTCTTCTCTTGTCTTTAATATAATTCTTAAACAAATCCAGATTCATAAGACTGCCTCCTTTTGTAACTAAATTCTACTATACTATAAAATGACCGTTTATTCAATGAATTATTTATTGACCGTTGTGAATCCTTATTGTACAATAGGTGCTATGAAATTCAGACACAGTACGAAGAATCAGTACGGAAAGGAAAATGATGAGCGAACTGATTAATGTAGAGGAGCTTTTTGGCTCCAGAGTATTTACTTATAGAAAGATGAAAGAACGTCTTCCAAAGGGCGTGTACAAAGAAGTGCAGCATGTTATGGAACAGGGCGGAGAACTTTCGCCTGAGACTGCGGACGTAGTGGCAAAGGCCATGAAGGATTGGGCTATTGAAAATGGTGCAACACACTATACTCATTGGTTCCAGCCGCTGACCGGTATTACGGCAGAGAAGCATGATGCATTTGTGACCCATCCGGATGAGGATGGTCGTATGATTATGGACTTTTCCGGCAAGGAATTAATTAAAGGTGAGCCGGATGCTTCTTCTTTCCCTTCCGGCGGTTTGCGTGCGACTTTTGAAGCGAGAGGATATACCACTTGGGATTTGACTTCCCCTGCCTTTTTGAAAGAGGGCGCTACAGGTATGACGCTTTGCATTCCGACTGCTTTCTGTTCTTATAAGGGTGAAGCGCTGGATACCAAGACACCTCTTCTTCGTTCTATGGAAGCGGTAAGCGAACAGGCCCTTCGAATTGTGAGATTGTTTGGTAACACTGATGCCACAAAGGTTATTCCCAGCGTAGGCGCTGAGCAGGAATATTTCCTGGTGGACAGACAGAAGTATTTACAGAGAAAAGACCTGATTTTCGCAGGTCGTACACTTTTTGGCGCACCTGCACCCAAGGGACAGGAAATGGATGACCACTATTTCGGTACCATCCGTGAGCGTGTGGGCGCATATATGAAGGACATTAATATCGAGTTGTGGAAGCTGGGCGTAACAGCAAAGACCCAGCATAATGAGGCAGCACCGGCTCAGCATGAGCTTGCGCCCATCTATGAAACAGCCAATATTGCGGCAGACCACAACCAGTTGGTTATGGAGACTATGAAGAGAGTGGCAGGTCGTCACGGACTGACATGTCTGCTTCACGAAAAGCCTTTTGCAGGGGTAAACGGTTCCGGTAAGCACGATAACTGGTCACTTTGTACGGACACAGGTGTAAATTTGTTGGAGCCCGGTGATACACCCAATGAAAATGTGCAGTTCCTGTTTATTCTGGCATGTATTATGCGTGCTGTGGATCGTCATGCAGATTTACTTCGTCAAAGTGCAGCAAACGTAGGTAATGACCACCGTCTGGGCGGTGATGAAGCACCTCCGGCTATTATTTCAATTTTCCTTGGCGAACAGTTGGAAGATGTGGTGAGCCAGTTGGTGGAAACCGGTGCGGCAACTCACTGTGCAGAAGGCGGTAAGCTGGAAACCGGCGTATCTACTTTGCCTGAAGTACAAAAGGACGCTACAGACAGAAACCGTACCTCGCCTTTTGCTTTTACCGGTAATAAATTCGAATTCAGAAGTGTGGGTTCCTCCGACTCTATCGGAAGTCCCAATACAACTTTAAATGCCATTGTAGCAGAAGCATTCTGCGAGGCGGCAGATATTTTGGAAAAGGTCGACAATTTTGAAATGGCTGTACATGACTTGTTGAAAAAATACATGACCGAGCACCAGAGAATTATTTTCAATGGTAACGGTTATTCTCAGGAATGGGTGGAAGAAGCTGCAAGACGCGGTCTTCCTAATATCGGTTCCATGGTAGAAACCGTGGAAACTTTGACTACAGAGAAGTCTATTGCTCTGTTTGAAAAGTTCCATATCTTTACCAAGCCAGAATTGGAGGCAAGAAAAGAGGTTCTTTACGATACCTACGCAAAGACCATCAATATTGAAGCCCTGACCATGATTGATATGACCAGAAAGCAGATTTTGCCCGCAGTAGTGAAGTATACCAAGATTTTGGCAGATACCGTAATTGCAGTAAAGGAAGCCGGTGCGGATGCTACCGTACAGATGGAGCTCTTGAAGGAAGTATCGGATAAGCTGGCAGAGACCAAGAACGCTTTGGATGCGTTGGAAAAGGCGGAAGCGGCTGCAAAGGGTATGGCCTGTCCCAAGGAAAGAGCCTTCTACTACAAGGACAGCGTAACACCTGCCATGAACGCCCTTCGTGCACCGGTGGATAAGCTGGAAATGCTTGTGGCTAAGGAAGTATGGCCAATGCCTTCTTACGGCGATTTGTTGTTTGAAGTATAGGAATAATCAGCGAGGCTGTGTATGCTCTGCAAAGAGCTCCCAGCCTCGTTTTTGAGTATTGTTGTAATTTTATTAAAAATTTGAAAAAAGGTCTTGCCAAACAGAAAACAATCGTGTATAATTCATCAAGTAGTTAAGAAATAGCGCTATCGCCAAACGGTAAGGCAACGGACTCTGACTCCGTCATTTCAAGGTTCGAATCCTTGTAGCGCTGCTAAAAACCTCCGAAGAATTCTTCGGAGGTTTTTTCTGTACAGGCAGCAGGTGCCTGTCTGTCTTTGTACACTTCATAAGTTATTTCCCATATACAAAAGTGCAAATTTAGAGTTTCTTAAGGTTTCTCAATTTGACATCACTTCCTGTGTGTGCGATAATTATCTTAGAATACGATACAATAAGGAGATTGTGCGGTGAAGGAAGGAAAAGCCTCAAACAGAATGGTATATTTGGATGTGTTACGCATTTTGGCGGCATTCAGTGTAGTGATGCTGCATAGTGCGGCGCAGTTTTGGTATGCTCTTGATGTGCGTAGTACGGAGTGGCTTATCGCCAATTCTTATGATGCGGTTTTTCGTTTCGGAGTACCGGTATTTGTGATGATTAGCGGTGCACTTTTTTTAAATCCGCAATACACGGTAGATATTAAGCATTTGTACAAGCACAATATTCTGCGTCTGGTTATTATTTATATTGTGTGGAGTACTATATACGGTTTGTTTGACTGTTTTTGGTTGGAGGATATCCATACCCTTGGGTTAAAGGATATACTGCGTGAAATCATTGAAGGTCGATATCACCTCTGGTTTTTGCCTATGTTGGTGGGAATCTATATACTGTTGCCGATTTTGAAAAGGTGGTTAGAATGCGCACCCCAAAAACATGTACAATACTTTCTTGTATTGTTTCTGGTTTTGAAGGTGGGCGCGGAAACCCTGCGTGCAATCACTGTTTCGGACGAAATTCACAGTATTTTGGATTTGGCAAAGGTGGATTTGGTTTGCGGATATGTGGGATATTTTGTGTGGGGCTATTATTTGGCGCATGTGGAAATAGGGGCCAAATTACGTAAATGGATATATCTTAGTTTTGTGCCGGCTCTTTTGTGTAATGTTGTGTTGAGTTGCCTGCTTACCCGGCGAATAGGAAGAAATGTAGCACCGATTTATGACAGCTTTGGGATATTTACGTTTTTAATTTCTACGGCATTGTTTTTGCTGTGTAGGAATGCTAAATGTAGTTTTTCAGAAAAGACGGGAAGGATTGTGGCTGAAATAGGAGCAGGCACCATGGGGGTGTATCTGCTTCACATCGGTATCATGGAAATTATGGGGAGTTTCGGCTGGAACAGTATGTCGCTCCCCAATATTATAGGTATTCCGGTTTATTCCGGAGCCAGTTTTGTAATATGTTTGCTGCTGGGAATCATACTCAGAAGGATTCCTGTTGTGGGAAGATATATTTGTTAAAAGTAAGGTAAAAGAAGGATAAAACATGTATAGTTTTGACAGTAAAATCAGATATAGTGAATGCGACGGGAAGTGCAGATTGCGACCGGAAGCATTGATGAATTATTTTCAGGATGCGTCCACCTTTCAGTCAGAGTCGTTGGGCGTAGGTTTTTCCTATTTGGTACCGCGGAATATGGTGTGGGTGTTGGTTGCTTGGCAGATTGAAATCTATCGCTATCCGGCACTTGGGGAGGAAGTGGAAACAGGTACTCTGCCCTATGATTTTAAAGGTTGTATGGGAATGAGAAATTTTTTTATGAAGACGAAGGACGGGGAGATGCTGGCACAGGCCAATTCCGTGTGGACTTTGCTTCAGTATGATACCATGAAGCCGGTAATTCCGCCGAAGGATATGCTGGAAAAATATCCGGTGGAACCCTGTCTGAATATGAATTATGCAGGCAGAAAAATCCCGGTGGCAGAGGGAGGCACCTGCCTGGAGCCTATTATGGTGCAGAGGCAGCATTTAGACAGCAATAACCATGTAAATAATACCCAGTATGTGAGTATGGTATTGAATTATTTGCCCGGGGATTTTGAGATTGGGCAGATCAGAGTGGAATATAAGAAGCAGGCGCATTTGAGTGATGTTCTGGTTCCGTATGTGGTGGAAGCGGAGGATTTCATAACCGTGTCACTGCGAGGTGAAGATGCGGGGGTATATGTGAATGTGGAATTCAGAAAGGCATAAAGATAGATGATTAAATTAGGTGAAAAACAGAAACTGGTAGTTGTTAAGAAGGTGGAATTCGGAGTGTATCTGGCGGCTTCCCGGGAAGAGGCGGATGACAGAGTGTTGTTGCCGATTAAACAGGCACCGCCGGAGGTGAAAATCGGAGATGAGATAGAGGTTTTTGTATATCGTGATTCCAAAGACCGCATGATTGCTACAATTAACACCCCCAAACTCGTTATGGGAGAAGTGGCGGAGCTTACTGTGTCCCAGGTAAGCAAATTCGGAGCTTTTTTGGATTGGGGACTGGAAAAGGACTTGCTGATTCCCTTTAAACAGCAGCTGGTACGTCTGCAACCGGGAGACAATGTGTTGGTGTCTCTTTATATTGATAAGAGCGGACGCTTGTGTGCAACCATGAATGTTTATCCGAACCTGAAGGCGAACAGCCCTTACAAAAAGGATGATAAGGTGCGTGGCCGAGTCTATACCATCAGTGATGATTTCGGTGCGTTTGTGGCAGTGGATAATATTTACTCTGCATTGATTCCCAAAAAGGAATTGTATGGAGAGGTACGCGTAGGCCAGGATGTAATTGCCAGAGTTACGGAGGTAAAGGCAGACGGCCGCTTGAATTTAAGTATCAGGGACAAGGCATATTTACAGATAGAACAGGATGCGGCAGAGATTCTGTCCATCATTGACAGTTACGATGGAGTTTTGCCGTTTAACGATAAGGTTTCACCGGAAATCATCAAAAGAGAAACCGGTATGAGCAAGAATGAATTTAAACGTGCGGTAGGAAATTTATTGAAGGCAGGTAAAATCGAAATCACGGAAAAGGTGATTCGCAGGCGTTAAGACGCAAAGAAAGGAGCAAGGTATGGATATTGCAGGATTATCAACAGCGTTGGCAATGGTAGATGTACAGACAAAGGCGGGAACGGCAATGTTAGACAAGGCATTGGATGCGGGAGAAGTGCTTGGAGAAGGTATGGTAGAAATGATAGACGCAGCTGCCATGGAACTGAGTGTAAATCCGTCCGTGGGAGCCAATGTAGATATTCATATTTAATATGAAAAATGCATAAAAAACTATTGATTTTTTGTTGATTTTTTTGTACATTTGTAGTAAAGATTCTTTTTACAAAAGGAGTGTTTACATATGATATCAAACCAGATTTTACAAAGTACGATAGATGGACTGCGAGGAATTGCACGCGTGGATATCTGCGTGTTTGATACAGAGGGAAAGGTGATGGCATCTACCACGGATATGCCTATTGCACCCAAGGCGGCCATGGAGTTTGCCAAATCCCCTGCGGACTCTCAGGAAATACAGGGACATCAGTTTTTTAAAGTATACGATGAGCAACAGTTGGAATATGTGCTGGTGGTATCCGGTGTAGGGGAGAGTGTATATACCATCGGTAAGATGATTGCTTATCAATTGCAGAATCTGTTGATAGCATATAAAGAACGTTTTGATAAGGATAATTTTATCAAAAACCTTTTACTGGACAATTTGCTTTTGATTGATATTTACAGTCGTGCAAAGAAGCTTCATGTGCAGACGGACGTGCCCAGGGTGGTAATGATAGTAGAGTCTGACAATAATAAGGATAATAATGCACTGGAATTATCACGCAGCTACTGCGGAAGCAACAGCAAGGATTTTATTACGGCGGTTGATGAGAGAAACGTCATTGTGGTAAAAGACCTGACAGAGTCTGAGACTAGCAAAGAAATAGAGAAATTTGCCAAGGGTCTTATCGCACAGTTGCAGAAAGACGGTTTGAAGAATGTACATGTCTCTTACGGTACAATTGTGCATGAGATTAAGGAGGTCAGCCGTTCTTACAAAGAAGCGCGCATGGCTATGGACGTAGGCAAGATTTTCTTTGATGAAAGGGATGTGATTGCCTACAGTGAGTTGGGAATCGGTCGTATCATTTATCAGTTGCCTATTCCGCTGTGCAAAATGTTC
>JAZSII010000113.1:0-3919 GCA_045533725.1 Acetatifactor sp. | reverse complement strand
TAATGCAGGAGATAATTCTGTTATTGTTTATAATGTGGATCAGAATAGCGGTATTTTGGAAAGGAATTTCTGTTTACCTATAAGCGGGGCATATCCTAAGGATGTTGAATTTTTCCCTAATAATAAGTTTTTGGTTTCCCTCAATCATGAATCCAATACCATGACCTTCTTTAAGCTTAATTTGGAAGAGGGAATAATGACCATGAATACGAAACCGATATCTATTCATGAGCCCAATTGTATTCGCTTTTACAAATTACCGAAACAATCATAATCAAATAGTTGCGAACTTAAAAGGCTGTTCATACAAAAACAGCCTTTTTTATTTTCGTTATTTTTTATAAAAAGAGAGAAGCGAATCCATTTTTGCAGACATATTAATCATCATGGAATCAAGCAAAGTAATTGCAGCCATGGATTCCATTACGACTACGGCACGGGGGACGATAATGGGGTCATGTCGACCTTTGATATTTATATTGATTTCCTCGCCGTCCTTGTTGACTGTCTGCTGTGTTGTATAGATGGATGGAGTGGGTTTCACATGGGCACGTATTACAATGGGGGTTCCGTCGCTCATTCCACCTAAAATGCCGCCGCTGTGATTGGTTAGTTTTGTTATTTTTCCGTTTTGAATACAGAAGGCATCATTATTTGCAGAACCGTTAGTCCTTGAAACGGCAATTCCGTCACCGATTTCCACAGCCTTAACAGCTCCGATGGACATCATTGCCTTTGCCAGATTGGCATCCAGTTTTTCAAAAACAGTATCACCGATTCCGACAGGAGCACCGGTTATGACACATTCCATAACACCACCTGCCGAATCAGTATTTTTTATCACATCCTCTAAATAATTAAGAGCTTCTCTGTCAGCATCCCTATCAGGCATGGCAGTAGTTGTTTCCAAGATTGCGGATGTATCAAATTTATCATAATCAATAACAACAGGACCTATGGATTTGGTATAGGTGGTTATCGTAATACCTAATTGTTGTAGAATTTTCAAAGCAACAGCTCCCGCAGCCACACGTCCGATGGTCTCGCGTCCGGACGAACGTCCGCCGCCACGATAGTCGCGAAAACCATATTTCGCATCAAAAGTATAATCGGCATGCCCGGGACGATAGTAGGATGCAATTTCGCTATAATCCTTAGATATTTGAGAGGTATTACGAACCATTAAGGAAATAGGTGTTCCTGTAGTTTTCCCTTCAAATACTCCGGATAGAATTTCCACTTCATCCGCTTCTTTTCGTGGTGTAGTGATTTTGCTTTGACCGGGTTTACGTCTGTTTAAATAAACCTGAATATCCTCTTCACAGAGCTCCAGACCGGCGGGACAGCCATCGATAACTACGCCGAGAGCTTTGCCGTGGGATTCCCCCCAGGTGGTGATTTTATATATTGTTCCATATGTTGAACCAGCCATAATACGCCTCTTTTCTAATGAGAATTGTTATTTTCTTATGATTATAACGAATCTGCTTTTGATTCGCAAGTTTTTCAGTATTTCTTTGACGAAATGCAATAAAAATAGTAAAATTTATTTAATGTATGGTAGGTTATTATGAAAAATGGGAGGTGCTTTATGGGAAAGATTGTATTGGAGCAAAATCGTCTGATATTTCAACGTCGGGATGAATTAATTGTGATTGAGCCCTATGGAGAAAATTGTTTAAGAACACGAGCTACCAGAAATAATAAAGTGTCGGAGGAAAAATGGACTCTTTTAGAGCCGGCAACTGAGGATGCCTGTATTATTGAAGGCGATGAAAAGTTTGCCACTATCATAAACGGAGATATCAAAGCCACCATAGATGCAGGTTTTCCCTGGTATGGCGGTATTGTATGCTTTTATCGAAAAGACAAGCTGATTTTAAAGAGAAAGTATGAAGGCGATTATGTGAATAATTACATTCATACAGAAGGTGATCATTATTCCACAAAAGTTATTTTTGAGGCTAATGAAGGGGAGCATTTTTATGGTTTGGGACAGGAAACCGAAGATGCTTTTGACAGAAAGGGAAGTACCTGTAATCTGGTACATTATAATACAAAATCTGCTTTACCATTTTTATATTCTTCGCTTGGTTACGGATTCTTCTGGAACAATCCTTCGCCGGGGCGTTGTGAAACTACCAGAAATCATATTTTGTGGCATAGTGAGAGTTGTTATCAGGCAGATTTTTTGGTATTTGTAGGAGATACTCCTGCTGATGTTATGAAAATATATGCAGACCTGACGGGATATGCCTCTAAATTTCCGGCATGGGCTGCAGGCTTTTGGCAGTGCAAGTTGCGCTATGAGGATCAGGAACAGTTATTGGAGGTAGCAAGAGAGTATAAGAGACGAGGTATCCCCATTGATGCCATTGTTATTGACTTCTTTCATTGGACAGAACAGGGAGAATGGAAATTTGACCCGAAATATTGGCCGGATCCGAAGGGTATGTGTGAGGAGCTAAAAGAGCTTGGCATTAAGCCCATTGTTTCTGTATGGCCAACCATTCATCCTAACAGTGAGAACTGGGAGGAAATGAATGAAAAGAATATGTTTGTTCGTACGGAAAATGGTCAATTCGGTACCTTTAATTTCTTTGGTCAGGTTACTTTTATTGATACTATGAATCCGGAAACCAGAAGCTTTGTGTGGGACAAAATCAAGAAAAACTATTACGACTATGGTATTCACAGTTTTTGGCTGGATGAAGCGGAGCCTGAGGTGCATCCTCAGCAATTCGGACATCTGCATTTTTATTTGGGTAATGGCTCACAGGTAGCCATGCTATATCCGTATTACTATGTGAAAATGTTATATGACGGTTTGGAAGCTGCAGGTGAAACGGAGATTATTTCTTTAACCAGAGCTGCATATCCCGGAAGTCAAAAATATGGTGCAGCAGTTTGGAACGGAGATATTGTTTCTGACTGGAAAGCCTTGCGCCAGAGCGTAACCAGTGGTTTGTCCATGGCTATGTGCGGTATTCCGTGGTGGAACAGTGATATAGGCGGATTTTTGCATGGCGATACAGAAGATGAAGAGTTCCGTGAGCTTATGGTTCGCTGGTTCCAGTTTGGTTTGTTTTCTCCCATAATGCGTCTTCACGGTGACAGAAAACGTACTAAGGATCAACCCAATCCACATCCTGAACTGATGTGCAAGAGTGGAGGACCTAACGAGATATGGTGTTTTGGTGAAGAAAATTATATTATTATTAAAAAACTGATTGAAACACGTGAAAGGCTCAAACCGTATATTATGAGATATATGGATATAGCCAGTGAAACCGGTTCACCTATTATGCGCCCTATGTTTTTTGATTTCTACGAGGATGAAGTATGTTATACCTTAGAAGACCAATATATGTTTGGTAAAGATATATTATTTGCTCCTATTATGGAAAAAGGACAGGTGGAAAGAAAGGTTTATTTACCGGAAGGAAAATGGATTTCTGTAATCGATAATTGTATATATGAAGGTAGGAAATGGTTAACGGTAAAAGTCGGGTTAGATCAATACATCGCTTTTGTAAAAGAGGGAAGTGATGTGCTTTCCGTTTTCCGGAATAATTGTTGAATTCCGACCGAATTGACAAAAGATGAACTTAATGAAATGTTGAAAGTGAAGTAGTAATTAAATAATTTTATCTTGTGATTTTATAAAAAACGTATATAATAATTTCCAATAAATGATATTCGAAACGGAGATAACTATGTATAAAATTTTAAAACAGGAAGGCTTGGCGAAAAGGGCCGAATTTCATACTGTGCATGGTACCATTCAGACACCGGTTTTCATGAATGTAGGTACCGTGGCTGCTATTAAAGGAGCTGTTTCCACGGCAGATTTGGAAGTTATTAAAACTCAGGTGGAATTATCTAACACATATCATTTACATGTACGCCCCGGTGATAA
>JAZSII010000021.1:0-4044 GCA_045533725.1 Acetatifactor sp. | reverse complement strand
CAGAACCACGGCTGCCTGCCACATTGCCGTAACGAACGATGGAGAAATTAATATCCTTTTCTCCTGCATATGCATTTGCTGCGATAAACAACTTATCCGATACCAGCTTGGTGCCACCATAGAGATTAACAGGATTCACTGCCTTATCCGTTGACAACGCAACCACTTTCTTTACCCCTGTGTCCAATGCCGCATCAATAATATTCTGTGCACCGTTAATATTGGTCTTAATCGCTTCTGCCGGATTATACTCGCATGCAGGGACCTGCTTCATGGCTGCCGCATGTACCACATAGTCCACTCCTTCAAAAGCACGCACCAGCCTTTCTTTATCCCTTACATCACCAATAAAGAAGCGCAATTTACTTGCATACTCCTTAAACTCATTCTGCATCATAAACTGCTTAAACTCATCTCTGGAATAAATAATAATCTTCTTGGGATTATAATTTTCCAATACATATTTGGTAAATGCTTTTCCAAAGCTGCCGGTTCCTCCGGTAATCAAAATCGACTTATCGTTTAACATTTGTTTTCCTCGCTTTTATTCTAAATATCCTTTTGCAACAATCACATCTACAACGCTGTCCACGTACTTCTGGCAGGTTTCTATGTCACCTGCTTCTACCATGACACGCACGATGGGTTCCGTGCCGCTTTCTCTTACCAGAATACGACCGTCATTGCCAAGCTCTTCTGCGACTTTTGCAACAGCCGCCTGCACGTCTGCGTCTGCCTGCGCTGTCTTTTTGTCCTTTACACGTACATTCTTAAGCACCTGAGGATATACCACAAAAGGCTCTGCCAGCTTACTTAAGGGTGCCTTCTTCTCCAGCATAACCTCCATCATCTTAAGTGCTGTGAGAATACCGTCACCGGTAGTTGCATACTTCTTGAAGATAATATGGCCGGACTGCTCGCCGCCCAAACGATAACCGTTGGTAATCATATTTTCGTAAACATATTTATCGCCTACTGCGGTTTTTTCGTACTCGATTCCCTTGGCATCCAATGCCTTATATAAACCAAAATTAGACATTACGGTAGTAACAATCTTGTTACCCAACAGTTTGCCACGCTCCTTCATGTAACAACCATATATATACATGATAGCATCACCATCTACCAGCTTGCCGTTTTCATCCACACAAAGACATCTGTCAGCATCTCCGTCAAAAGCAAAGCCTACATCCAAACCGTTGTCAACCACAAACTTCTGCAAGCCTTCAATATGAGTGGAACCGCAATCCATGTTAATATTCAAGCCATCCGGCTGATTATTAATCACATAGGTCTTTGCTCCCAAAGCATCAAATACACTCTTTGCAATCATCCATGCACTACCGTTGGAGCAGTCAAGTCCCACCTTCTTTTCTTTGTAGGAACGAGTTGCCAAAGAAATCAAATAACCGATATAGCGGTTTCTTCCTGCCGAATGGTCTACCGTACAACCAATCTGGTCACGAAGTGCATAGGGCACTTCTCCGGTTTCACCATCCAGGTATGCTTCGATTTTTGAGATGGTTTCTTCGTCCATCTTTTCTCCGTTGCTGTTGAGCAGTTTGATACCATTATCAAAATACGGATTGTGACTGGCAGAAATCATAATACCGCAATCAAAATCTTCCGTACGTGTTACATAGGACACACTGGGTGTAGTAGTAACATGCAATAAGTACGCATCTGCTCCGGAAGCAGTAAGTCCTGCCACCAAAGCATATTCAAACATATAGGAAGAACGTCTGGTATCCTTTCCGATTACCACCTTGCATCGTTCCTCTCCCTCTTCATGCCTGTAATACCAGCCTAAAAAACGTCCGATTTTGTATGCATGATCTGCTGTCAAATTCTTGTTTGCTTCTCCACGAAAACCATCTGTTCCAAAATATTTACCCATTCGTGTACGCTCCTTTATATACTTGATGTTATTATACTATCCCATCTGCATCATCTATGACACAACATTATAATATTATATATCATATGGAGATTTTTTTCAATCATTCCTTTTGGTATGGCAACTTTCTCATTCCGTCGCTTTCTTTAAAGCCACTTCTCTCTTGGCAAGAGCGCGGTCATGCTTCGCCATAATTTCAACCAGTTCTTCATAAGAGGTCTTCTGGGGATTCCATCCCAGCTTGGTCTTAGCCTTGGTAGGGTCTCCCCACAAATTATCTACATCCGTAGGGCGGAACCATGCAGGATTAACACATACTAACATCTTGCCCGTTGCTGCATCGTAACCCTTTTCGTCTATACCGGTACCTTCCCATCTGATATCAATACCGTTTGCCTTAAATGCTCTTTCCGTAAAGTCTCTGACAGTATGCTGCTCACCGGTAGCAATTACATAGTCTTCCGGTTCTTCTGCCTGCAAAATCATCCACATGCATTCCACATAATCCTTGGCATATCCCCAGTCTCGAAGAGAATCCATATTGCCAAGCTCCAAATGGTCCTGTAAACCTTCTGCGATTCTTCCTGCAGCAAGAGTAATCTTTCTGGTAACAAAGTTTTCTCCGCGTCTCTCTGACTCGTGATTAAAGAGGATACCATTCACGGCAAACATGCCGTATGCTTCACGATACTCCTTGGTAATCCAGAAACCGTACTGCTTCGCTACCGCATAGGGACTGTAAGGATGGAAAGGGGTGGTTTCCTTCTGGGGAACTTCCTCCACCTTACCATACAATTCTGAAGTTGACGCCTGATAAAACTTGGTCCTCTTCTCCAAACCCAATATTCTGATTGCTTCCAATACACGCAATACACCGATTGCGTCCACATCACCGGAGTATTCCGGAACATCAAAGGAAACCTGTACATGGGACTGAGCAGCCAGATTATAGATTTCATCCGGCTGCACCAAATTAATGATACGAATTAACGAAGAAGAATCCGTCATATCTCCTTCATGCAAGGTAATTGCTTTCTTCTCAAGTAAATGGTCTATTTTTGCAGTATTGGACAGCGATGAACGACGCACAATGCCATGAACCTCATATCCTTTTTCCAACAAAAATTCTGCCAAATAAGATCCATCCTGACCTGTAATACCTGTAATTAATGCTCTTTTCATTGTATTTTAGCCTCCATCTGTCCGCTATTCTTTATTACAAAATATCCGGGGTCCACTCTACATCCGTATACTCCGGCGCAGGGGTCGGCGCTGGCGTTGGCTCCGGGGTCGGTTCCGGGGTGGGCACCGGTGTAGGTGCCGGCGTAGGTACCGGCGTTGGAACCGGTGTAGGTGCCGGTGTAGGTGCCGGGGTTGGTGCCGGCGTAGGTGCCGGCGTAGGTGCTGCCGTTGGCTTCGGAGTTGGCTTCGGCGTGGGCTTAGGTGTCGGAGTCGGTTCTACCTTTTCCACTACACTTCCGCCTCCACGTCCGGCATACCTATTTCCCGCATTATCTTCCTCGTTCGGTGCCGGAGTTGTCATGCCGCCCTGCATGGGGTCTTGTTCCATAAACTCCTCTACCGAACCCATATCAATCCATTTGGTTCCGTCAAATATTTGAATATTTGAATCAAAAATACGTACCTGCAAATCCTCCAGATTAACCGTGTTCTTCAAAGTTACTCCACTGTTCTCGTTTTTCACAGCCGGTTCATAGGTGACAAAATCCGGATAATCCTGCAATCCCAATGTCTTGTTTGTAAATATATATCCGTTTGCATCCTCTTGCGCATCCATGAAAAGGTATTTCTTACCATCTTCCTGATATGCGTATATGATAACAGAACCACCTTGTACATTTCCGTTGGTGGGGTTCTGGCTTTCTACTTCCACCTGTTCCATGGCAGTAATTCCGTTCTCACCAAAATCGCCATTATAAGTTACCATATCCATGGTTTCACGCATAGACCAAAGTGCCATAATATCAGCAGGTGCCTGTCCCCATTTCACTTCTGCTATATATGAACCTGTAAGTATACCCTCTTCAAAAGTTCCCATTTCATGAAATACATCCCCGGTTGAAGCGATACAAATCCAGGATTCAAAAGCACCGTGATACTTTCCGTTCTTTACGCCGGTCACAACT
>JAZSII010000165.1:0-9127 GCA_045533725.1 Acetatifactor sp. | reverse complement strand
CCAATCTGGGCAATCTTGGTATCTTCCAATCCCTCATCAAAGAATACGGTAATGGCAACACCTTCCTGTACCGTCTTTAATATGCTGGAAAAATTGGCGACAATCGCAAAAAAGATTCCAAAAAGCAAAAGACATGCACTGATGGTTGCAATGGATGCCAATGAATACCATGCATTACGGAAAATATTTTTAAATCCCTGCTTCAGGGTGTAAAAGAAAGTACTAATTCTCATCTATGTAACCACCTTTCTCCTCATCGCTGATAACAACACCCTTTTTCAATGTAACAACTCGCTTCTGCATCTCGTTAACAATTTCCCTGTTGTGGGTAACAACAATAACGGTCGTACCGCGCTTATTAATCTGCTCAAGCAACTTCATAATTTCCCATGAGTTCTTCGGATCCAGATTACCTGTCGGTTCGTCGCATAACAAAATCGGCGGCTTATTAATCAGCGCTCTTGCCATAGCAACACGCTGCTGTTCACCACCCGAAAGCTGCTTCGGTTTTGCTTTGTATTTGCCGGCAAGACCTACTATAGAAAGAATAGCCGGTACATTTTTCTTAATCTCCCTGCTCGGAGTCTGTACAATTCTCTGTGCAAATGCAACGTTTTCATAAACGTTTCTGTCCTTTAACAGACGGAAATCCTGGAACACAACGCCCAGATTACGTCGATACATAGGCACCTGTCTGTGTTTTAATTTGGCAAGATTCTGTCCGTTCACATAAATCTCACCCGTGGTCGGAACCAGTTCACGCAACATCAATTTAATCAATGTTGATTTACCGGAACCGCTGTCACCAACGATAAACACAAATTCACCTTTCTTAATCTTAAGGTTAACTCCGTTTAACGCATGTGCGCCGTTTAATGTCTGATAGGACTTTGTAACATTTTCAAGTACAATCAGGTTTTCTTCGTAGACTGCTTTTTTTCTGCTTTTCTTCTTACCGAATAACACGATTTATCTCTCCTAGTACTGTAATGATTCCATATATTTCATGTATTTTACAACCATAAGGGCAATCTTAAATGTAATCGCATCCTCAAATACCCTTAAGTCAAGACCGGTTGTCTTCTGCAATTTGTCCAGACGATATACCAAAGTATTACGGTGGATAAACAACTGACGGGAAGTCTCGGATACATTCAGGCTGTTCTCAAAGAACTTCATAATCGTTGCCAGTGTCTCCTCATCAAAATCATCAGGACTCTTTCCGCCAAAGATTTCCTTAATAAACATCTTACAAAGCGGAATCGGCAACTGGTAAATAAGACGGCCGATACCAAGTTCACTGTAGGCAATAATATTTCTCTCATCAAAGAAAATCTTTCCTACATCGAGTGCCATCTTAGCCTCTTTGTAAGAACGGCTTACTTCTTTGATTTCTTTTACAATTGTACCATAGGCTATATGTACATTGCGAATTCCTTCTTTTTCCAAATACGCCTTGTACTCATTACAAAGATTATCAATCTCTGCAAAACTTTCCATCTCGGAAAGGTCCTTAACAACAATAACATTATTCTCATCCACTGCCGTGATGAAATCTTTATTGTTCGCACCAAAAGAAGCCCGCATAAGTTCGAGCACATTACTGTCCTTACCGGTACCTCCCTCAATAATAATTGCCACACGCTTAGCCTCTGACTGGATATGGAGCTTCTTCGCACGGCTGAAAATATCTACAAGCAAAAGGTTATCCAACAAAAGGTTCTTAATGAAATTATCCTTATCAAATCTCTCTTTATACGCTACCAGCAGATTCTGAATCTGGAAAGCCGCCATCTTGCCGAGTGTATAAGTTGCTTCCCCCGAACCTCCTGCAACCAGAATATACTCAAGCTGCTGTTCGTCATAAATCTTAAAGAACTGACATCCCTGCACTTCCTGGCTGTCTGCCGGTGACTGTGCAAAATTCAGTGCCGCAGCCGCATACTTATCCATATCCGGACTGGATGTTGCAATCACCTTGCCGTCAATATCCACAACACAGAGTTCCATTCTGGATATCGTCTTAATCCCTTCTATTGTGTTCTGTAAAATCTGATTTGAAATCATAGTCCCCTCTCCTTTGGATCCTACCCTATAATTTTTTGTACCTTTTTTACAATGCTTTTTGACTCTATTTTGTCACTTTTTTCAATTCCATCTTATATATTAATAGTAAATGCCAAAAAAATCTATAGTAATCTATGATTTTTTTGTGTATTTTTTCATTTTTTTGATGAAATCCCTTGTTTTTTGTTTTGGTCAACCTATACAAAAAAGTCATCTTGACTACCTTCTCATAAATAGCTATTCTAAGATTATAGATGAATCCGTCAATATATCTGAACAGATTACGAAATGGAGGTCGCTATCTTCATGAGATTACCAAAACTCATCAGCAATGGTATGGTATTGCAGCAAAAGAAAGATATTCATATCTGGGGATGGGATATTCCCGGCCGAAACATCATGGTGTCTTTTATGGGCGAAGAATATGTTTCTCAGGCAGACGAAAAAGGATATTTCTCCATATATATGCATCCTCTTAAACCGGGCGGCCCCTATTCTATGGAAATAATAAACTCAGTCGGCGAAGAAATCATCTTGAATGACATCTGGGTTGGCGATGTCTGGATATGCGGCGGCGCCGGTATGGCTCTCACTATTGAAACCATTAAGGATTACTATCCAAGGGAAATTGAGACCTGCCATAACTCAGCCATCCGCGTCTATAGTATAGAAGAATCTGTTTCTTTCCACGGACCCGATTCCGATCATACAAACGGCAAATGGCAAGCGGCCGGTACCAATACCATTATGCAATTCCCTGCTGTTGCTTATTTTTTTGCACTCCAAATACACCGGCTGATTCGTATTCCCATTGGTATTATCAATACCTCTGCAGATTCATCCATTGAATCTTGGATGGACCGGGATATGCTGGATGGCTACGATAATCTCCCGGCACAGACAAAATCCCATTCCGCCGCTACAGATCAAAACTATATTCCGACCGGACTGTATAACAGCATGATGGCTCCTTGCCATAACTATACAATTGCAGGAATCATATGGTATCAGGGCGAGTCCAATGCTGACCATCCGGCATCCTATTTTGATATGTTTGAGCGTTTAATTCTTGGGTACCGGCAAAAATGGAGGGATGACACCCTTCCGTTTCTTTACGTACAATTACCCAATTATTCTGCCAAGTACTATCCATCCACTCACACACATGCAAGTTTGGATTTTGCCGCAATCCGCGAGGCACAACGCCAAGCCCTTAAAATCCCGCATACCGGCATGGTCGTAACCATGGATTTGGAAGATGGAAATAATTATTATCACTACAACCAAAAAGAAGCCGGCAACCGCCTTGCCGTCCAAGTGGCTTGCAGGTTCTATGATTTTAAAATGGAATTTTCCGGTCCTGAAGTCAACGTCATTCGCCATGAACGTGTTAATACCAAAAACAGCAAATCTACTTACAAAATTGTCATTCGTTGTAAAAATTGCGCAAACGGATTAATCGCATTTGCCAAAGATAAAGGCATACGAATAAAAGACTTTTCCATACGCGATGACAAAGGTACTTCCTATCCGGCAAGTGCAGTAGTTATACAAGACCTTATTATTCTGACCTGCGAGAATATGGCATCAAAACCAACGCAAGTGCTTTATTGCTACTCCAACTCCAATAAGGGGGCTTTGATTTATAACAAAGCAGGGTTCCCAATGAGCCCGTTTGTTGCCAAACTATAAACGTCACAACAAAAAGATTGCTGCGTCGCAGTAATCTTTTTGTTTGTAAAATGCATTCTATTTCCCATTTTAACTTTATTTCCCAAATAATGCTTTTATATCTCATTTTATGCTTTACCAGAGCAAAATCTGAAAAACCACAGAATATCATTTGTGCTTTTTGTATATTTTCGACTCTTTTCCAATTCAAAAATATCCAAATATAACAAGGTTTTTTTGCCATCTCCATTCTCTTTGGCGGAATTCTGAGAAACATGCACAAAATCGGCAAAATATGAGTAGAATTGGTCTTTTTTCGTCCCCTATAATTTTTTATAAGATAAAAATGGAGGTGCAGGCGTGAAAACTCCTTTAAAGAAAGAAATCAATACACAAACCAACAAAAAACCCTTTGCTGTCTATATGAAACGGTATTGGCAATTATATGCTTTGCTTGCCATACCAATGCTGTATTTACTGATTTTTAAATACATCCCCATGATTTATATTCAGATAGCATTTAAAGATTACAGCATTGTACAAAGCGTTTGGGAGATGCCTCTTGCAGACAATCATGGTTTTGAATATTTTATCAAAGCATTCAAAAATAGGGATTTTTTGTATGCCCTGCGCAATACATTGCTTTTGAATATATTCGACCTTGTAATCGGCTTCCCAATTCCTATTATATTTGCACTTATATTAAATGAATTGGTATTTAAACGGTTCAAACGAATCACACAGACAATCGCTTATATGCCGCATTTCCTATCCTGGGTTATTATTTACGGATTAGCATTGCAGCTTTTTGCCCCTACCAATGGTTTGATTAACATGGTGGTTCAGAATCTCGGTTTTGAACCTATTCCGTTTTTGAACGAATCCAATCATTGGGTTGCCACATACATATTCCTTGGCGTATGGCAGAGTTTTGGTTGGAATTCAATCGTATACCTTGCAGCCATTGCCGGCATTAACCCGGAATTATATGAAGCAGCATCTGTAGATGGCGCCGGACGCTTCAAAAAAATGTGGCACATTACCCTCCCGGGTATCAAGCCAACCATTGTCGTATTGTTAATCATGAGCTTAGGCAACATTCTGGGAAGTGGTTTCGACCGACCTTTCGCATTACAGAACAACCTTGTTATGGATGTTGCTAATGTCCTTTCTACTTTCGTTTATAAGAATGGTATTAAGGGACTTCAGTTCTCATTAACAACTGCTGTCGGTTTCTTCCAGTCTATTATTTGCGTATTTTTCCTTCTTTTGGCCAATTGGATTTCTCGTAAATTGGGCGAACGGGGAATTTGGTAAAAGAAAAAGGAGGATAAATAAATGATTAGATCAAAAGCCGCCAAAGCAGGCGACTGGATTTTTGTTCTTATTTGCGTCTTGGTCTGCATTATATGCCTGGTACCAATGATTAACTTACTTGCCAGATCGCTTAGCGAAACCGAATTTTTAATTAAACGCGAGGTTTACCTATGGCCAAAAGGACTCAACTTCGATGCTTATGCAATGGTATTGGGTGATATAAAATACATCAAGTCATTCTTATGGACTGTATTTTTAACAGTTGTATGTACCATTGTTTCTTTAACAATGACTACCATTTGTGCATACCCGCTTATTTTTGAAAATTTAAAAGGACGCGGATTTATTAACATTGTTATTACCATTACGATGTTCTTTAATGCAGGTACTATTCCAAATTACTTATTAATGAAATCGTTGGGCATCTTAAATCATCCTTTGGTATTAATTATTCCAAGTTGTTTAAGTGTCTATAACATGATTATCATGCGAAGTTTCTTCTATGGTATTCCGGATAGTTTACGCGAATCCGCTGAAATTGACGGGGCTTCATTCTTCAAAATACTAACAAGTATTTACCTGCCGCTTTCCAAACCGGTTCTTGCAACATTAGCATTATTCTATGCTGTAGGCCGCTGGAATGGTTACTCAGACGCCCTCATGTATATGAACAACAAGGATTTTTATCCATTACAGTTACTCTTATATAATATTTTGAACAACATTAATCAGGTAGAGGTCGCAACTTTGGAAGGTTTCTCCACCCCCGGACTTTCTGAATCATTGAAAGCCGCAATTGTTATGTTCTCTACCATTCCAATCCTATGTATTTATCCGTGGTTACAAAAATACTTTATCCACGGTGTTACCGTAGGTGCTGTTAAGGAATAAGCGCATTTCTATTTTATGCGTTCATTCATATAAAACATTTTTAATTTTATTTTTAGGGAGGAAAACCAAAGTGAAAAAGAGAATTATCGCACTCTTACTTGCGGGTGTTATGACCATGTCATTAACCGCTTGTGGCAGCACAGAAACTGCACCTGCAGATGCTCCGGCAGCCGAAGTTGAGGCTGAAGCTGAAGCTCCTGCTGAAGAAGCTGCTCCTGAAGAAGCAGCAGATCCTAGCAACGGAGAACTCGTTGACGGCAAATTCGCTGAAACAAGAAAAATCACAGTAGAAATCTACGACCGTGGAAATGACGGCGGATCAGATCCTACTAACAACATGTACACAGACTATATCAAGAAGGGCATGCTTGAAACATACAACGTAGAAGTTGAATTTGTTGCTGTTCCTCGTTGGACAGAAGTTGAACAGATCAACAACTTACTTGCAGCAGGCGATGCTCCTGACATCTGCTTAACATACGACTATCCTACAATCCAGACATACGCTAACATGGGCGGTGTTCTTGATATGGGACCTTTTGTAGACGACTACAAAGAATTACTTCCTAACCTTTGGAACTGGCTTGGTGATACAAACATTAACTGGAACAGAGATCCTGCATCAGGTACTCTTTGGGCAATCGAAGGTAAGAGAGCTAATACAGCTAGAATTAACACCTTCATCCGTCAGGACTGGCTTGATCAGTTAGGATTAGCAACTCCTACAACAAGAGCAGAATTTGAAGCAACTATTATCGCTTTCAGAGACAACGCTGATACTCTTCTTGGCGCAGATGCCGATAAGATGGTTCCTTATTCTATGAGTTACGATGTGGGTTGGAGAGCTGCTACATTAATCGAATCCTTCATTAACCCTGACATTTCTCTTAGAGAATACTATACAAACGGATTTGATGACAGAAAACTTACACAGGCCGGAACAAAAGAAGCTGTTCAGTTATTAAACAAATGGTACAATGAAGGGCTTCTTTGGAATGATTTCGCTTTATACGGAAGCGGCGACACAACAGAAGATGATATGATGAAAGCCGGTTATGTTGGTGCTTTCACACACAACTGGGATTATCCTTGGAGAAACGGTACAGACAGTATTGCTTCTAACTTAACAAGATTAGTTGGTCCTGATGCTAAATTCGTAGCTATCGATCCATTTGAAGATTCTAAGGGAACACATACAAAGTTCATCACAAGTTCAGCAGGCGATCGTAAGATCTTCTTCCCTAACACAAATGATGAACCACTTGCTTCCATGTTATACTTAGATTGGATCAGTGATCCTGAACACATTCAGTACTTACAGCTTGGTGACGAAGGTGTTACACATACCGTTATCGAAGAAGGCGTTTATGCTTCTATGGCTGCTGAAGGCGAAGCTATCATGAACTCCGGACAGAACATCGACTATACTATTACATGTAATGGTCTTTGCTTAGCTACAGAAGAAGCAACGCTTAAATCCCTTGCATATTCTTATGCAGAAGCAGACCCTGCAGACGTTTCTAAATCATATGAAATTGCTATGACAGATGCTCGTTCCGAGCAGAATGTAAATGTTGGCGCAATCACAGCAGAAGAAGGTATGGGTCCTGCACTTTCTGAAAAGAGAGACATTATCTATGATACAGCTGTTGTTGCTCCTACAGCAGAATTTGAATCCGTATGGGATGCCGGTATTGCAGATTACTTAAGTAGCGGCGGTCAGGCAATCATTGACGAACGTTCTGAAAAATGGGTTGCTACATTCGGCGATGTTGATGAATTACCATAAATAAATTATTGGTATTACTGAAATAAGAAAATACCGTACTTACAACTATGTAAGTACGGTATTTTTCTCATATAAATCTCTTATTTACGGTTTAATGTCTTATATTCTGTCGGCGTACAATTCTTGTGCGTTTTAAAAACTCTGTTAAATGTGGACAAACTATTAAACCCGGAAAGCATTGCAACTTCCGTAATTGTTATTTCCGGTTGTACCAAAAGTTTCTCTGCATGTTCCACTCTTGTCCGCATCAAATACTCATAGCAGGACAAACCTGTATATTGTTTAAACAATCGAGCAAAATGGAATTTGGAAAATCCAGCCATGTCGGACAAATCTTCAACATTCATATTTTCCGTACAATGCTCGGAAATATAGTTACACACCATTCGGATCTTATCTATATATTCCGGTTGTTTTCCGGTCTGACTTCCCGATACTCTTCTCGTTTTATCGAATTTCGTTTTCCCAATAGCAACAAAGAATCTCAAAAACAGCGAATATATTGTCGCTTCTGCATACTCTCCAGCATTAGCATACTCACGGCTGATCTCGTCCAAATAAAAACGTAATCTCTTGTTCAGCTCCAGATATTCATCTTTTGTTATAAGCATATACGGATGGAGCATTTGTAGTAAAACGTCCATTCCTTCTATATTGCTATACATATTATAATCCAACAATACAATCAACCGCTCTCCACCGGAAGTTGGTGCAACCAGTTCATGCATAATTCCGGGCGGGACAATAAAAACATCCCCCTCCGAAAACGTATATGACATATCGTCAAGAACAACGGTATAACTATTCTCACTCGGAACAATAATCTCAATTGCCGAATGCCAATGTTCCGGATAACTGTCTTTTTCAATATTATGATAAAGTTTTATACCCCTAAAATCCCGATAAACGACCGTTTCTCTTGTGCCGTTTAAAATTTCAATCATAATACCTTCCTTTCACTTTACATGTGACAGATAATGTAAAAAAAAGATTATCATAGAAATATATTGTTGTCAAATTATACAAGTTGTCCTATTCTTTAAAATATGTATTTACAAATCCGTTTTTTCTACCGATAATAGAGGTGTAAGGAGGGCATGCTTATGGATATAGCTTCTATTTCTATGGCGATGGCTCAAACTAACACATTATCAAGACTTGGCATAGCCGTTCTGGATAAGGCAATGGAAACTAACGAAGCAGCAGGACAGGGAATCATCAACATGATCGACGCTGCTGCTATGGAAAGATCCGTGAATCCTTCCGTAGGCGGCAACTTTGATATGTTAGTATAAGTTTAGCCTGACAAACAAAAAGCTCCGCGCAATTGCGCGGAGTTTTTCTGTTCTATTCTTTATGCAACAATACCGTAACTTAACAAAATATCATACA
>JAZSII010000128.1:0-7016 GCA_045533725.1 Acetatifactor sp. | reverse complement strand
TATATGAAAAAGAAACAGGAAATTGAACGGAAATATAAAGAGAAAATCAAAACAAGAAAGGACGGCAGACAATACTACATTTACATCAACCGCAAGCAATATACCTCTACAAGCTATGAGGGATTATTGTCGGTTCTGTATGAGTTGGAATATGGCAGAGCAACCTCATCCCTTGCAGACCTATATCCGGAATGGATGATATGGCGTAGGGATTGCTCTCCCGTATGTGACCAGACTTTGAAAGAGACCTCCCACACCTGGAACGCCTACCTCAAGGACAATCCTATCTCACAAGTTCCTCTAGTGGACTTAACGCCCAAAGACTTTATCCGTGTGTTCCGGCAATGGACAAAGGATAGACAACTGACACGGAAGAAGTTCAATAATATCAAGAGCCTTATCAATGGTATCTATTATTACGCCATTGAAGAAGGGATTGTGACACACAATCCGGTAAAGGACATTAGCAGCCGCAATTTCACTTTTAAAGCGGTAAATCATTCCGACGATGTATTTACCCTTGATGATAGAAAGAAACTGCTGGCACACCTTGCGGGAAACAATGATATGTATTCCCTCGCAATACAGCTTGATTTTCAGCTTGTGGCTCGTATCGGAGAACTTCTGTCCTTGCGTTGGAGCGACATAGAGGGCGATAATCTCCACATTCAGTCACAGTTAGTTACCGAACGGAAAATGAATGATGACTTGACCTTCAGCAAGAGGGAGCATGTAAATGTAGACCATGTAAAAGGAAATACGGACCACGGCTTTCGTTATCAGCCGCTTACCACAGAGGCGTTGCGATTGTTGGAGAAAATCAGAGAGCAGAATCTGGACGGAGAATTTATTTTGATGAAAGGCAGCAAACAGTTAAACGCCAACTCTTTTAATCGATGGTTGAAACGCTACTGTGAAGAATGCGGCGTTCCCGTACGTTCAAGCCACAAAATAAGGTTCTGCACCGCCTCTATACTGTATTCCAACGGAATGGACTTGCCTACCTTACAACGGCTCTTAGGGCACTCTACAGCCGCTATGAGCATGCATTATCTAAGGCGTGTAACGCCCACAACCGATACCGCCGCAATAATGACTTCGGCACTATCTTAACGTACTCTGTATCGTACATACATGTACATACAAATCCCACCACACAAAAAAATAGAGAAAACATTGAATTTTTCAGTGTTTTCTCTACTCTCTTAAAACTGCTGGTGGCCGGACTTGAACCGGCACGGGGTTGCCCCCGAGGGATTTTAAGTCCCTTGCGTCTGCCTATTCCGCCACACCAGCGTGGCGTGTTATAGTCGAAAGCATGGACATACGCGCTAAGCACTGTTCCATTGACCTCATCAACACGGCATGGGCGGAGGTGGATTCGAACCACCGAAGCAATTTGCAGCAGATTTACAGTCTGTCCCCTTTGGCCACTCGGGAATCCACCCATATAGGACATGTATGTCCTAACAAAATCGAATTGTAGCATATGTTCCTACAAATTGCAAGATTTTTTGCTAACATTCTTATCACGATTTATTCCAATTCACTTAAATACAAATTGACTCTGGATTCAATGATGCGGATTACTTCTTCTTTGCTTTTATCTCCGGAGAAATAGCTTGCGGTCTCTTCAAAAATAATACTCAGGATGGCATCCGTTCTATATGGTAATCGATGACCACTGTCATAGAGAGCAGTTATTTCCTCCAAGAGCACATCCACATCATCTGCAAGTTCTTTCTTCACTTGCCCTCCATCTTCCGTATCTATATATGTCTTTCCTTCTTTAATTAATTCAAACTCCCTTTTCAGCAAATCATAGGACAACTCCTTGTGAACCGGCGATAAAAGGAAATTCAGATTTTGTCCCTGCTTTGACATTACAAAGGATAAGAATGCCCATGCACCTTCCAATACTTCTGTGTTTGCATTTATGACAAAAGCCGCCGAATCATTGTAGATGGGGAAATTTCCTTCATCAAAATAGAAATTGATAAGCGCTCTTCCCTGGGCTTTCAACGCCTTATTCCCTTCATAATTCATCGGAACAGCGCTCATGTAATTAAGTAACGGTTCGCATCCTTTTTGGCAATTTTCTCCATATCTCTTAGATACATCCAGTATACGCGAAAAGAATTCTCCCGAAAAATCACACTCTTTCTTCTCCCAATCCACCATTCCCCAAATATCTTCCGAACCGACAATCAGATAATACAGTGCTGTGCTTGCATCTCCAAAGGGCATAAGTGCTACCTCTTCCGGATACTCCCAAAGCTTATTTACAAAAGTTTCAAAATCCGGCACTTCATAGTCATCCAATATCTTTGCATCAATACTTATCATGCTGACCTGCACATTCGGTACTACTCCGTACACCTTATCATCCACTTCAAATGTCTTGTAGGCAGGATAATACTTTTCTTCGGTGATGCCACTGGCCGCCATATATGGTGCCAGATCCACAAGCACTCCTTTTTCCAAGACCTCCGTGGTAAGCGGAAAAATATCAGCTGTCATGATATCCGGTCCACTTCCGGCCCCTACTTCGATATTCAATTTCCTTTGTATATCTTCCAATTGAAGGCTCCCGGAATAGGGCGTATGCTCCACATAATATTTATCATTGCTCTGATTAAAGGACGTGACCCAAAAATCCATTTGATCAGTGCCTTCTTCTTCACCAACGTATGCTAATGTAACAACTATCTTGTCTTTCTTAATATCTTCCTTGGGTTCTTCTGAAACGATGTTATCATACACATCGTAAGAAGCTTGTGTATTATATTCCCCATCATCAGCCTGATAATAAATGTCTATCTCCTGCGGCTGAGGCGTTGTATTTTCCGGAGCCTGTTCTTTGACACCACATGCGGTCAGTGTCAATGACAATCCCAAAAGAATCAATAAACGTCTCATGCTATAATACTCCTTATATAATCCGGCAATACAACCGGAACTTTTTATTTATACTTCAAAATCACCGCCGAAGTTTTGGGCAGGGTAATCTGTATCTTGCCCATCTTCACGGGATAATCCTTGGGTTCTGTGCTGTATCCGTTATCGGTGGTCTCTATCAGCTGTACCATGGTCGCCTCCTTAGGCACACCAACCTCCCATACGGTTACGGTCTTGGTGATTTCATGGAAATTGTTATTTACCAAAATCACACACTTACCGTCGCGGTTAAAGCGACCGTACGCCAAATAATTGTAATCCGCATCCACGTATTTAATAGAACCTGTACGAAGCTCTTCATTTTCCTTGCGTATCTGAATCAAATCCTTGTGGAACTGAATCAATTCCTTATCTTCCTTGCCCCAGGGGTAAGTACGGCGATTGTCCGGGTCTGTAAATCCGCACAAGCCGGCCTCATCACCGTAATAAATGGTTGGTGCTCCCATCCAGGTCATCTGCATTACCACGGCTTCGCGGAACACTGCCTTATTGTTGCCGTGATTTGCGGCTTCCGGTCCCAATGTATTGGTACGGCCTACCTTGCGGCTGGTACGTGTTAGGAATCTGGAGTGGTCGTGATTGGAAAGCTCATTCATTGCCACCTGCCAGCTGGGCAGGGAAAAGCTGGAGCTATGATGCTGCATGGCACCCCAGAAGCTTTCTGCATTGCCCCACAGATCCTCACGGAACTCGTCACTGTGCTTCTCCATACCGGTCAAAAACCATGTCACGGGCTCCATAAATGCGTCGTAGTTCATAACAGTATCCCACTCATTACCCTGTAGCCATGCTCTTGTATTGCCGTAGTGCTCTGCCAGAATAATGGCCTCCGGATTGGCTTCTTTTACTACACGGCGGAATTCCTGCCAAAACTTATGATTGTATTCGCCTGAATGTCCCAAATCTGCAGCCACATCCAATCGCCAACCGTCTGCATTAAAAGGCGGTGACACCCATTTGGCTGCAATCTTCATTACATAATCAAATAATTTATCAGAGCCCTCGTAGTTTAACTTGGGCAAGGTTTCATGTCCCCACCATCCGTCGTAGCTGGGGTTATAAGGCCAATAATCGGACCGGAAATCAAAATAATCCCTATACGGACTTTCTTTGGAAACATAAGCACCCTTTTCATAGCCTTCTGCATTCTCGTAAATACGCTCTCTGTCCAGCCATTTATTAAAGGAACCGCAGTGATTAAACACACCGTCCAAAATTACACGGATGCCTCGCTTGTGAGCTTCCTCCACCACCTTGATGAAAAGCTCGTTGCTGGCTTCCAGATTCACCTTGTTGGTAACACGGTTAATGTATCGGGTAGCATGAGTATTTTCACGGTCTCCCGTAGCCAAAACCTCTCCGTCATCTACAATGATCTTGCCGAAATGAGGGTCTATATAATCGTAATCCTGAATATCATACTTATGGTTTGACGGGGACACAAATAATGGATTGAAGTAAATGACTTCAATACCCAGATCCTGCAGGTAGTCAATCTTATCCAAAACACCCTGCAAGTCTCCGCCATAAAATTCGCGCACGTCCATATTGGCAGGGTACTGTTCCCAATCCTCCACCTTGTGCACATGCTCATTAATATAATTGTATTCCCCGGTTACCACGTCGTTAGAGGTATCACCGTTACAGAAGCGGTCCACAAAAATCTGGTACATTACGGCGCCCTTTGCCCACTTGGGAGTCTTAAAGCCGGGAATCACCACAAAATTATAGTAATCATTGGCTTCCCGCACCAATCCGCGCGAGTCGAAGCGTACAGTTATCCGCCCTACTTCAATCTCAAAGTAGTACGTAAATTTTTCTTCTCCCAGCTTCACGGTGTAGGAATAAAAATCAAAACACTCATCCGTATCTACCTTGGTCATCAGATATGCCTTACCTGCTGCCCTTAAAAATACACGGTCTACATTATTCTTCCCTGCACGAAACCGGATGGTAACTTCATCAAATGGTTCCGGCTCCTCAGGAAATACATAATCCGCCGATGTATCTGAATATAAAGCTCTTTTATTAAAAACAGGTCGCATGGACGCAATATATAACTGATTATTCAGATTGCGCCTTACTTGCTCGAAATCCATAGGATACTTCCTCTCTTCTCAAATTGATTTCCCCTATATTCTAAAGGATTGCGCATTTAACTGCAAGCATAACTTTCCATACAAGGTAAAAAGGACAGCCAAACGACTGTCCTTTTTAGAGAAGGTATTTCTTTCTTATGGGGTATAGCAAAAAACTATAAAATGTATTGGGGGGGTTACAAGTAGTATAATACCACCGTCCATATAGTTTGAACATCCCCAAAATTCACAAATATTACAATTTGTATTCTTTGTTTTTGTGCATTTTTGCCAATTCTTGGACATTATGCCTCAAAAAGCGCTTCAAATTCTTCCCGACCAATCTTTTCTTTTGCAAGTAATGCTTCCGCACATTTATGCAGTACGCCTTCATTCTCCAGAATGATTGCCTTTGCCTTGGCATAGCAGTCATCAATAATGCTCTTCACTTCCTTATCGATTTCACCTGCTACATTTTCACTATGGGACTTGGTATGTGCCAAATCACGGCCGATAAATACTTCATCGTCGTCATTATCATAGCAAATCACACCAATATTCTCAGACATACCGAATCGGGTAACCATCTGACGTGCTACCTGAGTAGCTTTCTTAATATCGCTGGAAGCTCCGGTAGTAATATCGTTGAAGATAATCTCTTCAGCAATACGTCCACCCAGGGAAACCATAATATCCTGCAGCATCTTGCCCTTGGTTAAGAACATCTCGTCCTTACTCGGCAGGGGCATAGTATAGCCTGCTGCACCCATACCCGTAGGAATAATGGACACTGTATACACCGGTCCAACATCCGGAAGCACATGGAAGAGAATCGCATGACCTGCTTCATGATATGCAGTAATTTTCTTTTCTTTTTCAGAAACGATACGGCTCTTCTTCTCCGTTCCGATACCCACCTTAATAAGGGACTTCTGGATATCATCCTGCTTGATAA
The DNA here is from genome assembly GCA_045533725.1 of Acetatifactor sp. Lineage (GTDB taxonomy): Bacteria > Bacillota > Clostridia > Lachnospirales > Lachnospiraceae > Acetatifactor. Next base: position 1,025 of record JAZSII010000128.1, on the reverse strand, counting down.
AGCCTCTGCCTTCCTTCGCCGCTACAATAGCCGCCTCGTTCAGCAGGTTTTCCAAATCCGCACCTGTAAAGCCCGAAGTAGTCTGCGCTATTTCACCCAAATTAATATCCTCTGCAAGAGGCTTATTCTTGGCATGTACATTTAAGATTTCCTCACGGCCCTTTACATCAGGTGAACCAATAGTAATCTTTCTGTCAAATCGTCCGGGACGCAAAATCGCCGGATCCAGAATATCCACACGGTTGGTTGCTGCCATAACGATGATTCCCTCATTCACACCGAAACCATCCATCTCTACCAACAACTGGTTTAAGGTCTGTTCTCTTTCATCATGGCCACCGCCCATACCGGTACCACGACGTCTTGCAACGGCATCAATTTCATCGATAAATACAATACAAGGCGCATTTTTCTTCGCTTCTTCAAATAAATCACGGACTCTGGAAGCACCTACACCTACGAACATTTCCACGAAATCGGAACCGGAAATACTAAAGAAGGGAACCCCTGCTTCGCCAGCAATGGCTTTGGCAAGAAGGGTTTTACCTGTACCGGGCGCACCCTCTAACAGAACACCCTTGGGAATTCTGGCACCTACCTTGGTAAATTTAGCAGGATTCTTTAAAAATTCCACGATTTCTTCCAAATCTTCTTTTTCTTCTTTCAGACCGGCAACATCATTTAAGGTGACTTTCGTATCACCCATGGAAAGCTTTGCACGGCTCTTGCCGAAATTCATCATTTTACTGTTGCTTCCGCCGGAATGCTGGTTATTCATCATCACAAAGAAAAATACCATCACAATCGCTGCCAAAAGCACCGGCATCACACCGGTCAAAAACCAATTTTCTTCTTCTACCTTTTCTACCTGGGTATTGATTGCATATTCCTCAAGTAAATCCTCAATCTCTGTCACATCAGTAGCATATAAGGTTTTATTGGTTCCGTCCTTAAAAATAATTTCAACCTCACCGGTAGGTGTTTCCCTGTTTGGCATGATTACCGCCGCCACTACATCACCTTTT
>JAZSII010000297.1:0-6734 GCA_045533725.1 Acetatifactor sp. | reverse complement strand
CCCTGGCTTGTATTCGGTTTCTTTTTCGGCTGGAATATGATGTCGCCCATATATTGCAATATTTTGTTGATGTCTGTAGCATGTGTGGTATTTGTACTTTTGGTTAAGCCTAAGTGGAAGCAGTTATTTCTGTTGACGATTCTGTTCTGCGTATTTACACCCTTTACCTTGTATATGTTGCGCGGTATGCCGGAGTGTATTTGTTTCAGTATTTTGATTATTTATTATGCGTTAATGGAATGGTATCGCAGGGAGGAAAAAAACTGCGGAATTGTGTGGATGCTGGTATTGTCGGGTATAATGACTTTGATGCGTCCGTATTTAGTACTGTTTATGCTTTATCCTATGATTATGTGGATTCGCAAGAATCGGAAATGGGGCATTTGCGGTTCTGTGGGTCTGTTTTTACTGGTTGGCGGAACCTATATTGCAATTAATCATTATCTTGCGGCAGAATATTTTACACCTCTATTTAAGACGGATTGGATGCAACCCTTTTTTAAGGGGGAAATTTTTACAGGCATTAAGGGTGTGTTAAGCAGCCTGTATCACAACGGCAGCAGGTTTTTGGCGCTGACAGTGGAGGGGCTTCGCAGCGGTTTGACGGAGGGAGCGTTCTTTGCAGGATACCTTGCATTAATGCTTTTATGTGCATGGCAGGGTTTGGCGGAATGGAGAGAAAAAAATCGAAAAAAAGCATTTGATTACATTTATCTTGCATTTTGCTTTTTTGCCATGACAATCGCCTTAATCTTAATGTATAAAATGAAGGAAGGAAGTAAACATTTATTAACCTTCATGGCAATGGGTATTTTCGTGCTTAGCGGTATGAAAACCAGGTTTTATAAGAAGGCCATGTTTTTCGGAGCGCTTTGTGTGTATTTATACTCCATGAAGGCGACTTCGGAAATTGATTATCAGATTTGTTTTGCTACGCCGGAAAGAGTGGCACAGGTAGAAAGCTGGGAACAGATTTTTGAGGAAGAACTGGTTTTGACAGGAGAGGCTCCCAATTACGAAAATGTGGTAATTTGGGTGTTTGCAGATACTGTAGTAAAAGGAAGCGACAGGGAAGCGGTATTGACGGATTGGCAGATTTTGTATGGACTTCCCAAGGGCTTCGGTATCAGCTGCTGCTACAGCGAGTTTGTAATAGAGAATTTTGATTCCTTGAAGAGTAAGTATATTACCATTCCCGTAGGTGGGGAGATTCAGGCACTTTGTGAAGAAAAGGGATTGCGCCTGCTGGGAGCGGATGAAAGTGTCTGTGTGTATGAACTGCATTGATGTAGGCATAGAAGCATGGTAGAAATGGGGCTTGTTTTATGGAGAAAAAGTTTGTGTGGAGAAAAGTGGCATTTGCCATTCTCGCAGGTATGACAATTGCATACGGAATCAGCTGTCTGTATTTATATATAAACCAGGCCATACAGCCATTGGATTATAATAACCGGGTATTTCAGTCAGACCTGCCCTATCATATCAGTATGATTGTAGATGACGGATGGTATTATAGCTTTACGGCCTATGTATATCAGGCGTTATACCTGCTTGCCGGAAAAGCGACCTGGCTGATTGCACTGTTTTTGGCTGTAGTCAGTGTGGGAACGGTATTTTTGACGGAGAAATTACTTAGAGTTTTGCTGGGTGAAAACAAATGCACTGCTCTGACTCTGGGAAGTTCATTGATATTAAATATGGTAATGCCTTTCTTTTTGGAGTGGGCAGGACGCTATCGTTACGTCAGCTATCAGTCGGGAAATCTTTGGCACAATTCCACTTATTTGTGTATGAGATTGTTCGCCATAGCTTCGTTGCTTTGCTATATGAAAATAGAAAAATCTTACAGGGAAAAGATTACAGCGAAGCAGTGGGTGCTATTTGCACTTCTATTGGTAATTACTACGGGAATAAAGCCCAGCTTTTTAACGGTGTTTGCACCGGCTATGGCGTTGAAGCTTTTGTGGGATTTATTTCATAAGGTACCCTTTAAGCAAATATTTATTTTTGGCAGTGCCGTATTACCTGCATGCGGCGTAATGCTTTGGCAGAATATGGTGCTGTTCGGAGAGGATACGGGACAGGGCTTTGCCTGGAATCCGTGGTTTACCTTTTCGTTACATGCGGACAGACCCAAGGCAGCAGTGCTTTGTTCCATTGCGTTTCCGCTTATTGTAGCAGCTTTTTCTTTAAAGGAGCTGCTGAAGGATAAGAAGTATTTCTTTGCCTGGCTGGTAACGGGGATCGGATTCTTGGAAGCCTTACTTCTGGCGGAAACGGGCAGTCGCTCCAACGATGGTAATTTCCTGTGGGGTTATTGTTTTGCCATCTTTTACATTTTTATTGTGAGCTTTGTGAAGTGGCTGGAAATGGGGACGCGTAAGGTGCATCCGCGATTATCCAAGGCAATGTTTGGCATTTCCGGAGCAGTACTTTGCTATCAACTGTATTGTGGTATTTATTTCTTCCTGCGTCTGTTGGGAAGTGAAACATATTTTATGATGAGATAGAGGTCCGGGACCGAGATGATATTTACATCTTGGTCCTGTTTTTTGTGTTCATAAAGTTGCTATTTTTTGCTATTTTTGATATAATGAAATTTAATGTGGGAAACTATATTTATTGGGCGCCGCTGTTGCGGAGCCGGACTGGAAATGTATGAAAGAACGTATTTATGTATGCCATACCTATTATCATGTGTATGTGACTTATTTGAAGGAATTGAATTTGCCGGTGGAAAAGCGTGGACAGGCTACATTGGTACTAAGCAAAATGTCCATTGATTTTGAGAACCTGAAGGAACGCGTGGAAAGTACGGGGCTGTTCGAGCAGGTTATAGAATTTGACGAGAAGAAAGATGATTATTTTCCGGAGCTTGCAAAGTATCGTAAAGATACGGGAAACTTAATTAAAAATCTATGGAACAGAATTCGATTTACCAAGAAGTTTGCCAAGCTGGAAGCACCCTTTATACCGGTAAATTTTAAGGAATATAAAGAGATTTTTGTATATTGTGATTCGGACCCCATAGGTTTTTATCTGAATCAGAACCGTATAAAGTATCATGCGTTGGAGGATGGTTTGAACTGTCTGAAAAATTATGATGCGGCCCGTTATGACAATCGTGGTCATTTTGGATTGAAAGCATTCATGTCAGAAAAATTGAATTTGATTTTTATCCAGAACGGTTACGGAAAGCATTGTATTGACATGGAGGTAAACGATATTTCCGCTATCCAATATCCTTGCAAGAAATATGTGGAAGTGCCCAGACAGGACTTGGTGGACAAGCTGACACAGGATGACAAGAATTTGATTTTGCAGGCATTTGTGCGGGATATGCCAAAACTGAAGCAACAGATAGAAGAAAGCCATGCGGCAGGGGACAAGATACTCATTTTGACAGACCCTCTATGTACCTTAGATATCCGCAAGCAGATATTTGAGGATGTGATTAAGATGTATGAGTCGGAGGGGACAATATTTATCAAGCCACACCCCAGGGACGAATTGAATTATCGGGAAATATTTGCAGAGTATCCGCAGTTTGATGCTACGGTGCCCATGGAAATGTTAAACTTTTTCCCGGGACTGAAGTTCCGGAAAGTGGTAGGGGTTCTTACGGAAGTGAGAAATTTACAATTTGCAGAGGAATGCGTACGCTTGGGTCCGGATTTTATGGACAAGTATGAAGACCCTCTTGTGCATAGACAGAATGAGCAGATCTATTAAGGAGTTAAAAAGCAAAGATGCTACAAATATTAAAAAAACTCAATGTATTATTGGATAAAAAACAGAAACGAACCATGGTATGGCTGACGTTTATGATGGTAATCGGCGCAGCGCTGCAGACTGCCGGTGTGGGTATGATTTTACCGGTGGTAAGTCTGGTTATGAACAAGGAAGCGTTGTATGAAGATGGTTTGTTACATGATATGTTTCTGCTCATCGGCGGAGGTTCGGAAATCCGCTTTACCATATTGGTTATGGTTGCGCTGATTCTGGTGTTTGTTGTGAAAAATGCCTTTTTGTATTTTCAGCAGAAGGCAACATTGGCATTTGTATATACGAACCAATTCCGTACCTCAGAGCGTATGATGAAAAATTATTTACGCCGTGGTTATGAATTCTACTTGAATGCAGATACTGCTGTGGTGCAAAGAAGTATTACCTCTGATGTAAACAATATGTACGCATTGATACTGGCGCTTCTGACACTTCTGTCAGATGCCATTGTGTTTGTATTTCTGGTTACCTTCTGCTTTTTGCAGGACCCCATGATGACGGTATTGATTGCCGGTGTGTTATTGTTCTTACTGGTAATCATTAAGAAGGTTTTGAAACCCATTCTTCATAAGGCGGGCGAAGATAACCAAAATTATTACAGCGGATTATTTAAGTGGATTTCCCAGACCGTGCAAGGTATTAAGGAAGTAAAGATTTCCTGTAAAGAGCAGCACTTTGTGTCTGAATACGTAAAGTGTGGTAAGGGATATGTGGACGCTGTGCAAAAGTACAGTTTATACAATCAGGTGCCCAAGCTTTTGATTGAAACCGTATGTGTCGTTTGCATGATGGGCTACATGATGTTTATGATTCTAAGCGGCAGGGGAAGTGAGGATATGCTCACAACTTTGACTGCTTTTGCGGCAGCGGCGCTGGTGCTTCTTCCCTGCGTGAACAGAGTGAACAATCAGATTAACAATATTTCGTATTTTGAGCCTTTCTTTATGGGAGTCAGTGATAATCTGCAGGACGAAATTAACGGAGAAAAGACGGATATGTCTTATGCAACGGACAATGATGAAAAATTGCCTGTAGAAAAGCAGATTGAACTGAAGGATATTGTTTATGCGTACCCCAATACGGAGAAATTGATTTTTGACAAAGCGAACCTGACCATTCCGGTTGGTTCCAGTGTGGGTATTGTGGGTACTTCCGGTGCAGGAAAGAGTACCGTGGTGGATATTCTGTTGGGACTTTTAGAGGTGAAAAGCGGTACGATTCTTGCCGATGGTAAGGATGTTAAGGAAAGTTACCGTGCATGGCTTAAGAATATCGGTTATATCCCTCAGATGATTTTCATGCTGGATGATACCATCCGTAAGAACGTGGCATTTGGTGTGCCGGAGGATAAAATTGATGAGGAACGTCTGTGGGAAGTTTTGAAAGAGGCTCAGTTGGATGAGTTTATTAAAACTTTGCCGGAGGGACTGGATACGGGAATCGGAGAGAGAGGTATTCGATTATCCGGAGGACAGAGACAGAGAATCGGTATTGCCAGAGCTTTGTACAACAATCCGGAGGTGCTTATTCTGGACGAGGCGACTTCTGCATTGGATAATGATACGGAAGCAGCCATTATGGAGTCTATTAACAGACTGCATGGTAAGAAGACCTTGATTATTATTGCGCATAGATTACAAACCATTGAGAAGTGCGATATAGTGTATCGCGTGGAAAATGGTAAGGCATTTGTGGAAAGAGCATAGAAAATGGAGAAGAAAATGAAACTTAGTATTATCGTTCCTGTCTATAATATGGTAGCTGGTAATAAATTACAGTTTTGTTTGGATTCCCTGATTGGACAGACCATAAGCGATTATGAAATTATTGCAGTGGATGATGCTTCCACGGACAATTCCCTGGAGGTGCTTCGTGAGTATGAAGCAAAGTATCCGGAAAAGTTTCGGGTGCTTGCCCATGAGGTTAATAAACGTCAGGGTGGTGCGAAAAACACCGGATTGAAAGCGGCAACAGGTGAATGGATTGGTTTTATAGACAGTGATGACTGGATAACGCCGGACTATTATGAGAAGCTTTTGCGGAAAGCAGAAGCTACCGGTGCAGATATGGTGGGCTGTGATTATAATCTGGTTCACGAGCACACCTTTGAAGTGGGACAGGTAGTACAGAATAACAGTTTGGATCAGACTGGTGTGTTGGATGAGGAGAAGCATAAGAAACTGATTATGCGCTCCGGCAGCATGGTCATAAAGATTTATAGGCATGAAGTAATAAAAGAATATAATTTGTCGTTTCCGGAAGGTATTTTTTATGAGGATAACTGTGCCGGTCCTGTGTGGTCTTTGTATTTCAAGCATTTCGAGAAGGTAGAGGAACCGTTGTATTATTACTATCAGCACAATACTTCCACGGTGCATACGGTTACGGAAGAACGGTGCAGGGACCGTATGGTTGCAGCGACTATGATGCTGCAGGAGATGAAAAGCAGGGGAGCATTGGAGAAGTATCATCAGGAAATAGAGTACCGATTTGCAGAATTATACTATGTGATTACCTTATTTTCCTATATGCTGGGTGCGCAAAAGAAACGGTTGGATTTTGTGAAGGAGCTAAAGGAAGGCATGCTTAATGCATTTCCTGCGTTTCAGCAGAATCTGTATTATCAGCAGTTTACCAATGCGGAAGAAAAAGAAATGATTGCCCTTCAAATGAAGTCGGACAAGAAATTCTTCCGCTATTACAGATTTAAGGTGTGGGTGCGTAAAATGCGCAAAAAGCTGCATGTTTAGGAGGTTTACCTTGAAAAAAGTTGCAATGATTACTGCCAGAGGCGGCAGCAAAAGAATACCGAGAAAAAATATTAAAGAATTTTGCGGGAAGCCCATTATTGCTTATTCCATAGAGGCGGCCATTGCATCCGGTGTGTTTGATACGGTTATGGTTTCTACGGATGATGAAGAGATCGCGGCTATCGCCAAGCAGTACGG
>JAZSII010000255.1:0-22570 GCA_045533725.1 Acetatifactor sp. | reverse complement strand
TTTTCCCCCGAAAATATACTTATATTCTATCAAATCACACCAACCTTGAAAATATATGCACTAAAAAAAATACAAATTAAGCACGAATTTGTGATGGTGAAATACCGTAATGCTTTTTAAACTGCTTGCTGAAATGGTAAGCATCGTCATACCCCACTTCTGCTGCCACTTCCTTGATACTCCTGCCGGGCGTCTGTTCCAGAATTTCCCTAGCCTTTTCCAATCGAATATTAATCAAATGACGTATCGGTGTATCTCCCGTTTCGCTCTTAAATATTTTGGAAATATAAAAAGTACTCAAATACATATTTTCCGCAATACTTTCCAAGGAAATTTTTTCACTGTAGTGATCTTCAAAATAATTTACAATTTGCTCTACTACGTATTTTTTATTGACAGACTCAAATGCATATCCGGTAGGGACTGTCTCCACCGGCTTGGAAACAGCTCTGATAATATAAACCAGCCACTGCATCAAAAAAGCCTTCATAACAAAGTACCTGCCCCGTTCGCCCAACGACTTCTCCGTCTCCATGGCCGAACATATCTTGAAAATTTTCTGGCGGAGTTCTCCGCTGGTATGTAAAATATTCCCCTCTGTGGATAAAGGAATATAGTTTTTATACATGCCTTGAAATTGTATCTCCGTGAATCCCACAAAAAATTCGGTGGTTCCCACGTCCTTTCCTTCCGGTAAATAAGCCTGATGCTTCACTCCCGGATTAAAAATCAATAAATCGCCTTCCTTTACATCATACATTTTATCTGCAATAAGATAGCGTCCGGTTCCTGACATTACAAAAGCCATTTCTATATAATCATGGCTGTGATACAACTCTTCATCCTTATGTCTGGTTCCTTTCCATGTAAACAAAAATGTAGGATTTAAATCTTCTATCACTAAATTAATATCTTTTTTCTCCATGTAAATTCACCCGCCTTCTTTCAGCTTAAAACCACCTTTCTATTTTACTGTTTTTTTCATAAAAAGTAAAATGTTTTTTCACTTGCACAATCAACTATTTGTTGCTATATTTATTGGCGAATGTGAGGTAAATTATTATGAAGAACTTAACCCAGGGAAAACCATTGAAATTAATACTAACTTTTGCACTTCCCTTGTTTATAGGACAACTGTTTCAATTATTTTACAGCCTGATGGATACCAGAATTGTTGGTGCTACTTTAGGAGAAGATGCGTTAGCTGCCGTTGGAGCCACTTCTACTTTGAGCGACCTATTGGTAGGACTCTTAAATGGTTTTACAAATGGTTTTGCCATTGTAATTGCCACTCGATTTGGTGCAAACGATAAAAAGAATATGAAAAAAGCCATCGGCGGAACCGTAATACTGGGAGTTTCCGTTGCTCTTATCATCAGCATTTGCAGTCTGGTATTTTTATCACCGATACTCAACTTTTTAAATATTACACCGGAGCTTCTGCCCCAGTCCAAGGCTTATATAAGCGTTATTTTGGCCGGTTTAATCACCGCCACCTGTTACAATATTTGTGCTGCCATTTTACGTGCCATCGGAGACAGTTTTACTCCTCTGATCTTCCTAATCATTTCCACAGTTTTGAACATTGTGCTGGATTATGCTTTTATTCTGCTGTTCCGCATGGGTGTTGGTGGTGCTGCATTGGCAACTGTTATTTCTCAGGCAATATCCGCAATTCTTTGCTATATTTATATGCGAAAGAAATATCCTCAACTGACACTGTCTCGTGACGACCTGCTTCCGGAAAAAGAAACTTACCATAAGCTTCTTTCCACCGGTTTGTCCATGAGTTTTATGGTATCCTTTGTTTACATGGGTACTTTCGCTTTGCAAACCAGTATCAATACCTTCCACAATAATATTATTGTAGCGCACATGGCAGCCCGCAAGGCCTCCTCCATCTTCATGCTACCTTGGAGCGTACTTGGTACCACTCTTGCCACCTTTTGCGGCCAAAACCTAGGCGCAGGTAAGTACTCCCGTATTAAACAAGGTATGCGGGATACGCTATTGCTCACTTGGGCTTGGTGTTTGCTGGTGGTTCTTATGGCCTTTACCATTGCACCGTTTATAATTCGAACCATTACTGCAAGCACAGAACCCGAAATTATTGATACCGCCTGTTTATACCTGCGTTTCAATACCTCTTTCTATTTTGTACCTGCAGTAATTTGCCTGTTTCGCAATGCCATGCAGGGCTTCGGCGACAGCAAAACACCTGTATTCTCCAGTTCCCTGGAATTATTTGCCAAGGTTATAGCTGCCCTGCTGTTTGCACCTGCCTTGGGATACTGGGGAATTATCATTGCAGAACCCATTGCCTGGATTATTATGGTAATTCCGCTGATTGTGAATACTGTGCGGAATCCGATTTTCAAAAAACAGGATTTGGCATAACAAAATCCTGTTTAAAAAACCGTGCATGAGCAGCTTTGCTACTCGTGCACGGCTTTTTACTTACACACTAATCCCTAATATCACCACTGCCACTTTGAAATATACAACCAGCGACAGTGCATCTACAATGGTGGTAATAAACGGACTCGCCATAACTGCCGGATCCAGTCCGATACGTTTTGCAAGTACCGGAAGCAAACATCCCAAAAGCATAGCCATAAGTACTACCACTACCAAAGTCAGGCTGACTACCATTGCTACAGGTATGCCCACCCGATCAAATACCATAAGTTTTCCGAAATTGGCAAGCGCCAGACACAAACCACAAAGAATGGCTACGCGGATTTCTTTCCACATAACTCCCGGCACATCGCGATACTCAATCTCTCCCATGGAAAGACCACGAATAACCGTTACACTTGCCTGACCGCCTGCATTACCACCGGTACCCATAAGCATGGGAATAAAGGCAATCAATGCAGAATAGACGCTAAGTGCTTCTTCAAAGGAACTGATAATGGCACCGGTGAAAGCTGCGGAAACCATGAGTAACAGTAGCCATGGGATTCTCTTCTTAAAGTTCTCCCATACACTGGTACGCATATAAGGTTTGTCACCGGGCAAAATCGCCGCCATCTTTTCCATATCTTCCGTTGCTTCTTCAACCATAATATCCACAACGTCATCGACGGTAATAATTCCTACCAGTCTGTTTTCATTATCTACAACCGGCATGGAAGTAAAGTCGTACTTTTTAAACTGAGCTGCAACTTCTTCCTGGTCCATCATGGTATTAATGGAAATAATATTTTCATGCATGATATCACCGATGATATCATCCTCTTTACTCAATAATAAATACCGCAAAGCTACAGTACCAATCAATTTACGCTGTGCATCCAAAACGTAGCAAATATTGATGGTTTCACTGTCCACACCGACTTTTCGAATGCGTTCAATGGCCTGTGTAACAGTAAGATTCTCCTTCAAATCCACAAACTCCACAGTCATGATACTTCCTGCAGAATCTTCCGGATATCGTAGCAAATGATTAATGTCGCGTCTTACATCAGGGTCTGCATTGGCAAGTAATTTTTTCACCACACTTGCCGGCATCTCTTCCATAAGGTCTGTAGCATCATCCGCCATCAGATTATTGATAATATTTGCCGCTTCTTTATCACTTAAAGAGGTAATAATCATTTGCTGATTATCTACTTCCAAATAGGAAAATACATCTGCTGCCAAATCCTTGGGCAAAATACGAAACACCTTCAACATGTCTGTATCTTCCAACTCTTCCATACATACGGCAATATCTGCATCGTTCATTTCTGCCAGAAACTGACGAAGCTTGGTATACTGCTTGGTTTCAAGCAGCTCTCTTACTACTTCATAATCTTTTAATTCTTCCATAGCATTTCTCCTTTATGATGGTTTTATTTAATTTTCGATATATGCTCCGCCCCGAGGGAAGAGGGTTGTCACTATTTTTTATAGGACTTGACATAAAACCACCACCTTTCGAAATGCATTCAGATGCGCCTAAAAGCACGCTAATGTTTATATTTTAAACTTCTTATTTTTCCTTGTCAACAAAATAAGTTTCGTTTTCTTTCTCCCAACTCACTTTTCCATTGGTAACCTCAATCAATTCTTTTTGAAGTCGCTCTGACAAATCGGCAGGAATCCTAATTTTTAACGCTACATCTACACCATACTCACTCTCATATGCCTCAACACCATACTGTCCCAGTGTATATAACACCTTGCCGATACCATTATAATCTGTACCGATACGCACTTCATATCCAAAAACCATAGCACCTATGGTACACTCTTCCAACCCTGCTTTTACTGCCTGTGTATAGGCACGTACCAGACCTCCGGTGCCCAAAAGAACACCACCAAAATATCGTGTCACCACAACAGCGATATTTCGGATTCCTTCTCCCAGCAACACCTCCAACATCGGTCTTCCGGCCGTACCGCCGGGTTCTCCGTCATCACTGCATCTGGTCAGTTCTGCCCTGCTGCCAATGACAAAAGCGCTGCAATTATGTCTGGCGTCCCAATATTTTTTCTTCATTTCTTCAATAAAACGGATGGCCTCTTCTTCTGTCTCAACCTTACGGACAGTGGCAATAAAACGTGACTTTTTCTCTACGATTTCTCCTTCTCCGCCTTCCAACAATACCCGATAGGACTGCAAATTGTTTTTTTCCATTGTATATTCTATCCTTCCGTCACAATGTTACATATCTAAACTCATTCCCCTATAGTATATACGAAACTTGAAAACTTTCAAAGAAGAAAACGTATAATTCTAAAGATTTGGTGAACAATTCTTAATAATAAAAATTAAACCTTTATTTACATACTTTTTTTTGCTATAATGTACATTGATATAAAAGGCAAAATCTGTAAAAGCATTACTTTTACTACTTATAGAAAGGAAATGTATTATGAATTTTTCGCAAAAAGGTGTCATTGCCAAGCAAAAGGCATTGAATGCTAAATCCGGCAAATTCGGACGAAAGCTTATAATAACATTAATTATATTCATTATTGTGGCCATAATCGGCGTCGGAATCATGGGTCTCTCTGCCGCTTTCGGTATGTATAACGGCATTTTAGCCTCCACCCCCATCATTAACAGCAATATGGTGGCTCCGGTAGGTGCTGCGACTTTTGTATATGATTCCGAAGGTAATAAAATTGACGAATTGGTTGCCACCAATTCCAACCGTATTCCGGTCACCATGGACAAAATTCCACAGCACATGGCACATGCAGTTGTTGCCATTGAAGATGAACGTTTTTATGAGCATAACGGTATTGACTTTTTAGGTATTCTTCGTGCGGGATTTCAGTTTGTCATTACCGGTGGCAAAGAACAGCAGGGCGCAAGTACCATTACACAGCAGTTGTTGAAAAACACCATCTTTACAGAATGGATGGAAGAAGACGATAACATGATTAAATCCGTGAAAAGAAAGCTTCAGGAACAATATCTTGCTATCGAGCTCACCAAAATTTTATCCAAAGAAGAAATTTTGGAACGATACATGAACACAATTAACTTAGGTCAAAATACATTAGGTGTTGAAGCTGCAGCCCAACGATACTTCGGCAAATCGGTTAGTGATTTAACCATATCCGAAAGCGCCACCATTGCGGTTATTACCCAGAACCCTTCCAAATACAATCCTATCAGTCATCCGGAGGAAAATGCCCGCCGACGTAAAGATTGTCTGGACAAAATGTTGGAACTGGAATTCATTACCCAGGCTGAATATGACGAAGCCATAGCTGACAATGTATACGAGCGTATTGAACGTCACAATATTACCTATTTGGAAAATAACACCACAAGTTCCTACTTTGTGGATGCATTAACTTATGAAGTACGAAATGATTTGATTAATATTGCCGGCTATAACGAAACGCAGGCAGATTATGCATTGTATTCCGGTGGTCTTCGTATTCATTCCACTATGGACCCGTCCATTCAAAAAATCGTGGATGAGCAGGTGGCCAACCCTGCCAACTATCCAGAAGGAACTCCTTACCTGTTGGACTATGCACTTTCCGTAACCGACTCAGAAGGTAACACACAGCATTACAGTAAGGAAATGATGGTCAAGTATTTCCGTGAAAATGTCCAAAATGATTTTGACTTAATCTTCCCCACTCCGGAAGATGCTTTGGCAACTATAGAACAGTACAAAGCCGCCATGATGCAGGAAGGTGATGAATTCTCCGAATCCATCACCATTACTCCCCAACCTCAGGTATCCGTAGTAATCATGGATCAGTACACCGGTCACATTGTAGCCATGTCCGGCGGACGTGGAGAAAAAGAAGGTCGTTTGACTTATAACCGTGCAACCGATGCATATCGTCAGCCCGGTTCTACCTTCAAAGTATTGGCAGCCTACGCTCCCGCTTTGGATACTTACGGATTGTCACTTGCTTCTGTATATAATGATGCACCATTTTATTATGACACCGGTCAGCCGGTTAGTAACTGGTATTCCGCAAATGCATACAAGGGCATCTGTACAATACGTTACGGTATCGAACAATCTTTAAATATTGTTGCAGTAAAGACTTTGACTCAGATTACCCCTCAATTGGGCTATGACTATTTAATTAATTTCGGTTTCCAAAAGCTTGCAAATGGTTTGGAAAAGAACGGTGAAGTATTCTACGATGCAAGACAGCCTCTTGCCTTGGGTGGTATTACCACAGGTGTATCCAACAGAGAATTGACCGCTGCTTACGCAACCATTGCCAACAACGGTATTTATACAAAACCCAAATTGTATACCGTCGTTTATGATTCTGACGGAAATATTATTTTGGATAACCGGGATAAAGACACTCACCAGGTACTAAAATCTACCACTGCATTCTTATTGACCGATGCAATGGAAGATGTTGTTACAAAAGGAACCGGTACCGCTACCCGCTTTGACCGCAACATGGGTATTGCAGGCAAAACAGGTACTACCTCTAATAACGTAGACGTATGGTTTGCAGGCTTTACCCCTTACTATACCTGCTCTACTTGGGCCGGCTATGATGACAACACCAAGATGAGCGATAAAAGTTCCTACAAGGAAACCAATATCGCTAAGAACTTGTGGGCTGCTATTATGAAGGAAGTGCATGCCGAATTACCCGCGCAACAATTCACAGTACCAAGTGATGTTGTTTCAATGACTATTTGCAGTCGCTCCGGCAAGCTTCCCATTGAAGGACTATGTGATGCACATTTAACCAACGAGTATTTTGATATGGATGCCCTTCCCACAGAAATGTGTGATTTACATTACAACGGTCCTATATGTTCTTATGAAGTAAACAGTATTGCTGCTCCGGAATGTCCGTTCCAGTATGTGGGCGTATGCGAATTGCCCATTGTTGAAGATGAATCGTTATTCCAGGGTTCTACTATTCCTGTAGAACAGCCGGACGGAACCATATTATATATCACTCCCAGAACAACCAATGTATGTCAGCATGATGCAACCTTCTTCTTAGACCCCAATTATCCGGCTATTTTAGCCGCACAGCAGGCTGAGATTGAAGAACGAATCCGTCAGGCACAATTGCTTGCCGAGCAACAGGCATTAGAACAGGCTCAGCCAACACAATAAACAAAAATCCAATCACCCATTCCGGTGATTGGATTTTTTATCGCTATTCTTTAATAATTTGCATAAACTCGTAGCAGTCCTGTAAGTCCGCAGGCAAATCTCCTTCCTCCACAAAATACAACTCATGTAATGCTCTGGTGCAAGCCAAATACATTTTTGCTGCCATAACAGCTGTCTCACATCTTGGTTTGCTATTATTTTCATCTGTATCATTTCCCTGAAAGTCACATACCAGTACTGCATCAAATTCTAATCCCTTGCTCAAGACCAAAGGAATAATCACTATTCGGGCTTTCATTTCATCATTCGGCTTATTTATCAATTGTACCGTTTCCTCAAAAAACTGCAGCCATTGATAAATCCGATTGGCAGCCGCTTCATCCTTTGTCAAAATACCCACCATATTATAGTGTTTTAGTTCTTTTAGTCTGCGAAGGATGCTTTCCTTCATATTTTTGCTTACAATATAACATGGCTTATTCCCTTCTCGCATGAAATATGAATAATTACCGGCATACTCTCTTTGAAATTTCTCCATCAAATGAAAGGCCAAAGAATTAATTCTTCCTGAAGAACGATAACTTTTCAACAAGGGTAACCGCTCTAACTCGCTTCCGAATACTGCCTCAAACTCGTCATAGCTTCCGATAGTCGTCTCCGGGCTGATTGCCTGACACACATCTGCAAGCAACGTAAATGAACTCTGCGGATAAAGCTTCTTTAACACTGCAAGCTGCAATAAGGAATAATCCTGAGCCTCATCAACCAATACATGCAATGTACTTCCTAAGATTGCGACTTCTCCCATGTATATCCGCACCAATACGTATAGTAACGCATTCTCATGCCGCAGACAACCATTTTGAAGTTCCCGGCTTAATCGCTCGCATACCCGTCCGACAAAGACTTCTTGCAGCCCCTGTTTCATCATAAATCTTTGCAACACACATACCGCATGTACTTTAGCATCCAGCTTATTCTTTTCCTCAAATGCCTCCAACGCTTCCCGGACCGCTCGTTTCTTAGCTTTTATAAACAGAACTTCCAGCTCCTGCGCAGAAATATACTCTTTGACTCTGGCTTCCAAATCTTCACAAATACCATCTTTATTTTCCGTAAAATAATCCTCGTAAATCTTCTTTATGGTATCTGTTACATTTTGCAAACTGTTTTCATAGGATAAATATTTATTACGCTTTATTTTATTGTCCAATTCTGTCGCTGTTGTAATTACATGCCCCCGATAAACCAGATCCTCAAACTCAAACCGATACTGCGTAAAATATTCTTCCAGAAAGCGTAACAGCTCTGCCGAATACTGGTACGCTAATACTTGCTTTCTCTCTTGTGCGTCTGATTGCTGCAACGCATTATACTGAGCATAATAATTCTCTGCCCGCATCCCCTTCGGCAAAAGTTTCCGTAACAAATCCTGAAATATTGTATGGGATACTTCATCCTCACATAAAGCAGGCAATATTCCCGATACATAAGAATGGTATATATTATTGTTCGATAAAATCACTATATTCTCTGCACGAATCTTGTCTCTTTGCTGATATAAAATATACGCAAGCCGGTGCAATCCCACGCTTGTCTTTCCGCTTCCTGCGGGGCCGTAAATCAAAACCGTCCTTTTATCAATTTTTCGAATTGCCGTATTTTGCTCTTTTTGAATACTACTGACAATTACCCTTAACTTATTTGTTGTATTCTCTGATAAAATATTGCCCAATATAGCATCATGCATGGAAGAATCTGTGTCATAGATATTTATCAGCTTTCCCTCTGCAATCTGTATCTGTCGTTTACGCGTCATATCTACATCAATTCGCCTGCCATCCACTTCATACCATGCTTTACCGACATCAAACCCATAATACAATGCACTGATAGGGGCGCGCCAATCACAGATATACATATCGTAGGACTTATCATCCTTAAGTCCCACAGCGCCCACGTAGAAACGTTCTTCTTGTGCATATCCGTCTTCCGCCACATCAATAGCCGCAAAATAAGGATTCGACTTCATTCTTTGTAAGCGCTCCAATTCCTTGATGTTTTCTTCATATTGTCTTTCGCCTGCAACAATTCCCTCACTACGCAGATAAATATCCACAACGTCATCAAAATCATTTACTCCATGGCGTCCCTCTTCCCACATGTTTTTTCTTCCGGCACTGATTTCATGACGCAATTCTTCCTTTTTTTCCTCTAATACAGAAATTCTTCTGTCTATATATTGCTCTACCTTCTCCAGATAAGCCTGTTCTTCCGCAAACTCTTTATTTCCCATGTAAATTCCCCTTTTACACTATCACTAAGTTTCCATACAAAATAAACTACAAAATCAGTATACGCATTTTCCCCTCTCTTTTCCAGTCTTGTAAAATCTTTTCATTTATGGTATCATATCTACAGAGATAAAGAGTGCGGGAATCATCCACGCACTTTTTTATTTGAAGCTCTCCTCCAAACATAGCTTTCCGAAGCCCACACGTTCATTCGGATAAAAAGCTTCTCCTCTTAACGGTCTTGCTCCTCTTCTCAAATATGCCTTCACCTTTTCTCCGTATAGATAAACATCATTCCCCTTCACAATTCCCC
Source organism: Acetatifactor sp. (assembly GCA_045533725.1). GTDB lineage: Bacteria > Bacillota > Clostridia > Lachnospirales > Lachnospiraceae > Acetatifactor. The sequence goes on along the minus strand of JAZSII010000255.1, from coordinate 12,401 downwards.
ACTCCATCATAAGTGCAACACTTCCGCTGACTATTGGAGTTGCAAACGACGTACCTGTCACTCCTCTGTAATCTCCCAACACATCCGGTGCCAATATATTTACTCCCGGTGCCACCAAATCAGGCTTAATAAAACTTGAAATCACCACGTTTTTTTCCCGACTTATCTGTGCTGCTCCCCTTCCCGAAAAATCTGCATATCTATCGTAAACCGTATCATATGCACCCACTGTCACAATTTTCTGTGAAGTTGACGGTATTGTCAGTGTCGTTTCCGGTGTAGAACGCAGTATTCCCGTCCTTCCGTTTCTAACCTCTGTGGATGGTAAATACACATCATACTGTCCCGTTCCCTCCCCTTCCATCTCTACAAGTAATTGCCAGATACCGCTGTTAATATACTTTTCCGTCCCCAACGGACTTAAATCCAAATAAGTTTCCTGTAATACAGAATATGGCTTAGGTTCCCCCCGGTAAACCAGCACCCTTGTCTGTTCTGCAGCAAACTCTTCTTTTCCAGCGTTGACTGTATCAGTTAATTGTACCAGTTCACCTCCCGGAGAACGCAGACTTACCCGTAAAATATCACTATAGCGATTCCAAAATTGAATACTCAGTGCATCTTCATATTCTCCCACATTGATTTCCACCACACGGTTTGTTTCCACATTTCCTTCGAAATGTCCGTTAGATGCACCTTCATTTCCTGCCCCCACGCAAATAACCGTTCTGCCTATTTCAGCAGCATTGTCCAGAAATCGTTCCAGTAATGACGTTCCGTCATGAGAACCATAGGTATTACCAAAACTTAGGTTTATCACCAAAGGTTGTCTGCGCTCAATTCCCTTCTTGACTGCATAGGTCACAGCCCTCATTATCTCAGTCGTCTTGGGGAAACCACTCCCGGAAGCATCCCCCAGCTTCACAATCAACAAGTCACTTTCCGGTGCCACCCCCTGATAAAAATTGTTTATCCGCCCTGCGGCAGCAATCCCTGCCACTGCGGTTCCATGCCCACTCACATCCCTGCTCGGCACTATCTGAAAGCCTTCCTGAGTTCCGGCCTCCAAGGCCCGGTTTATTTGTAATTCCGAAAACTCTACTCCGATGCTATATCCCTGAGGCGGTCTTCCAGACTGTCCCAAGCTGTCCGGTGCGCCAATCCGCTCCGCCTCCGGCTCCAATGTCTGGTCCCACAAAGCTATTATCCTCGTACTTCCGTCTAATTTGCGGAATTCCTTCCGTGTGTAATCAATACCTGAGTCAATCACCGCCAGCAACACGCCTTCTCCGGTAAGCCCTTCCTCACCCAGACTCACCGGATAGACACAGGAACTCTCACTTGGCAACTCCGCTCCGAAATAGTACTGTTTCGGTTTTTCCACGTATTCAATCTGCTCCACCTGTACCAAAAGCTCTATCAGTTCTTCGGGTACATTCAAAATTGCATAGCCTGCAATAAGCTCCTCCACCCCTATACCATAGTCAACCAGAAAACCAATGGAGTCATGGTACTTCACAATCACCTCCCATATACCTTTATTTGTCTCATATCCGACGTTTAAATTACCTGTGCGTTCCCGTACCTCCTCAGGTGTCTCCAAGGCTAAATTCAACATATTTTCAAACTTCTGACTCATCTCATTACTCTAATTCACTTACTCAATCTATAAATACGCCAAAAGCGGTGGTCCTAAAACCACCGCTTCTTTACATTCTGATTTATTCTGCAAAAAATACTCCAAAAATCTTTATCGCATCTGCCGTATCCTTACAGCCTGCTGTTTCAACTGCAGAATGCATTGCTAACTGCGGAAGTCCTACATCCACAGAAGATAACGACACATGTGAGGTAGAAATATTACCCAAAGTAGATCCTCCTGCCACATCGGAACGATTCGTATATATCTGATATTTAGTCTTTGCCTTATCACACAAAAGCTTCATTTTGGCAGCTGATACAGCGTCTGTTGTATAACGCTGGCTTCCATGATATTTAATCACGATTCCCCCACCGATATAAGGTCTGTTCGTAGGGTCTGCTTTCTCCGGATGGTTAGGATGCACGGCATGGGCATTATCCGCAGAAATCAAAAAGCTTTCTGCTACCATTTGACAGTACTGACTATGATTATATCCCAATCCCTCTCCGATTCTTTGGAGAACATCCTGTAAAAAAGTTGAGTCCGCGCCCTGTGCTGTACCGCTTCCAACTTCTTCATTATCAAACACTGCCAGTACATTTACGTAATTCTGTGGTTTCTTTTGCATAAATGCTTGTAAAGAAGTATATGCACACTGTAAATCATCCAGTTTCGGACTTAATACAAATTCCTCATCCGCTCCTAAAATTCTTCCCTGTTCTCTTACATACAAGAATAAATCATGTGTCAGAATATCTTTTTCTTTTACCTCTGCTGCCTTTGCCAGCTCCTTTTTCAACAAATCCTTGCTGTCTCCCTTACTTCCCAAAGCCACAAGAGGTAGCATATCCACCTGCGGATTATACTCGAACCCCTTATTCATGTCTCTGTTCATATGAATAGCTACATTAGGAATCACCAATAAATCCTTGTCAACATTCACCAATTTCACAACAGGGGGACCTTCTTCGCCCTTTACCACCAATCGACCCGCTACAGACAAAGGTCTGTCCAGCCATGTAGACAAAATCATACCACCGTACTTTTCGATATTTAACTTAATATACTTATCCTCTACTGACATCTCCGCCGATTCCTTCACCTTAAATGTCGGAGAATCACTGTGGGTTGCAACCACATGAAATCCTTTTGCAGACCTTTCCGGCATACGAAACGCAATCACGGAAGAATCATTTCTGACCACATAATATCCCTGACCTTCTGTAATCTTCCAATTTTCATTCTCTTTTAATTCCAAAAATCCCTGCTCAGACAAAGAACACTTTATATTTTCAACCACATGATACACACTGGGACTCTTTTGAATAAACCCCAAAAGATCCCGTACCACTTTACTTCCCTTACTCATTTTGTCTTTCCTTTCTAAGACCATTTTTCAATATACGGCACAGCTTCTGCACTATTTCTTATAAATTATTGCCTCTGCTTTCTGCTTGGCCTCTTCTTCTCCACAAAGCGCGGAAATGATTTCCAATGCAAAGTCAATGGCACATCCCATACCTCTGGAAGTAATCACATGACCATCTCTTACCACACTGTCAAACACCACATTCGCCCCATTTAAGTCCTTTTCAAAACCGGGGTAGGAACATGCCTTCCTGCCCTGCAAAATGTCTCTATGGCCCAAAATACTGGGTGCTGCACAGATTGCCGCCACAAACTTCTCTGCCTTGTGAAATGCATCCACTTGCTCCATTAATCCTGCATGTGCTTCCAGATTCAAAGTACCCGGCATACCGCCCGGCAGAACAATCATATCCAGTTGCGCAAAATCCACTTCTGCAAACATCTTATCCATAGTTACTGAAATACCATGGGAACCGGTTACCTGAGTTTCCGCTGTTACGGACACCATCTGTGTATCAATTCCTGCTCTTCTGCACAAATCCACTACGGTAAGTGCCTCTATTTCCTCGTATCCTGTTCCAAAAAAAACCGCTATTTTCTTCATATAACTACTCTCCTGTCATCATGATTTCTTGTAGGTCTTCCACTATCTTTAAGTATAATCAATTTCTTTGCAGATGTCACTTATTTTACTTCATTTTTTTATTATTTTGATGTATAATATACTTAGATGTTTTTACATCACGGTGTGTGTCACGCACCTTGCGGGATTTGCCCACGACGGCAGACCGCGGAAAGGCTCAGAAAGTACAAATGGAAATAGAACGCAAATTTACTTTAAAGAATGTTCCGGCGAATTTGGAGAAGTACCGCTTCCGATTAATCGAGCAGGCTTATCTGTGTACTGACCCTGTTGTCAGAGTTCGTCGAGAAGATAATGAATTCTACCTTACTTACAAGGGAAGTGGCATGATGGCCAGACAGGAGTACAATTTCCCCATCAGCGAGGAGGCCTATTGTCATCTCCGTGCTAAAGCGGACGGCAATATTATTTCTAAGAAACGTTATTTAATTCCTCTGCACAATCCCGGCTTTAAAGAGGGATTCCCGGCTCCACCGGCTGATTACAAGCTCATGATTGAATTGGATGTCTTTGATCCTCCGTTCGCTCCGCTGATTATGGCAGAAGTAGAGTTTGGCAGTAAGGATGCGGCAAATGCCTTTGTTCCGCCGGAATGGTTTGATGAGGAAGTTACATACAACAAGGAATATCATAATTCGTATATGTCCAAAATTCAGTTTAATTAAAATCCTATCACTTGGTAAGTTACATATTGACAAAAAGTTAAAGAGTGCTAACGCCTTTGCCGGCATTAGCACTCTTGTTTATCTTCCGTAAATCTTTGTTAATTTATATATCTTCTCTGCCAATTCCTTGGTACAAGCGCCTTCCTTCATACGCCATTCCCAGTTGCTGCCCAAAGTAGATGGTGTATTTATTCTGGCTTCATTTCCAAGCCCCAAATAATCCTGCATGGGAATAATTGCAGTATCAGCTACACTGGATAAGGCCACTCTGATGAAGGTCCAATTTACCTTTGTTTCATCTGTAATATCAAAATAGTCCTTTACATGCTTTCTGGTACGCTCATCCAAATTCCAATACCAACCAATAGTTGTTTCATTGTCGTGGGTACCTGTATATACAATACTGTTTTTCTTATGATTATGAGGCAGGTATGCATTATCTGCACCACCACCAAAAGCAAATTGTAATACTTTCATCCCCGGGAAACCGGTATCTGCCACCATTTCCAAAACGCTCTCTGTCAAAAATCCGAGATCCTCTGCTATAACCTTCTTTTCTCCCATAACAGCCTTCATGGTTTCAAACAAAGCAATTCCCGGACCGGTTAACCATTTACCGTTCTGCGCGGTATCATCTCCATAAGGAACAAACCAATACTCATCAAATCCCCGGAAATGGTCGATTCGTACAACATCATACATCTCATAGCAATGCGCAATTCGCTTCATCCACCATGCAAAATCAGTTTCCTGATGGTATTCCCACTTATATAAAGGATTCCCCCACAACTGACCGGTTTCACTAAATGCATCCGGCGGACATCCCGCCACACCTATGGGGAGATTTTCTTCATCCAACTGGAAAAGCTCCGGATTCGCCCAAGTATCCGCACTGTCAAATGCCACATAAATAGGAATATCTCCTACAATCTCAATACCGGAATCATTGGCATATTTCTTAAGTTTCTTCCACTGAACATGGAACATATACTGTTGGAAATATGAAAAGCCCATTTCATATGCATACTTCTCTGTATATGCTTTCACGGCTTCCGGCTTACGCAAACGGATATCTTCATCCCAATAAGTCCAACAGATATTGTCAAAGGAAACTTTTACAGCCATATAGAGTGCGTAATCAACAATCCAATATGCATTCTCTTCCATAAACTTCAGATATCCCGTCTCCTGATGCAGCCCTTTTGCAAGTGCCGCCTCATAGGCCTTTCTCAAGATTGGATAACGATGGTCATACATTTGTCCATAATCCACATATTCGGGATTGGTTCCAAAATTAACACCTTCGCAGTCTTCCTCAGATATGTATCCCAGCTCCATCAATTGCTCTAAATCAATAAAATAGGGATTGCCTGCAAAAGTAGAAAAGGACTGGTAGGGTGAATCTCCGTAACTGGTAGGACCAAGTGGCAATATCTGCCAAATTTTCTGCCCTGCCTCTACCAAAAAATCCACAAATTCATATGCCTGTTTTGAAAAAGTTCCTATACCATACTTCGCAGGAATACTGGAAATAGGAAGTAAAATACCACTCTTTCTCATGATGTTCCTCACATTAAAATCAATTTATCATTCTCTATTGAATCAAATATACGAAATATCCCCCGTAACATGCAAGCATTATAATGCCGGCAATTCGATTCAAACGCTTTTTCGGCAATACACATATCCAAAGCAATACAACTGCTGCCGCTGCCACAATGGAGTCCACCATGAAGTTTGCCTGATAAGCAACCGGTGTAATCAGCGCCGTAGTGCCCACTACAAATAAAATATTGAAAATATTGCTACCTACGATATTACCCACAGCAATATCCGCTTTTCCTTTGATTGCCGCAGTCACACTGGTAACCAACTCCGGCAAAGAGGTACCCAGTGCCACAATAGTCAAACCAATCAATCTCTCACTCATGCCCCAGGCAGTTGCCAAAGCAGTCGCCGCGTCGACTGTAACGTCACTACCCCAAACAATAAGTACTACGCCGATAATTGCTAATATAATCAATTTTAATAAACTATCCTGTTTATCCGGCTTTTCCTCTTCTTCACTGCTTCCCTGACCACTTTTGGCCATCTTTAACAGATATAGCATATAGACGATAAACAGGACCCAAAGAATAATACCTTCCACTCTTGTAATCTCATTACCGGTCATACCCAGTCCCAACATAATAGCTGATATCGCAATTACAAAAGGCAGTTCGTACTTTATGGTCGAACCTTGTACCGCAATTGCACGAACAACGGCCGTTAATCCTAAAATAATGAAGACATTTAATATATTGCTGCCTAACACATTACCAATGGTAATATCAGCGTTTCCCTTTAATGCTGATGTAATACTCACCGCAGCTTCAGGTGCACTGGTACCCATTGCCACAATAGTCAAACCAATTACCAACTGCGGGATCCCAAACCGATCTGCAATTTTAGAAGCTCCTTCTACAAACCAATCTGCACCTTTTATTAACATTACAAAACCTAAGGCCAAAAATAAAAACTGCTTTAATATCTCTAACATATCTGCCTCCGTACCACTACCTCTGCTTCGACGAATATTTATAGGTCCTGATAGTGGTTCCTTCCTTTATTTCATAAATACAAATTGATTTAACTCAAATAATTGTCTTCCCTCAAACATGGTTCCTGTCCAGCCGCCATATGGTGTAGTTACCTTAAGGAATATTGCATGGCGCCCTGTCACAGCCTTCACAACAGTTTTTAACACACCGCCATCCAATCCTACATGTACGCAACCGATTTCCTCACCATCTTCTCCATCCAAAAGAATATGCACATCACAGTCACAACCACAGCCATTGACCTGCATGGCAAATTCCATAGTCTTACTGGAGCAGTCTGCACCAAAGTCATAATATTTATAGCCCATGACACACTTATCCTTAATATTTGTTATCACACGCTCAAACATATTCTTCTCTGTTACAAATGCTCCGCCCTTCAATACACAGGCGATTTCCGCAGGTGTGATTTCATAAGGATTTAAAGCATCCTGGAAACCTAACGAAGTCATTTCTACAGCGGGGATAGTACCATCCGGCAAGATTTCAATCTTTTCCACACAGGCTCTTCTGGACATAATGGTATTGTTGGTCATTCTATGGTAAAAAATGTACCATTGTCCATTGATACAAGCGATGGACCCATGATCATTTCCGGCCGGATAATCCACACCATTGTCTACTATGTACCCTCTATATTTATACGGTCCAATAGGGCTATCGGAAGTCGCATACGCCAAACGGCTACCCCGTTTCGGAGAATAAATCATGTAATAGGTATCGCCAACCTTACGAGGAGAACATGCTTCAAAGAACCATGTTTCTTTTCCCTCGAAACCATCCTCCGGTCTGTCTTCATTGGGGATGAAATGTTCAATACAGGTTCCGTCTAAAACCTCATACATATTATCCCCATTGATTTCCGCCAGGAAAGAGCGCTCATAACCGCAATAAATATATACTCTTCCATCATCGTCTACCAGCACGCCGGGGTCTATAAACCAACCATTACAGGTAATTTCTTCAGAAATATTATATTTATATTTGGAGAGTAATTTAAAAGGTCCTTCCGGTTTATCGCTAACACCTACGCAACCACGTCCATTCATAATGTATGCATAAAGATAGTATTTGCCATCTTTTTCCACCACATCCGGCGCATACAAATCATTAATCTCTGTAGTCCAATCCGTGTCCGATTTGTGATCTCTGTCGTCTGCCACATGGAAAATATCTCCGTGACAAGTCCAATTATTTAAATCATTAACCGGCGCGCTCCAACACTTCAACACTTTATCACAAAATGTATCAGATCCTGCCTTATCATGTGAACCGTATATATATACTCTGTCACCAAACACTCTGGGTTCTCCGTCAGGTATATATTCCCAATTGGGTAAATATGGATTAGCCATGCCTTTACTCTCCTATTCTAACAATATATGTTTTTGGCTTATACAGTTTCTTCTTTGCCTGTACTGATTTGTAATAATCTCTCTTTTAACTGATTTTCCATATTCTGCAAATCAATTTCCGCCTGACGACGCTTCTCACGTCCCTCGTTCTGAATACGCATTACTTCATCCAATGTAGAAATCAGACTCTCATTGGTATTTTTCAAAGTTTCCATATCCACAATACCACGCTCTGCCTCCTTTGCAGTCTCAATGGTAGCAGTCTTAAGTGCTGCCGCATTCTTCTTTAACAATTCATTTGTCATATCAGAAACCTGACGCTGTGCTTCAGACGCCTCTGTAGCATGCTGAACACCGATAGCAATTGCCATCTGATTTTTCCACAAAGGAATGGTATTTACCAAGGTTGACTGAATCTTATCAACCATTACAGTATCTGAATTCTGAATCAAACGAATCTGAGGAGCCGTCTGTAATGCAATCATTCTGCTCAGTTCCAAATCATTGATTTTCTTTTCAAAACGCTCACACATATTCTCGTAATCTTTTACGAGCTGTGCATCTTCAGGAAGCCCTGATGCCAACGCTTTGCTCTTCAACTCTGCAAGTTCGGTATCTCTTACCAGACTTAACTTTTCCTTACCTGCCAAAATATACATAGATATTTCTTTGAAGTATGTCAAGTTCAAATCATACATTTTGTCAAGGAATTCCACATCTTTTAATAACTGAATCTGATGACCTTCCAACGCATCTGAAATACGATTGACATTTACCTCTGCCTTATCATATTTTGCTTTTAACGCAGTTACTTCATTGGCACGTCTCTTAAAGAAAGCCATAATACCTCTTTCTTCTTCCTCGACTTCAAAACATTTCAGTTCTGATACCAAATCAGTAATCATTCCACCGATTTCACCCATATCCTTGGTCTTAATATTTTCCAATGCTTTGCTGGAAAAATCAGCCATTTTCTTCTGGGTTGCCGCACCATACTGCAAAACGGCATTGGTATTGTTCAAATCAATCTTGTCTACAAATTCCATTACCATCTGCTTTTCTGCCGGAGTTAACTGCGCCTCTGCCAACTCAGTACTTTTCTTAACCGCTTCCTCTTCCACTCTGACTTCTGCAGTTTCTACTTCCTCTACTACATCAAATGAAAGAGTAGGAATGCTTTCCTCTGTAAATTCTTTGAATTCGTTTTCCATAACCTTTATCCTCCATAATGTTTATTTTATTGCTTGTCTATCACAAAATCACGACCACCGGTAAGACCCTCTTTCGCCAAAAGAGTCTTCATAGTTGATATTTCTGTGGAAATATCCCACGCCGCATCTTGGAACATATCGTCAAATATCTTTCCAAATGCCTCATTAATCACATCCATGGTTCCTTCGATTTCAAGTTTTGTATTTGCAATATTCTGCTCACCATAAGACGGTTTGCCGTCCAATTCTGTGTATGCATCAATCAATTTCGCCGTGGTCGGCAGGTAATATTTCATCAGTTTCTGTAAATCTGTCACACTGGAAGGATCCTTCTTCAACTGTTCAAAGATACGCTTCATAATATCTTCCAACACGTCCAATTTCTGTGACATGACCTCGCCCGGGATAGCATCATTTGCCATTCGGACCTTCTCGATATATTTTTCCCCTTCTTCCAGTACTTTACGTACTTCTTCCGGGTATTCATCGTATTTAATTTCCCTGATTTGGATTTGCTCGTTTTCTTTTAATTCCCTATTCTTACGCGCCTCTTCCGCATCCAAATAGTTCTGATAAACCTCATCACTGGTAATCAGTGTATTGCCTTCGTTGTCTAAGTGTCCTTGCAGAAAATAGCCCTTATTAATCATTTTTCTCAAATCCTGTAAAACAGAAGATTTCTTTCTCCCGGTTACAAACGCCAGTTGCTCAATATCGCAGTACTGTCTGTTTCCGATTTGCTTCACATAATTTTTGAAACGGGCAATCAATCCATTGGTTTTCACACCATGTACCAATGCCGCAATACTTCCTCCCAAAGCGGTAGTCGATAAAAAGTCAGCAAACCAAACCCATGGACTGCCGGTCGCCAACCCGACCAATGTTAAAACCAACGTTCCCACACCAAATGTGGATGTTCCTACGGTACCCAGCGCAGTACATGCCGGTCCCGAATATGTTCCGACCGGTTTTTGCGCATAATACTGCGGATACTGATTTACAATCTCTGTATTCTGCTCCTGTTTCCGGACTTTTTTGGCATTCAGCCATTCCTCGGTTTTATTCGGATTTTTTGTAACGGACTTGATGTTAACATTTGAATTAATCTTCTGACTTACATCATCCAGCTTAATATGAATTTTATTAACAACTTTGTCTTCTATTTCTTTACTAAGTCCTGCATAATCATGATTTTCAACTGCCGAAAAAACCGAACGAAAAATCTCTTCCGCAGTTTCAACCCAACTTTTTTCCTGCATTTTTCATCACCTACCGTTCCGGTATGTATCCCTAAAACTATAATTTCCCAATCATAATTATTTTATCATATTCTCTCTGTGATTACCACCGCTTTTTTGACACGATATCGTATTTTATCGTGCAAAAAAGCACTGATTCTATTTGTACAAAAATCAGTGCCTTCATCATGCGGGTGACAGGACTTGAACCTGCACGGTCTCCCACCAGAACCTAAATCTGGCGCGTCTGCCAATTCCGCCACACCCGCGTATGTGGCTGTTTTACAGCCACGCTTAGTATTATATACAATCTTCAAATATTTTGTCAAGCCGAATTACTAATATCGAATTACTGCAAAGGACACAAAGCCTACTGCTTATTAGCCAATTTGCAAAGCTCCTTCAGCATCTTAGGAAGCTCCGTTTCCATATTTTCATTACTGAACTGGCAGGTTCCCACAGCCTTATGTCCACCACCATTATATTTCAGCATCAGACTTCCTACATTTACATCTGAAGTTCTGTTCAGAATGCTATAGCCTACTGCTGCAGAGCATCCCTGTCCGCCTCGTCCGCTTACAATCCATGCCGAAATATTCTGCTCCGGATACATACTGTAAATCATGAAACGGTTACCCGTATAAATAGGATCCACGCCGCGGAGGTCAGAAATAATTACATTGCCCTCCACACGGGTATACTTCTTAACCATTTCTTTGAACTTCTCTGTCTGCTCATTGTAAATCTCAATACGTTCCTGCACATCACTCAGATTCAAAATCTCATCCGTTGTCATAGTACGACATGCATCAATCAATTTCTCCATCAACTGATAATTAGAAATCGTAAACTGTCTCCAACGTCCCAAACCGGTTCTGGGATCCATAAGGAAACCAATCAAAATCCATCCTGTAGGATTCATCACTTCATCAATCGTCAAATGACCGGAATCCACCTTATCAACTGCCTCCATCATATCGTCGAATTGAGGGAATCTTTCTTTTCCACCATAGTAATCATAAATAATTCTGGCACATGAAGGTGCTATCCTGCTTTCTCCTTTATACTTTCCCGCAAGTTCATTGCGTTCGTGTTCACTGGAATGGTGATCAAACCACAAACCACATCCGGGCACATAGGGAACATTTGCCAGGCAGTCGTTTTCGTCCACTTCCACCAGCCCATCCTGTAAATCCTTCGGATGAGCAAACTTCCAACTGTCAATAACCCCTGCCTCTTTTAAAAGAGCGCCGCATGCCAAACCATCAAAATCAGAACGTGTAACTAACCTCATAAGCTTCTCCCTTCTATAATACACTTTTTAATAATTATATTATAAACAGGACAGCATTTCAAGAAAAAAAGAGACACATACATGCCTCTTCCCAATGATCGGACCGAGGTTCGAACCCGGGACAACTTGATTAAAAGTCAAGTGCTCTACCTACTGAGCTACACACCCGCAATCATATGAGTTTAAATAAAAACAGGGCTAGCTGGATTCGAACCAGCGAATGCAGCAGTCAAAGTGCTGTGCCTTACCGCTTGGCGATAGCCCTATAATGACACCAAGCGTGTCATACCGACACATCCTATAAAAGGGTGGGTAATGGGACTCGAACCCACGGCCTTCAGAGCCACAATCTGACGCGCTAACCAACTGCGCTATACCCACCATA
>JAZSII010000039.1:0-3961 GCA_045533725.1 Acetatifactor sp. | reverse complement strand
GTAATCGGGATGAGCAAGAGACCCAAGCGGAACCACAGCTTACCAAAATACTTATGGGCAAACTCCCATGTGTCCCGATTCTTCATAGACATATCGGTACGATAGCCGAAAATATAGTTAATTTTCTTCGGGGCTGATTTCCTAAACATCGTTCCAAATATAATCATAACAACGGGAAACAAAAGCCCCATTGCCAACATAAAAATCCAAAATCCCATAGTCAGCCCTCCCTGCCTTCAGGTTTTATAGCACTTTGCTTTTGCTCGGTTTGCTTTCATCGTAGAGTACAGTTACTTCCGCGCCCACAGCCGGTGGCTGATCACAAGTGCGAATCCACTTTCTTTTGAAATACTCTTTTCCGCCAACTACATATCTAACCTTAATGATATGCGGGAAGGTCGCTCCATCCAGCGCATGCATTCTGACGGGCTTTGTGTTGACCTTCAGCCACCATTGCTTTTTCACGGATATTACCGTTCCGATTGTTTTCTGTTCCATACAGATCCCTCACCATCTTTATCTTTTTTTAATAATAACTATAGATGCAACAAGCATAGCCACACCAAGTGTAAACAGAACGCAGCCGTGAACGGTATTAAGTTGATTTGCAAAGAAGCCGATCATTCCGCTCCCTAATGCACAACAAATAATCTGTAATATCTTTTTCATTAGGCAACCTCCAAGCTAAAAATTGTAGTACGGTACGGTTACTTCTACTGCCGGAGGCTGATCACAGGCATGGATCCATTTCCTCTTGAAATATTCGTTTCCGTTAACCACATATCTAACTTTGATATCAGTTCTGTACGGGTTGATTAATTTGCTTGATCCACGAATCAAAAGACTCTTTAGGTATTCTAAACAATTTGTCAACACGAATTACAGCAAACGGTTTCCCTACTGCCATAACCTTGTCAAGATAAGCATACCCTTTGGTTTTCCCCAGACCCAGCATATCTATCACTTCTTCTGCAGAATAAAATAAACTTTTGGTCTTATTGCCATCCATACGATTTCCTCCTTCTTGTAGATTTCTGTAATTCCTCCTTCACAAATAAAATGTGTACACCACCATAATTTGCATTACATGATGTCACATATAAAACACTTACAGTTAAGTAGTATGAATTTTCGGTTAAAAAGTCAAGGGGGCACGAAAAATTTGTACATTTTGTATAAATCGCTAGTCCAAAAAAGCAAGCAAAGCCGCAAAAACACCGCACAAGACACAATCTCAGTCTTGTGCGGTCAATTTTAATCTTGCTTTTGGACAACGCTGATATTGCCACAACTTACGCCCTAAACTCTTCTTTCAAAAAGACAATCTGCCTTCTTATTGATTTTTTATAATTTGAGTTGGGCTTTATGCAAGCCTCAAATATATCAAAAGGAGACATTTTATGAAAAATCCATCTCAGTACCACATTCAAAAACGAAAAGACGGCAGGTATGCAGTTACCGTTATGCATAAAGGCAAGCGGCAAACCGTTTACGGAAGAACGAAAAAGGAAACACTCGAAAAGCTAACCAAAGTGATAAAAGAAATTCAATATGCCAAAATCCATAATCTGCAGAACTTTTCCGCTTCCTCCACTACCCTATCCGCTTGGGCTACTGAATGCGTGGAAACATATTCTAAGCAATATGTCCGTGGGAACACCTACTACGCCTACAAGAATATCATCAACCGACACCTGGGCGAGTTGGGCGAAAAACGCCTTGCTGACATCACCAATCTGATGATCCAAAATCATCTATCCTCACTGCGGAACAAAGATACCGGAGAAAAGCTTAGTCACAAAATGCTGGTCGGTATCCGCAACTTCATCTCTCTTATGTTTAACTATGCCATACAAAACCGTATATTGAATTACAATCCCGTGCAAGGTGTGAAGCTACCCAAGCAGCCCTACCAACCTGCCCGTGCGCTGACAGTGGAAGAGCAAAAGCGGTTAGAGACCGCTGCGAGGGAAAGTGAGCGGCTTCTGATGTTTGCCATCATTCTGGATCTGTACACTGGTCTTCGTAAAGGTGAACTTTTGGGGCTTCAGTGGACAGATATTAATTTTGCCAAAGGCTGCATCAGTATCACAAAGCAATTGGCTCGGCATCACAGCAAAGATGACAGCTCCCACCCTTATATATTGGATATTGTGCCGCCCAAAACGGAAGCATCCATCCGCAAGGTGTATATGATCAACGATTTAAAGAACGAGCTTCTCTCTTATAGGGTGAAATCGATTGCCTGGAAGGAAGCACATGGCTATCAGCACAGCGAGGAAGACTTTCTCTTTTTCAGCAGAAAGAATACACCCATTGAACCCAGAAGATTTCACCAGTACTATCAGGAACTGCTGGAAATTGCCGACATTGAGGATGCAACCTTTCACACGCTGAGACACACCTTTGCCACAAGATGTTTGGAGGCCGGCATTGACATTGTCACCGTGTCCAAGCTCTTAGGCCATGCCGACAGTCGCGTGACCGCAAATACATATTCCCACCTTCTTCCCGAGTATCACAAGAAGGAAATCAAGAAGATTTCAAAGCTCTTCCGGATATAGGGCACAGGCACCGAGCTTGCTAAAAGCTCGGTGCCCGTCTTATTTTAAATTTAACATCAAAATTACGGTCAGCTGTATTTCGTATAGTACCAAAATGTTCGTGATTTTCGCCTTTTCCGAACGAAACAGAACCATTTGATAAGAAATGATACGAATTGGTACTAAACGGAACCAACGACCATACTATTAACAGTTGTAGGGTCCAAATTATATGCCATTTACATGGATTTATATGGACTTATGGGGCGATTTTTACCCCAAAAAACGCATTCGTCCATTATCTCAACCTGCAAAAATAACAACGCATTTTCCCTGTATTCCCAACACTTTTTCCCTCCAAAAAGTGGAGCCACTAAGAAATCAACATATGCTCTACCCTCTTTATTGATACAAAAACCGATACAAAAATTATTTTTTCTGAGAAAAATGATGTTTTCTTGAAACGCGATTTTAACTCTCATATATTATTAACATAGAAGTTCACCACAAAATGAATGAATAAGTGAATTGAACAGCGCTGCAATGAGCCGGACATTGCAGACGGATGAACGTGCCAAACTTCTAAATATTTTTGAAGGAGGCATTCATATGTCTAAAGCTATGAATCCCGTGCCAATTTACCACAAAATCACACTAACGATTGAGGAGGCAGCTGATCTGAGCAACATCGGTATCAACAGAATCGATGCCATGCTGCGTAAGCCAAACTGCCCGTTTGTACTGTTTGTGGGGAAAAAGAAATTGGTAAAGCGCAAGGAGTTTGAAGAGTTTATCAGCAAAAGTCTTTATATCTGACAGCACTTCACAAATTCTTGTGGAAAAGTTTTCATTATTGTCTTGAGAAAAAGGGCGCACTGTGTTATTATTATAGTGTAGCAGTGTGCTCTTTTTCGCCAAGGCGGAAAGGAGTTCATCTATGGGAAAGAATCTCAAAGGCAAAGAATGTGGTAAGGGTATCTACCAAAGAAAGGATGGTCGATTCAGCGCAAGGTATATAGATAAAGCTGGAAAACGACACGAAAAATATTTCCAAACACTTCCGGAAGCACGGAACTGGATGGAAGATGCGAAATACGCAGACAAGCATGAGGAAGTTTTTATAGCGACGGAAACCACTGTTGACGAATGGTTTGAATTTTGGATCGAGAATATCGTTGGTGACTTAGCTCCCAACACGATTCGCAATTACCGAGAGCGATATATTCGGAACATCCAACCCGTGATTGGAAAGATGTATCTGTCCAATGTTAAGCCAATGCACTGCAAAAAGGTGTTCATTCTGATGGATGCCGATTATGCCGGTTCTACCATCCGTCAAACCTACATCACCATGGGCACGATGTTCAAGGCAGCCAAAATGAATGACTTGATTAGAAAGCACCCCATGGACGGTGTTC
>JAZSII010000052.1:0-3585 GCA_045533725.1 Acetatifactor sp. | reverse complement strand
TGCCTCTTCCTCTACGGTTTCCGCTTCTTCAGCTACTTCCAGCTCTTCCTCTACAGCTTCCGCTTCTTCAACTACTTCCGTCTCTTCCTCTACGACTTCCGCTTCTTCAGCTACTTCCAGCTCTTCCTCTACAGCTTCCGCTTCTTCAACTGCTTCCGGCTCTTCCTCAGCTACTTCCGACTCTTCCTCTACGGCTTCCGCTTCCTCAACTGCTTCTGTCTCTTCCTCTACAGCTTCCGCTTCTTCAGCTACTTCCGGCTCTTCCTCAACTACTTCCGTCTCTTCCTCTACGGCTTCCGCTTCCTCTTGCACTGCTGTTACCATTCCGGGGAAGCGATTCGCAATTTCTTTGTAAGTGGGCACATTCACACCAAACTTCTCGCCCATTCTTACTACTTCAAATACCAATCCGTCCAACTCGGACTCTTTACCTTCCAAAATATCACGATGCATGGAGGTAATAGTCTCGGGCGGCTGGTTCTTCATCATGGCCAAATTGATATCCACGATATCATCCGGCAAACTGCAATCCATAGCATCAGACAACCATTTTACTTCTTTTACAAGTGCTTTGAATGTATCCTGCAATTCACCGGGCACCTGAATTGACCATGCTGCCACATCATATCCCGCACCTACTGCTGCCATGGGTGAAACATAGGAAAACTTCTGCAAAGTATCGATTTCTATTCTGGAAGACAGTACGGACATAATACCTGATTCTCTCAAGTCCTGTCTTACCTTTTCCAACACCGACATGCCCCATTCAGACGCATTGCCGCTGATACTCTTGGGCAAACCAAAAATCACTCTGAAAATCCTGCCGGACATCATGACTGTTCCGGGCTCTTTAATCTCAGAGGTAATATATACGCATCCATCCGCCACTATGGCATTGGGCACGTTCTCCTGAATTTTACTATAGGTTCCGTAAATACCCAAAATCGGTATCACGACTGTATTCGAATTTACTACCCGTTTCATAAAAGGAAGAACATCGTCCAAAGAGTATCCTTTTACACAGACAAAAATCACATCCGGTACATCCGCATATTCATCCATGGCATACGCAGGCGCAGAGATCATATATTCTCCGTTGGGTGTTTCCAAATACAGGCCACTTGTTTTAATCTTGTCCAAATGAGCCCCTTTATCAATAAAAGTTACGTCCTTTCCTGCACGCGCCAAAAAGCCACCGATTGCGCCACCGGTTCCGCCGGCTCCGATAATCAAATACTTCATAGTCCGCTCTCCTTTTTAGAACATTCTCTTTTTTCTATACTACAATATTTTCTGAAAAAAGAAAAGAGAAAACGCTATTATTCCTACATTTTAAGTATGCAAATTATTTGACGAATAAATTTTTTCTGCTTACAATGTATCTGGCGACAAAAATTTTATGTTTCTACGAAACCTTTTTGGCTTTTACCGTGTTTTATTATTGTAAGAGCCTTATTCAAGATGCGCATGAATTGACAAAGGAGAAAACAACATGACGGAACAGGAGTTCTGCGAGCAGTATGAAAAATATAAGAATACCGTGTATTCAGTGATATTTAACTACGTGCAAAATACAGAAGACACTGCGGACCTTTTGCAGGAAGTATTTTTAAAACTTTATGCTACAGATACGGAATTTACCGGGAAGTCGGAGGCCAAGCGGTCTTAGGAAGACAACCACTGGATTCAACTCCTTGGCTCACAGAACGACATGGCTACGATCCTACTTTATTCAGTGATATCGAACTACGTGCAAAATACAGAAGACACTGCGGACCTTTTGCAGGAAGTATTTTTAAAACTTTATGCTACAGATACGGAATTTACCGGGGACGAACATCGAAAAGCCTGGCTAATTCGTGTCTCTGTTAATCTGTGCATAAATCATTTGCGTTCCAATAAACGTCGAAAAACCGTGGCGTTGGAAGAAGATGTTCCTTACTTCGACCAACGGGAGGATAACGAGTTACTTAAGATTGTCTTGGGATTGCCGGAAAAATACCGGATACCCATTCACTTATTTTACTACGAATCCTACTCCATCAAGGATATTGCAAACGTCCTTGATATTCCGGAAGCAACGGTCAAAATACAACTGAAAAGAGGCCGCGAAAAGCTAAGCAAAATATTGAAAAAGGAGGATTGGTTTTAATGAATGCAAACGAACTTTATACAAAGCAAATGAATGCCTTTTGTGAAGATAATTGCAAAATCACTGCCGCAGATATATTGGCAAAAGCCGGAACACATACCAACAAACCGGACAATTCAAATGTACCTGTGGATACTGCCGAGAGCACGGACAGCAAAATCGTCCCTATCACCGGCAAAAAGAAAATCTTCCGCTTCGGCAATATGGCTGCGGCATGTCTTATATGTTTCTTACTGGCAGGTACTACAATTCTTGCAACACAATATATTGGTCAATTTATCAAAAATATCACAGGAGATGAAAAGACCATGGAAATTGTGGATAAGGGATATACCTACGAAGTCCAGGAAACCCTTTCAGACGAGCGTTTCTCTGCCACTTTGTTAGGATTTACCGGAGACCGCAATGAACCCAAGGTACTCTTTGATGTTTTCATAAATGACCCGTCTATACCCACCGCCGGCAAAACCGTCGGTATCAGAGCCTACACCCTTGGTGTAGAACAGTTCGAAAATGAATTGGACCATTACGGATACTGGGAGGCATACGGTGTAAAGGATGAAGAGATCGAAAATCTTTACCACTTCAGCTTTACCGGGGCATCGGTTTGGCTGACTCGAGGTGAGGAAGCGGTTATTCAGATTTGTGAAGTCTTCGTCAAAGATGCTTGGGGTATCCAGTCCTATGAAGCAGATTTCGAATACCGCGTCACTATCCCTAAGGATTCTTTCCATCCGGTACCTTATGTACCTTACTCAGGCGAAAGCTTTACCTATGATGATGTCGAATACACACTAAATGCTGCACAGTATGGATATTACTATACACAGGTTTCCTTCTATTCGGATACTATTGTAGAGAACCCGCCCACCGCAGACAGAACTGTCAGTACTATTTCCACTGAAATGGACAGAAACTGGAACCAACTGGTAAAGACTGCCAAACTGGTTGTGGACGGCATCGAATACCAATTGTTAGAGGACGAAGGCTACAGTATGGTATGGTTCGATACCAATGGTGAAGCAGGCACTCCTTACCGTTGTTACATGCATTTATACTTCCCCGATATTGATTATGGTAATGCAAATGACATTATTCTCAAAATCGGTGGAAGCGAAATTACACTGAAATAGTACAATTATCACTTAAAAAGAAGGATTCCATGAAAATGAGCAAACGCAAAAAGATTATACTGATTACTGTGATTGTTTTGGTTCTACTGGTAGTTCTGGTTCCTTCCATCGGAATTCGACTGGCTATTAGAAAACACGCCAAGGAGATAACGCCCGAGTTGGGACCTATCGGTGAGTATTTCTCGGCATATGACATGAATTGGAAGGCATCGGACGATGTGCAGACAATTACCTATGGTGCTATGACTCTGACTGTTCCGGATTACTTTGTGAAAGATGAAAGCAGTTTGGAGAACACAT
>JAZSII010000146.1:0-3331 GCA_045533725.1 Acetatifactor sp. | reverse complement strand
TAGACGACGAGGTAGATAGGAATGAGGTGTAAGTGCAGTAATGCATTCAGCTGACATTTACTAATAGATCGAAAGCTTATCCAGGTTAGGAACGTGTTATTAAAGAATCTTGGTTCAAGGTTACTGTGTTCAGTTTTGAAGCGATAAGTTTCATGGCCCAGTGGCTCAGTTGGTTAGAGCGCCGCCCTGTCACGGCGGAGGTCGTCGGTTCGAGTCCGATCTGGGTCGTTTTTTTATTTTACGGAATCTTAGCTCAGCTGGGAGAGCATCTGCCTTACAAGCAGAGGGTCATAGGTTCGAGCCCTATAGGTTCCACTATACTGAATTATTCAGTATTATATTGTTATATGGATGGGTTCCCGAGTGGCCAAAGGGGGCAGACTGTAAATCTGTTAGCGACGCTTTCGGTGGTTCGAATCCACCTCCATCCATTTGTTCTTTTTAAAGAACATTGTGCAGGGAAGTAATTTACGCACGATAATTTGGCTTATAGCCATCATTAACGCGGGGTAGAGCAGTCTGGAAGCTCCTCGGGCTCATAACCCGGAGCTCGTTGGTTCAAATCCTTCCCCCCCTACTATGTATTTACTTGGACGAGTAAGTGCACTGCTTATGAAGATAGGCGTTAAGCCCAGATAGCTCAGTTGGTAGAGCAGAGGACTGAAAATCCTCGTGTCGCTGGTTCGATTCCGGCTCTGGGCATTTGAGAGACATATGAGTGTCTCTTTTTTTTCTACATTTTACCGACCGACTGGTCGGTCACGATTTTTTCACAAATTATTTAATCATATAGATGTAAAAGAGTGGAGGATGCAAGATGATTTCTAAGTTCAGTGTTAAAAAACCGTATACGGTGTGGGTTGGTGTTGTTCTGGTATTGGTTTTGGGTGTTGTTTCCGTTATGAAGATGACAACAGACCTTTTACCTAATATGAACCTTCCGTATGCATTGGTAATTACCACGAATCCCGGTGCGAGTCCGGAGGAAATTGAGAAGGGGGTTACTGCGCCTATTGAGGCTGCGATGGCAACCACCTCAAACATTAAAAATGTAAGTTCTGTTTCGTCTAACAGCTATTCCATGGTTATTTTGGAATATGAGCAGAGTGCGAATATGGATTCTGTTGTAATTGAGATGCAGCAGAATTTGGATCAGTTAAAGAGTGCCTGGCCTGATACGGTAAGCAGTCCTATTATCATGCAGTTAGATCCCAGTATGCTTCCTATTATGGTTGCTTCTGCTGACGTGGAAGGAATGGATCAGATTGAAATTTCCGAATATGTTGATAATGAGCTGATTCCTCTGTTGGAAAGTATTGAAGGTGTTGCTTCCGTTAGTATGACCGGTGCTGTGGAAGAGCATTACGAAGTGACCATGAATCAGAGCAAAATCAATAAACTCAACAGTAAGATTGAAGAAAAGATTAAAGAGCAGTTTGTTGAGGCTGAAGAAGAACTTGCGGAAGCCAAGGAAAAAATCGAAGACGGTCAGGCTGAATTAAAGAATCAGCAGAATAATATTGCTTCTCAAATGTCAGAGGCCGGAAAAGAAGTGATTAACGGAAAAATTCAGGCTTTTGTGGGAGAAAGTGACTTAAACGGTACCCTGGCTGAATTGATTGCAACCCAACAGACCTTGGAGAGCAGTATTAAGTCCATCAAAGATATGTATAATCAGGCAGTGGAATATCAGACCACCGTTGATGAAATGAGCAGATTGCTTGAATTAACGGATGAGGAAATTCTGATACAATCCGGTCTCACCAGAGCTCAGGTAGTAGAGAAA
Source organism: Acetatifactor sp. (assembly GCA_045533725.1). Taxonomy (GTDB): domain Bacteria; phylum Bacillota; class Clostridia; order Lachnospirales; family Lachnospiraceae; genus Acetatifactor. The sequence goes on along the minus strand of JAZSII010000146.1, from coordinate 1,545 downwards.
CTTGCTGAAGCAGTGGCGGGATTGGCTAAGATTAATGCGGGTATTCTTTTACAATCTGCAACCTTTGAATCCATGGGCGTAACTGTAAAAAGTTATGAAGATTTACCCAAGGTAATTAAGGAATTGAACAAGAATCTCGTACAGGTTAAAGCCGGTATCACCCAGATTCTGGAAGCGCAGAATCAGCTTACAGAGGGTAAAATATCCTTAGATGCTGCTTACGTTACCTTAAGCGAATCACAGATTAATGCAGTAATAGGGTTAAGCAATGCTTCTGCGGATCTTGCTACTGCATTGGCGCAGGTAGAAAACGGCGAGATGCAGTTAGAGCAGGCCAAAGAAAATGCCTTAAATGCAGCGGATTTGAACGGAATTCTTACCATTGATACTTTAAACGGCATTCTTATGGCACAAAATTTCTCCATGCCTGTGGGATATGTACAGAAAACAGAAGGCCAATGCCTCATCAGCGTAGGTGACGAATTGGAGACCGAAGAAGACTTAAAGGGCATGATTCTTTTAGATTTAGGTTTGGAAGGAATTGAGCCCATTGCGCTGGAAGATGTTGCGGATATTGAACTTGTAAATGACGCTGCAGATTCCTATTCTCGTGTAAACGGCAATCCGGCAATTATGCTTTCTTTTGAAAAGCAGACAGGATATTCTACCGGTGAGGTAACGGATAAGCTTTTGGATAGATTTGAGTCCATTGAAAAGGAAAGCGGCGTGCATATGTCTGTATTGATGGACCAGGGTGTTTATATTGATTTACTGGTAAAATCCGTTGTGCAGAACATTATTGTGGGTGCCGCACTTGCGATTATTATCCTTTTGATTTTCTTAAAAGATGCCCGTTCCACCTTTGTAATTGCCTGCTCCATTCCTTTGAGCGTGGTATTTGCGCTGGTATTGATGTATTTTACGAATATTACATTAAACCTGATTTCCTTATCCGGTCTGGCGTTGGGAATCGGTATGCTTGTGGATAATTCCATTGTAGTAATTGAGAATATTTATCGACTGAAAAAAGAAGGATTTTCTGCGAAAAAAGCAGCTGTTGAAGGCGCTTCCCAGGTAGGTGGTGCGATTATCGCATCCACCCTTACCACCATCTGCGTTTTCGCCCCCATTATTTTTACGGACGGTATTACAAGACAGCTTTTTGTTGATATTGCATTGACCATTACGTACACACTTTGCGCCAGCCTTATTGTGGCACTGACTTTCGTGCCGATGATGGCTTCCGGTATGTTAAAGAGCGCCAAAGAGCCTAACACAAAGTTATTTGACAAAGTGCAGGAGATTTTCGGCAGATTCATGGGAGTGGTTCTTTCCGTGAAACCGGTAGTTATTATCATTACGCTGGTGTTACTTGTGGTAAGTATTGCAGCGGCCTTCTCCAATGGTTTCTCCTTTATGAATATGGAGATGGAGGCTGACCAGATTTCCATGACTGTCGGTCCGAAAGAAGAGCAAAAGCTTACCTTTGAAGATTTGAAATTAATCGGAGAAGAGACCACCGGAATTTTGATGGAAATTGAGGGC
>JAZSII010000050.1:0-2167 GCA_045533725.1 Acetatifactor sp. | reverse complement strand
GAGGACAAGCTGCCTTATGGTAATGAAGAGGATATCGCAGAACTCTATAATTTCGCTCGCGACGGCATGAGAACTCTTATCCCTTATCTGGAAACGCCTAACGATGGCTGTATCCCGAAGGGGCATTTAGAAAGGATACTCAGAGGCTTTTACCCGGCCTTTGATTTCGATTGCTTTATAGCAAATATCGTTCCTGAGGTGGTGACGCTTTGCGACGGAAGTATCGCCTTCCAGTGTTCCGATGCCTTTGACGAGGCTATTTTGTGCGGTGCATATGCGGAGCTGGATGAGGAACTGAGCTTTAAGGATTGGCACAATTTTTAAGAAGAAGTGACACTATGAGAAGAATTGTTGGATATATTTTTTTGATTATACTTTTGATTTGGCAAGCCATAAAAGGGTTATTTACAGCGTGGCTTGAATCCTTTCAGGTTGATATGTACCTGTTGGACTCTATGTATGAAAAGAAGAAAGTAAAGCTATCCCTCATCCTTTCGATGCTTGGTACCATTCCTTTGCTTTTAGCAGGTGTGTTTGCAGCAAAGTGTTCTCTTGCCGGAAAAGGAAATGTGGCCCTCCAGGTAGCCGTAATCGTATGCGGAATTATGTTTTTAAAAACCCTTGGAAAGTTACTTTTTAAGAGAACCACCTACCAATTCATTGAACTGGCGGAATTTAAAGCATTCCCTGTATTTTTATGGCTTTTCAAGGGCCTGGAATGTGTTTTGTATTTCTGCTTGTGGCAGGAGCTGGGCTTGGGATTCTTTGTGGTATATCTGTTCGGTACCGTCGTACACAGTAACGCGTTGTGGATCAAACATGAGATGGATACCTGGAATACAGACATGAAGGACATGAGGCAAACTTTTGGGGGCGAAATGACACTGGGCAGTATCGTGATTGTCATCGGTACGGTTTTGTGTGGGGTGCGGCTTGTGAAAGCGGGGAACAGCACGTTAGGACTTGTCTGTGCGGCAGCCTTTCTTGTAATTGAGCTTGTGAAGGCTTATGCATTGGTTTTTGATAAGGGAATATATAAGCTGTATCACAGCGAAAAGTATCAGGAGAAAGTACCTGCTTCCGAAAACGGAGCACGTCTGATACGCACAGAGAGAAAAAATATTAAAAGAAATTTCACCATAAAGGATGTGGGTATGACACTGTTCCCGGTGCTTGTGGCAGTGGCAGTCTGGGGGTGGCTTTACGGATTTTCTGCAAATCTTTTTTCTGAGGGAGCATTCCCTTGGAACATGTTAATCCTGGTGAGTTTGCTGCTTTACAGCCTTACGTCAGGCGGCTATTGCGGTTCGCTTCACAGACTGGCATCGTTCCTAGTGCTGATACCGGCATTTATCCTGCTGTGGGAAAGCGTGGGGAATATCAGTATCCCCGGTGTGCTGGTGATGTACTTTGGAATGATTGTGTATCAGTGGGATAAGTATCAGACGTATACATAAAATATTTAAAATGGAGGATAAAATTATGGCAAAGAAAACAACAAATTGGGAAACAGTAGCAAACGACAAAGAGGTACTTTCCAGAGTAGAAACTTTGGTAAAGGAAGGTGCAGCGATGAGTGGCGATATCACGCAGGAGATGTGTGACGAACTGAATGCACTGACAGGAAACGGTTGGAAGAGCAGTAAGTATAAAGAATTCTGCGATACCTATGATTGGCCATGGGAAGTGGAAGAGGTGGTTTATGCCCTGTTCCACGGCGGCAAGTATCCGGAGAAGAAGGAAGAAGAATGGTTTGGATGGAAGATCGAAGAATCCATCGACAGTGACCAAGATGCAATCGCATTTTTCTATATGTGTCAATACGAAAACGACAGTGAAAAATGTAATAAGTACGATCAAGTGGATGTAAAACCGTTAAATGAGGAAGTGCTCAGTGCTTTCGCCGGCTGGGAGATTGAGGAAGACTGGGAAAAGAATGATTATGTGACATTCTGGTGCAGTAACAAAGACACCTATGGCTATAAGAAAATGTTGAAGCTTTATAACGGATTTCTTGGCCGGATGTTATCTTGTCAAATGCTCAATTTCGATGAGAAAGAGAAAGAGACGATTTTAACGCTGCTTCAGAAGTATTACAACCATGTTTCTTGTGATTTCGATATCAAAAAGACATATCAGGTCATCGAACCGGAAATGCCGAGTCTGT
>JAZSII010000101.1:0-12679 GCA_045533725.1 Acetatifactor sp. | reverse complement strand
TTTGGAAAAAGAATCCTTGGAAAGAAAAAAGAGAGTCGCCAAGCTTACCAATGAACCATTGTCGAACTATGTGCAAACTGAAGGGGTTAAAAAGCCTACAGAAAATACGCCTTTACCGATATTGTATTATGGCGTTTTGCTGATGATAGATATAATGATTAAAGTTTTAATATTAGATGCGATATAGTAACAACAGATTTATAAAGGGGTGTTTTACACCCCTTTTAAAAATTTCTGTAATGCTGGATTTGCTAATCCCTTAGCTGTATATGCAAAACCGATTTTACGTTCCAGAATTGGCTCTTCAATTACACATTCCAATAGTTCCCCACGTTTAATTTCATCTTCCACAAATTCTTTAATAACACAAGCAGTTCCCAAGCCGATTTTTGCAAAATCAATCAGTAAATCCATGGTGGTAACTTCAAACTGATTTTCCAATGAAATATCTTTTTTCAATAGATATTTATCCACATACTGACGTGTAACATTATTTTTATTTAAAAGCAGAAAAGTAGCAGTAGACATGAGTTCACTTTCTGTAAGAAGCGATAAATTCTCCTTTTCATACAAGATAGAAGCCCGTTCTGCTAATTTCTCTAAATATTCCGGACTGGCCACAAATACATCATGAATGGTCTGAATGGGTTGAAAATGAAGGTTTCCCAAACGTTCCGATTCACCAACTAAACCAATGTCCAACGTTCCGTTTTCCAGAGCAACCAGTGTTTCGTAAGTTGACTGACAGGAGATGGACACCTTGATATTAGGATTTTCTGCAATAAAATTTTTTAAATAGGGCATAAGTACATACTTGCAAAGAGTGGTACTTACACCAATGGAAATACTGCCCACGCCTAAGGCATTATTCTGCTTGATTTGCTCTTCCCCATGCTTAATGGCCTGAAAGGCAGTGTCTAACTGCTGATACAGAATTTGTCCGCTCTCAGTCAAAATAACACCTTTAGAGGTGCGTTGTAAAAGAGGCGTGGGGAAATATTCCTCCAGCTTAGAAATTGATTTACTTACTGCCGGCTGACTGATATAGAGTTTTTTTGCCGCGGCAGATATATTGCCACATTGAGCCACTGTGTAAAAGATATGATACAAATTCAACGAATACATCATTTTCCTCCAATTTAATAAAAAACGTCATATATTTATTCCACAAACATTCTAATATATAATCCTAATCGAATATTATTATATAAACAAATGTTATCATAACCTAAAGTTATAATCAACATAATTTATATGTATATGCAGAATATCAATATTTATGGTAAGATACATTTCAGAAGATAGGTGAATGGAATTCACCAAAGCAATACAAGGAGGAAATCATGATGGGAATGACAATGACGCAGAAAATTTTAGCTGCAGCTGCAGGGCTTGAAAAAGTAGAAGCAGGACAGTTAATTGAAGCGAATTTAAGTTTAGTATTGGGCAATGATATTACCAGCCCCGTAGCAATAAAAGAAATGGACAAAATGAAGGTGGAAGGTGTATTTGACAAGGATAAAATCGCCTTGGTACCTGACCATTTTGTACCGAATAAGGATATCAAATCCGCTGAACACTGCAAATGTGTAAGAGAATTTGCAAGAAAGAATGATATTACCAATTATTTTGAAGTAGGCGAGATGGGCATTGAACATGCATTACTTCCTGAAAAAGGTTTAACTGTTGCCGGAGATGTAATCATTGGAGCTGACTCTCATACCTGTACATATGGTGCACTTGGCGCATTTTCTACCGGCGTCGGCAGTACTGATATGGCAGCCGGAATGGCTACCGGTAAAGCTTGGTTTAAGGTGCCTTCTGCTATTAAATTTAACATCGTTGGAAAGATGGATAAGTGGGTAAGCGGTAAGGATGTTATTCTTCATATCATCGGTATGATTGGTGTGGATGGTGCGCTTTATAAGTCCATGGAGTTTGTAGGAGATGGTATTAAGAATCTTTCTATGGACGATAGATTTACCATTGCTAACATGGCTATCGAAGCAGGCGGAAAGAACGGTATTTTCCCTGTGGATGAGTTGGCTATTGAATACATGAAGGAACACAGCAATCGTCCTTACACCATTTATGAAGCAGATGAAGATGCTGTTTATGATGAGGAGTACACCATTGATTTAAGTACCCTTCGTCCTACCATTGCATTCCCTCATTTGCCTGAAAATACACATACCATCGACGATATTAAAGAAGATATCGTTATCGATCAGGTAGTTATCGGTTCTTGTACCAACGGACGTATTGATGACCTTAGAATCGCTGCAAAGGTACTGAAAGATCAGCATGTGAAGAAGGGTATGAGATGTATTATTATCCCTGCTACCCAAAAGATTTATATGCAGGCTATGGAAGAAGGCCTTCTGAAGACCTTTATCGAGGCCGGAGCAGTTGTAAGTACTCCTACCTGCGGACCTTGTTTAGGAGGTTATATGGGTATTTTGGCAGAAAAGGAAAGATGCGTTTCCACCACCAACCGTAACTTCGTAGAACGTATGGGACATGTAACCAGTGAAATCTACCTGGCAAGCCCTGCAGTTGCTGCAGCAAGTGCTATTACCGGTAAGATTTCCAGCCCCTATGAACTTGATATGTAAAAGTGATAAGTGGATTTTGATTATTTTTTTTGACTTTAAGGATGAAGATGAATACAATTCTGACGCAAGGTACTTGAAAGCCGTCGGCGCTTAGCGAGGTCCTTTCGAGCTTAGCGTCCGCTACGCCTTTCACGTAGCGAGAGCGTGCCTAAGCAGAATTATTTTCATCTGAATCCGTACTAATGGATAGAAGGAGACTTTAAAATGCAAGCAAAAGGAACAGTTTTTAAATATGGTGACAATGTAGATACTGACGTAATCATCCCTGCAAGATATCTGAACAGTTCAGATCCCGCAGAACTGGCAACCCATTGTATGGAGGATATTGATAAGGATTTTGTGAAGAATGTAAAGAAGGGCGATATTATTGTAGCCACCAAAAACTTTGGCTGCGGTTCTTCCAGAGAGCATGCACCTATCGCAATCAAAGCTGCCGGTGTCAGCTGTGTAATCGCAGAAACCTTCGCAAGAATCTTTTATCGTAATGCCATCAATATTGGTTTGCCTATTATTGAATGCGCAGAAGCAAGCAAGGGTATTGATGCAGGCGATGAAGTGGAAATCGACTTCAATACCGGTATGATTTATAACCGTACCAAAGGTACAGAATTTAAAGGTCAGGCCTTCCCTGAATTCATGCAGAAGATTATCGCTGCAGAAGGTTTGATTAATTATATCAACAATAAATAGTGATTTTTAAAACTCTCAGGGAGATTCCTTGAGAGTTTTTTGTATGTTTTGATGATTGTGCTTCATAAGATAAAGAGTATAATATGATATAAGTTTATGGTATGTACTTAGGGATTTATGATATTGGGTCGCAAAGAAGGTTTATTATGACACAGGAAACAAAAACAAACAAATATGAAATGGACATGTGCAATGGTCCCTTATTTAACAAATTAATTATATTTTCAATCCCCTTAATATTATCAGGCATGCTTCAGCTTTTATTTAATGCTGCTGATATTGTTGTAGTCGGTCAATTTGCAGGAGAAACCGCTTTAGCAGCGGTTGGATGTACAGGCTCGCTTACTAATTTGCTGGTTAATGTATTTATGGGATTGTCAATCGGTGCAAATGTATTGGTTGCACGTTTTTATGGAGCAGGACAGAAAAAAGAACTGGACGAAATGATTCATACCGCCATAGCCACTTCAATTATTGCGGGTATAATCCTTGTTTTTGCCGGATTCTTTTTGGCAAGACCTGCACTTACATTAATGGGAACTCCCGAAAATGTAATAGAGCAATCCGTCCTATATATGCGTATCTATTTTGCAGGAATGCCGGCTATGATGCTGTATAACTTCGGCAGTGCAGTTTTACGCGCCATCGGAGATACCAAGCGTCCTCTTTATTACCTGTTATTTGCAGGTGTTATAAATGTTGTATTAAACTTGTTTTTTGTTATTGTTCTTCATATGGACGTTGCAGGTGTGGCTTTGGCAACCGTTATATCCCAAGTAATTTCCGCCATATTGGTAACCCGATGTTTAATTAATAATGACGGAATGGTACGTTTATATTTAAAGCAATTACGCATTGTTCCGGATAAGCTTATTAAAATGATACGGATTGGTGTACCTGCAGGACTACAGGGTGCAATGTTCTCTATTTCAAACGTATTAATTCAGTCCTCCATTAATTCCTTTGGTTCCATTGCAATGGCAGGCAATACAGCAGCAGCAAATATTGAAGGTTTTATTTACACTGCAATGAATGCCTTACATCAGGGCGCGGTAAGCTTTACAGGACAAAATTACGGAGCCCACAAATTCAAAAGAATAGCAAAGATTGCTTTTATTTGTGAAGGTATGGTTGTGGCTGTTGGAATACTTTTGAGTATAATTGTACTTTTCTTTAAAGAATCCTTGCTTAATTTATATTATGACGGAGCGGATGTCATAGCTTATGGTGCAGAACGATTACAGGTTATATGCTCTACCTATTTCTTATGCGGAATGATGGATGTAATGGTCGGCATTTTGCGTGGTATGGGATATGCCATAGCTCCTATGATAGTTTCCCTAACCGGAGTGTGTGCCTTACGTGTGGTTTGGATTTATACCGTATTTGCAAATTTCAAAACCCTGGAAGTGCTGTATCTTTCCTATCCTGTAACATGGATTATCACATTTATAATACAGCTAATTATGTTCTTGATAATCTATAAAAGATTACAGAAAAAGAGTTCCGAAAGATATATTTAACGAACAAATGTTCTTGCGCATTTTCTGGAAATATGTTATAGTAGGTTTAGAATGAAATTATTCAGAAAGAGGAACCTACATGTATGCATATTTAAACGGTATTATTGCTGATATAGAAGAAGACAATTGCATTATCGATGTAAATGACATTGGTTACAATGTACAGATTTCCGGACAAACCATGGCAAAGCTCCCCGGCATTGGCGAAAGAACTAAGCTTTATACCTATACCAATGTCAAGGAAGACACCTTACAGTTATATGGATTTTTATCCAAAGCAGACTTAGAAATGTTCAAAAAATGTATTACCGTAAGCGGTATCGGTCCAAAGGGTGCCTTAGGTCTGTTATCTGCCATGGATGCGGACGATTTACGATTTGCTATTATTTCACAAGATGTTAAAGCAATTTCTCAGGCCCCCGGCATTGGCAAACGAACGGCCGAAAGACTTATACTCGAATTAAAGGACAAGCTTTCTATAGATGATACCATGATTAATCGTGAAATAGAAGCATATCAGAGCAATACCATGGCAGTGGATGACCTTCAGAAGAAGGAAGCTCTCGAAGCGTTAGTTGCCTTAGGCTATGGACAAACAGAAAGTCTGAAAGCCATTAATGCTGTCACAAATGCTGCCGAACTGGATTCAGGTGCATTACTGAAGGCTGCACTTAAGAAATTATTTTAATGATTTTTCACAAAGGATAATGTGTATAACGCAATTCCTCAAGGAGTAATTATGGCACGTAGAATGATAGAAAGCAATATTACAGCTGAAGATGTTAAAATAGAAGGAAGTCTTCGCCCTCAAACCTTAGATGACTATATTGGTCAATCTAAGGTGAAGGAAAATCTTAAGATATATATTGAAGCTGCCAAACAAAGAGGCGATGCCTTGGATCATGTATTATTTTACGGCCCTCCCGGACTTGGCAAAACTACTTTGGCAGGTATTATCGCCAATGAAATGGGTGTTAATCTTAAAGTAACCAGCGGTCCTGCTATTGAGAAGCCCGGTGAAATGGCAGCTATTTTGAACAATCTGGAAGAGGGAGATTTACTTTTTGTAGATGAAATTCATCGTCTGAACCGACAGGTGGAAGAGGTGCTTTATCCTGCAATGGAAGATTATTGCATTGATATTATGATCGGCAAAGGCGCTTCTGCACGTTCCGTACGTTTGGATTTACCCAAATTCACCTTAGTGGGTGCAACCACCAGAGTCGGCATGCTGACCGCACCCTTAAGAGACCGATTCGGCATGGTACATCACTTGGAATTTTATACAGTAGATGAATTACGTTCCATAATACAACATTCTGCCAAAATTTTGAATGTGGAAATCGATGCCAAAGGTGCCACAGAGCTGGCACGAAGAAGCCGCGGAACCCCCAGACTTGCCAATCGCATCCTAAAACGGGTTCGCGATTTTGCTCAAGTAAAATATGACGGATGCATTAGTGAAGAAGTGGCTAAAATAGCTTTGGATTTAATGGATGTTGATAAAATGGGTCTGGATCATATAGATCGCAATATTTTGCTTACCATGATTCAAAAGTTTAACGGCGGACCTGTTGGTCTGGACACCTTGGCAGCTGCTATAGGCGAAGATGCAGGCACAATCGAAGACGTATACGAACCTTATTTGATCAAAAATGGTTTTCTTAACCGCACCCCAAGAGGTCGAATGGTTACAGAATTTGCGTATCACCACCTTGGTATTGAAAATAATGCTTGCCACTTATAGAAGTCTGATATATAATATATCTTGTAGATTTTTTACGTGCAAATAGCATATTTTGTATTTCTATCAGATAAAGGGGTGGCCATATGTCTTCAAAAACAAATACAGAAGTAATCATTGGTGGTAAGGTATTTACATTAAGCGGATATGAAAGTGAAGAATATCTGCAAAAAGTTGCTGCATATTTAAACAACAAATATAATGAGTACAATAAATTAGACGGTTTTAAACGTCAGCCCATTGATACGCAGAATATTTTGTTACAGTTGAATGTAGCCGATGATTTATTTAAGGCCAAAAAGCAAATTTCTCTTTTGGAAGATGAATTACAGCGCAAAGAAAAAGAATTGTATGATTTAAAACATGAATTGGTTTCTGCTCAAATGAAACTTGAAAAATATCAATAATATCCAAGCTGCCTGTTTAAAACGGCAGCTTTTCATTTATATTATATTGGAGAAGCTTATGAATCAAAAAGTAGAACTTTTGGCTCCGGCAGGTAATAAAGAAGCCTTTATAGGTGCCATTCATGCAGGCGCAGATGCAATATATCTGGGCGGAACAAAATATAGTGCACGTGCTTATGCGGATAATTTTGAAGCAGAAGATATTATCTTCTGTATTCGTTATGCCCATCTTCGCGGCAAAAAGGTCTATCTTACTGTAAATACCCTTATGAAGGAAGAAGAAATCAAAGAACTGTATGATTATATTCTTCCGCTGTATGAAGCCGGTCTGGATGCCTGTATTGTACAGGATTTTGGTGCTTTCCTCTATTTGCAAAAATATTTTCCGGAAATGGAGCTTCACGCGAGCACACAAATGACCATAACCGGACCATATAGTGCCAAAATGTTAAAACAGATGGGAGCCACCAGAATTGTTCCTGCCCGCGAATTAAGTCTTTCAGAAATCAAAACCATAAAAGAAGATACCGGACTTGAAATCGAAACCTTTATTCATGGTGCTATGTGTTATTGTTATTCCGGACAATGTTTATTCAGCAGTATCTTAGGCGGCAGAAGCGGCAATCGCGGCAGATGTGCACAACCATGTCGCTTACCATACAGCGTAAAGCCCTCTGCCAAAACCAATAAAGAAATCTTCCCGTTAAGCCTCAAAGATATGTGTACCATAAATCATATGGACAAGCTGATTCAAGCAGGCATTGATTCTTTTAAAATAGAAGGGAGAATGAAGAAGCCGGAATATGCCGCAGGTGTAACCGCAATTTATCGCAAGTACATTGATAAATATTATCAAAATCCGAATAAACCATACTCCGTAGAACCAAAAGACTTGGAGCTTTTATCAAAATTATATATTCGAAGCGAAATACAGGACGGATACTATTTTAAACAGAATGGTGCCGAAATGGTTACATTAACCAATCCTGCCTATAGTGGAAGTGATGATGCGTTATTATCTGAAATTCACCAAAAATATATTTCGGTTCAAAACAAGCTTTCTATTTCCGTTTATGCCTGCTTTATTACCGGTCAGAAAGCAAGTCTTACTTTGATTCATGGCGACAGCTCTGTAACCATAGAAGGCGATGTTGCCGAAAAAGCGCAAAATGTGCCACTGACAGCAGAAAACATTCGAAAACAATTGATCAAGCTGGGCGACACCTCCTTTGAAGCCAAAGAAATTGAAATATACACAGACAATGAATGTTTTTATTCTGTAAAAGCAATAAATGATTTACGAAGAAGGGCAGTGAAGCTTTTAGAAAACGAAATTATTTCTTCTCATGGTTTATCCCCCCTGCGCATTTGCAAAATGACGGAAAGCATCGATAGCACAACCGTTTTCACTCATTCAGAATCCGATAATACTTCATGCCCAGACTTTGGTTGGACTGTTTGCGTCGCAACGGAAGAACAGCTATCTGCAGCACTGGAATTTGATACTTCAAATCAGGCAGCGATTAAACGCATTTACGTAGAAAGCGAGTTATTTTTATCACATCCCGAGTTACCGACAACATGTAATTCAAGCAGTATTTATATTGCTTTACCATATTGTATGCGCCAAAAGGATATTTCCTCAATCAATCAGCTGCTTTCTCTATCAAAAAAACTACGGATAAAAGGTTTTTTAGTGAGAAATATAGAAGAATATGCTTTTTTAAAAGAGCATGCCTATGAAGGGGAGATATATACGGATGCAGGCATCTACATCTGGAACAAATATAGCCTGAATTTTTGGTTCTCAAAAACTACGGGAATTACCTGTCCACTTGAATTAAATAAAAAGGAATGGTATACATTACTTCAAAATCAATGTTTTGAAAAGATAGTTTATGGTTATATTCCGATGATGGTCACTGCTAATTGTGTTTTGAAAACTACTGACAAATGCCACAAAAATCAATTTATCGAACCTGTTGTATTAAAAGACAGATATAACAAGGAATTTCCCGTGATTCAATGCTGTAATTATTGTTATAATATAATACTAAATTCACTGCCTCTTTCCCTTCACAAGGAGATTGTGAAATCAGGTGAGATGTACGACAAAAGGATTTCCTTTACCATAGAATCCAAAGAAAAAGCCCTGACAATTCTTAAATATTTACTTAAGAATCCGTCAAACGAGTTGACCTCACCACCATTTCAGGAATATACTACAGTTCATGAGAAGCGTGGTGTATTATAATTTTGTTAACAGAGGAGTTTGCCTATGGAGAATCTATTCTCACAGGAAATGTTTATTTTTTTCATTATGGTGTCAAATTATCTCATTGCATTATGTATGCTTTTCTTTGCATTGGATTGTTTTATATCATTATTGAGCAAAAATAATCTTCAAAGTAAATTCACTTATGTCAGACAGTGTTTTTGGATATTTGTGATACAATTGATTAGTTTTTATGACCTTGCCTATAACAGCAGGGATTGGACCTATGTGACACTTTATATCGCCATACAGATTTTTTTATTAATTGTTTTAGTGCTCACCCCCTCCGTGTATCGTAAAATAAATTATACCTTATTTGCAATTATGTGCATGTTACTCAGCATAGGGTTAATCATGATTTCAAGACTGTCCACAGACAAAGCAATCCGTCAGTTTGAAATTATATGTGTAGCATATACCCTTTGTATGTTTATACCTTTACTTATTACAAAAACCAACCTTCTTCCTAAATTGAAATGGATTTTTTCTGTTATTGGTGCAGTATTATTAGGAATTGTTTGTTTTTTGGGTGAAACCACCTATGGTTCCAAATTGAGTTTTTCCATTGGAGAATTTTCATTTCAACCTTCAGAATTGGTTAAAATATTATTTGTATTATTTATTGCCGGTGCATTGTCCGAGAGTACAAATCTGATCCGCATCCTGATTACTAGTTCCATTGCAGGACTGCATATCATCTTGTTGGTATTCTCTACCGATTTGGGAAGTGCATTGATTTTCTTTGTAACATTTTTGGCCATGCTTTTTGTTGCAAGCAAAAAATACCTGTATCTGTTATCAGGCGTCTTGGGAGGATGCCTGGCGGCTATTTTGGCTTTTTATTTATTTTCACATATTCAAACAAGAGTTTTGGCATGGACGGATCCTTGGGCGTATATAGACAGTAAGGGCTATCAGATTACGCAATCCCTATTTGCCATCGGAACCGGAAGCTGGTTTGGAATGGGCTTATACAAAGGAGTTCCCGATGATATTCCATTTGTAGAAGTTGATTTTATTTTTTCTTCTATTTGCGAAGAAATGGGAACAGTAGTGGGAATGCTGTTGTTATTAATCATTCTTGCATGCTTTATGCTGATGATAAAAATTGCACTTAACTGCAACAATAAATTTTACAGATTAACAGCCTTTGGACTTTCTGTTTTATATATTTTCCAAGTATTTTTAACAGTCGGCGGCGGTATCAAGTTCATTCCGTTGACAGGAGTAACATTACCTTTAATCAGTTACGGCGGAAGCTCCGTTGCATCTGTAATGCTTATGTTTTTTATTTTATTCGGCATTCATATTACAACACAGAAAGCTGCGCCTATAGAAGAAGCCCTGCATGACTTTGATTTCGCTCAGAATGAAATTCAGCAATCAGAAGAGGAATATAATGAAGAAATCGACAATGAATCAATCAAAAGTGAATAATGATAAAATCCTCGATAATTCACGCGAAATGCTTGGTGTAATGATTTTCTTTGTGTGTCTTTTTGTGTGTATGCTGGTTTATCTCGGACATTTCGTTGCCACAAATGAACAGGAAATGATTGATAACAGCTATAATTCCAGACAGGAGATTATTCTTTCACAAAATTATCGCGGAAACATTTATGCTTCCAATGGTGAAATTCTTGCAACCACAGTATTTCATTCAGATGGCAGTGAATCAAGGTTTTATCCTTACGAGAATCTTTTTTCCCATGTAGTAGGATATTCTTCCAAGGGCAGAACCGGAATTGAAGCATTTGCAAATTATTACTTGATTAATTCAGCTATCAGTATGACGGACAAAATTTCCAATTCTGTAGCCGGTGTGAAAAATCCCGGTAACAATGTATACACCACATTGGATGTAGATATTCAAAAGGCTGCAAACAGAGCTTTGGGAACTTATACCGGAGCAATTATTGTTACGGAATGCTCTACAGGACGTATTCTGGCATTGGTTTCCAAGCCTGATTTTAATCCCAATGAAATTCTGGAAATCTGGGATGATTTACAGACCGATACGGAAAGCAGTGTTTTGCTGAATCGTGTTTCACAGGGCTTATATCCTCCGGGCTCCACCTTTAAAATTATCAGCTCCTTGGAGTATATAAGGGAAAACCCGGACACTTATAATCAATATTCTTATAACTGCTACGGAAGCTATAAGCTTGGAACTGAAAAAATACAATGTTTTCACGGAACAGTCCATAATCGGGTTTCTTTATTGACCTCCTTCTCCAAATCCTGCAATTCTTCTTATGCAAATATTGGAATGGGACTTGACCGGGAAGCTTTTTCAGATACCTTGAACACATTAATGTTTAATAATCAACTTCCCTGGGATTATATTTATAATCAAAGTTATCTTCCCGATATTATGGAGATAAGTGATTCTGATATGATGCAGATTTCCATTGGACAAGGCGAACTGTTAATGACACCTTTACACCTGAATATGATTACCTGCGCCATTGCAAATGACGGAACCTTAATGACCCCTTATTTGGTAGATTCCATAACCGATGCAAACGGCAAAAATTTAAAAATTTATAATGCCTCTGAATATGGACAACTAATGACTGCAGAGGAAAGTCTGGCACTGCGTGAAATGATGATTGAAGTTGTAAACAGCGGTACCGGCACAAGACTGATGGGTTATGGTTTTACTGCCGGCGGCAAAACCGGTTCTGCAGAATATAACGGAAACAAGGAAGATTCTCACGCATGGTTTACAGGCTTTGCTCCCGCTGAAAATCCTGAAATCGCAATTACTGTAATTATCGAAGGAGCAGGCTCCGGAGGAGATTACGCTGTTCCCATGGCCAGACGTGTAATAGAAGCATATTTTGAAGATTCCCAAAATTAGACTTGCTATAATTCTAAATATGGAATATACTAATCTTAGTCTATATGACACACCAAATCAGGAGGAATTGCAATGATTGAAGCAACAAGCTGTGGTGGTGTGGTAATTTTTCGTGGAAAAATTTTACTCTTGTACAAAAATTACAAGAATAAATACGAAGGCTGGGTTTTGCCAAAGGGTACCGTAGAAGAGGGTGAAGAGTTTAAAGATACTGCTTTGCGTGAAGTTTTGGAAGAATCCGGTGCGAAAGCGTCCATTATTAAATATATCGGAAAGAGTGAATATACTTTTTCTGTTCCTGATGATATAGTAGAAAAGGATGTTCATTGGTATTTAATGATGGCCGACAGTTATTACAGCAAGCCACAAAAGGAAGAGTACTTCGTAGATTCGGGCTATTATAAATTCCATGAAGCATATCATTTATTGAAGTTTTCCAACGAAAAGCAGATTTTGGAAAAAGCTTACAATGAATATTTGGAATTGAAAAAAAAGAATTTATGGGGAAACAAAAAATACTACTAAAAAAGTTTGGCCAGAAGCCAAATTTTTTCTATTTTTA
>JAZSII010000070.1:0-4909 GCA_045533725.1 Acetatifactor sp. | reverse complement strand
CTGGAATTAAAACAATACTCAATTCCGCAGATATGAAAGCAATTCCTTTGTATGAAAGAGTGGGTTTCCATACTTCATCAACAATTATGTACATAGACCTTTAAATTCAAATTGATTTGACAATAAGACAAATTCCAATTTGTTGAACAGGTGAAACTATGATTTTTGCAGAGAGATTGGAAACGACGAAAAAATTGAATTTTAGTGGAGGATTATAATTATTATGGAAGAAAAAAATGATTCAATATGCATTAAATTAGCTGAAACTGATGAGGAGTTGTGCGGGAGGGGATACGTGCATTGTACTTCATGGCAGGAAGCTTACAGAGGTATTGTATGTGACAGATATCTTGATACGATGACTGTAGAAGCTACAACAGCACGTGCGCGACAGTTCCCGGAAAATACTCATATAGCTAAGGATAAAGAAAAAGTTGTAGGATTTGCAGTATATGGTCCATCGAGAGATGAAGATTTGAGGAATGCAGGAGAGGTTGTAGCAATTTATGTCCTTTCAGAGTATTATGGCCATAAAATAGGATATCGATTGATGAATGAAGCAATTTCCAGGCTTAGAGAATATAATACTATATTTGTGTGGGTGCTTGAAAAAAATGAGAGAGCTATTCGTTTTTACCACAAATATGGTTTTGAATTTGATGGATGCAAAAAGCAATGGAATCTTGGCACACCGGTATCAATAGTTAGGATGATAAAGAAAAGAGAGTAAACTTCCAATTTATTAGCAAGGGGTACCGCTAAGTACGAAGATCAAATAAAGAATAGCATATAGTTGCAGAAGATGCAAGTATTTTTTAAGTCTATACAGGGAGTGGAGAGCCGGTATGGACTTTTGTGTTTAAAGAGGAGAAAAAACAGGAGGGAATGTTATGGCAGTAGAATGCTTTGACGTAAGGTACGCAAAAAGAGAAGAACTTGAGTCTGTAAATAAGATTCGTAAACAGGTCAATGAGGTGCATGTGAAGGGGCGTCCGGATGTATTTCGTGAGGATGGCTGGCAGGTTATAGAGCCTTTGGTATATAAAAGATTTGACGAGGAAAGCAGCGGGGTTATTGTTGCTGCCATTGAAGAAGAAATCGTTGGATTTGCTGTAGTTCAGTATATAGTAAGACCGGAATCGCCTTTTAAAAAAGAGCAAAAATTCTTCCATATAGAGGAGTTTGGGGTGGATGAAAACCATAGGCGCAAAGGCATTGCTACGGCCTTGATTAATTTTGCAAAAGCAGATGCAAAAGAACGTGGTTTTCATAGAGTAGAACTGGACATGTGGGAATTCAATGCGGGTGCATTGGCGTTTTATGAAAGTGTAGGCTTTAGGACTATGAGAAGATACATGGAAAGCTGTGTGGAAGAATAGTCATGCTAACATGAAAGGGTGGAGAGAAAATGGTTAAAGCAATATTTGTAGATTTTTACGGTACAATTGTATTTGAAGATGGTGAGAACGTTGCTAAGATTAGCAACCGGATTTATGAAACGGGAAAGGCGGAAAGTGCATCACAGGTGGGAGGCTATTGGTGGGATGTATTTAAGACCTTATTTGAGAATTCCTACGGGGAGAACTTCCGCACCCAGCGAGACCTTGAAACACAGTCTTTAACAGATACCATTAACCATTTCGGTTCATCAGAAGATGGTGTCAAACTTAGTAATGAAATGTTTGAATATTGGGTAAAACCACCTATTTTCGAGGAATCCAAGCAGTTCTTTGAGGAGTGTCCGATACCTATTTATGTGGTGTCCAATATCGACAGAGCGGATATCTTAGCAGCCATTGAATATCACGGATTAAAACCTAAAGATGTCTTTACCAGTGAAGATGCAAGGTCCTATAAACCCAGAAAAGAATTGTTTGAGTTTGCACTAAAGAACACGGGACTATCTACTGATGAGGTAGTACATATTGGTGATTCTTTAAGTAGTGATATCAAAGGTGCATCCGCGGTTGGGATAAATGCAATATGGATTAATCGAAGCGGAAAGACGGTTCCCGAGGGGGTAACTGCGGTAAAGAATTTGTTAGAGGTATTTGATACGGAGTATTTCAAATAAAATAAAAAAACTCTTGACTCTGCCCCTAGGGCACCCCTTAGGGTGTACTTAGGGGCAGGTGTGATTAAAAAGCATCAGCCGAGTGAAGCGAACCTACATGTCGCATATGCACAAGGAGGAGTATCATGGATAAAAAGATGACATCTGGAGAAATAGCCAAGAAGACAGGGGTTTCCCAGAAGGCAATACGTTTATATGACGAAAAGGGGTTACTCAAGCCCACGGATTATTCCGAAGGAAACTACAGATTGTATGACAAGGAAGCTTTGGCGGTGTTAGAAAAGATCATTGCTCTGAAGCAAATTGGATTCTCCTTGGAGGAAATACATCAGAATCTGGCAGAGGATAGTGATGTAGATATTACGGAGACTTTGAATCGCCAGCTGGATATCCTCATAGGTAAAAAGTACGAAATTGAAAAGGCGATTGCCAGCATCAATAGCGTATTGGTGCGTGAGAGTGAGCCTGATTGGGACAATGTAGCGGATATTGTGAAGATGATGCAGATAGACCAAGACGCTGATAAATATCATTACAATGCGTTGAAGCACCATGATTCTCCGGAGGACTGGTATGTGATGATTTATAAGAATTTGGGATTGCAGGCAAATACGAAGGTGCTGGATTTGGGCTGCGGTTATGCCAAGCTTTGGAGAAATAATTGGAACACCATACCGGAGAATGTGCAGATTGATGGTTATGATTTGCATGGTAGCTGGGCAGATGATTTTGAGAAGTACCTTGCAGAGAATAAAGGTACCCTGGCAGAGGGAACTACCATAAACTTATATTTTGAGGACGTAGAAGAGCAGGAAACCTGGGAGAAAATTGCAAGAAGAGAACCTTACGATATGGTCATTGCTCACTATTTAACCGGTTTTTTGAAGGAGCCTGAATTACTTTTGGCACGGGTGGCAGATGCTTTGGCACCCGGGGGAATGTTTTCTGTCAATGTGTCCGGTGCAAGCAGGGAACACACTTTTTGGCAGGAGATTTTTGTGAAACTGCAGTTAAAGACGGACTTTATGAGGGCGAGTGAGGATAGGAGCCGCAAACAGCTGGAAAGATTCCTGACAACCGCTGAGAAGTATTTCGGCAAGGTGGAAAATACTATCATTGACAACCGGATGCGCTATGAGGATGCGGACGAATTATTTGGCCGTCTGTTGGACAGATACCCGGAGAATAAAAAGTATCTGACGGACAAGGAGCGGGTAATTAAGGAATATTTTGTGAAGGAAATCAAGGAGCAGGGAGCCATCGTGGTGCCCACCAGCAGTGATTTCCAGCATTGTTTTAAATAGGAGGAAGAGATTATGATTATAGATTGTTATGATATCGAGACGGAGCCAATTATCAATGCGAGTGATTTTTATGGGGAACCAAAGCACTTGGTTGATGTATGCCTTATTCTTTATTCATGGGAAATTCAAGAGCATTTATTGAACACGTTTAAATGTGAGAAAATAGGGGAATTGGGAGTTTGTAACGGGAAGATACCTATTTACAAAATAAACTACAAGGGGAAGAATGTTGCTTTTTATTTGACAGGAATCGGCTCGGCAGTTGCATCCTGTTTGTGTTATGAGACAAGCTGGGTGACCGGTGCCAAGAAATTTGTTATGTTCGGTTCCTGTGGAAGCTTGGACCGAGAAAAGACCAATGGAAAGTTCATTGTTCCAACGGAAAGTTATCGCGGAGAAGGTTGCTCTTACTACTATGCGCCGCCTGCTGATTACATAGAAATTAGGAATGCTCATAAGTTGTCTGCTATTTTTGCGGAATTGGATGTTCCCCATGTGCTTGGAAGAAACTGGAGTACAGACTCTATGATGAGGGAAACTAAGGGACTTGTGGCCAAGAGAAAAGAAGAGGGCTGTATCTCGGTGGAAATGGAGCTTGCGGGTGTGCAGGCTGTGTGTGATTTCTATGATTTGGAATTGTATGACTTTCTGGAAGCCGGAGATGTATTGGAAGAAAGCGGCTATGAGGTGGAAGGACTTCATGGTGCGAATCATAACTTGAGCAAGTTGTATATCGGTTTAGAGGTAGCATTGCGGGTGTAAAAGCGAAATGACAGAAGTATTGGTTTAAAGGGAGCGATTAACTGATGGAAATTAAGCAGAATTATATAAAGTGGATCAGAAGTAAAGTAGGGCATGAAAAAATCATACTCATCTTTGCAGGCGGTTGCATTTTTAATGAGAAGGGTGAGGTGTTATTACAAAGGCGCGGAGATACTAATAAATGGGGATTTCCGGGCGGTGCCATTGAGCTTGGAGAAACTCCGGAAATGGCCGCAATCAGAGAGGCAAAAGAAGAAACCGGACTGGATGTAGAAGTGGGCAAGTTAATCGGAATTTATACAGATTGCAATATGGAATATGCCAGCGGTGATAAGGCGCAAAGCATTGTAATTGCGTATGAATTGAAGGCTTTAGGCGGTGAATTATTCTGTGACAAGGAAGAAACTTTGGCACTCAAGTATTTTCCCTTAGATAATATGCCGGAACTGTTTTGCAAACAGCATGAAGATCTTTTGGCGGATATTAGAAAAGAGAAGGGTGGTAATTAGGTTTTTATAGTCGGGAAGAAGACAGAGGGACAGAGACGAGATAGGCGCGATTGGATTATACTCGGAACTAAAAACACGAGCAGAACGAATAGATGAAATAAACGAGAAATTGTTGGAATTTTACTAAGTGGAGGTTGTGATGAGCATAACATTAATACCGTGCAGCTTGATCTGGAAAATCAGTTTGCCGCAAACGCTGCCCCCAGCATTGAGTTCATACAGGACGCCGTTGAGCGTCAGCTGATGAACCACGGCTTCAA
>JAZSII010000071.1:0-12885 GCA_045533725.1 Acetatifactor sp. | reverse complement strand
TTTCGTATCCTTCCTCCACACCCTTGTCAATAGCCAAATCCCCTTCAAAAGCATCCGAAACCACTTTTAAAGCTTCCTTCTGTGCCTGTTCCCGGCGTTTTGCAATCGGATCCTGCAGTAAGTTTTGCTTCAAATCTCCCGCAAATACAGAATTTTCCTCTTTCCTCTCCTGTCGCAAAGAAGCACTTGTTACCGCAGGGTCTCCACCTGCATATATTGAAAAATTCTTCGAAATCTTCATAGCGGATACCTCCTTTTATTAACGTTTTATATATAATCATATCGACAAAAAACGTGTATCAAATTATACATCAACCTATTGACTAATAAGAATAAATGTTTTAAAATAGCATCACAGGTGAGTCCTACCTTAAGTGGAAGTTGTAAAAGCGATGGAATCGCAGCATGGTGATTCCACAACGTGGCTATGTTTAAAGCATAGCCACAATTTTATATAAGGAGGTTTATGAAACAAGAAAGACTTAATTTATATCGTATTGACATCAAATACATCCGCTGCCTACACAATGTAGACAACCGTGTATCATCTGTCTCCCCTCAAATTGGCAAACAACATCGTATCTACGTAGGTCTTGTAATCATATGCAATCAAAGAAAATATCTGATTCCCTTATCCCACCCGGTCGAAAAACATAACAAAATGCGTACTTGTGCTGATTTTGATAAAATCTTTAATAAGCATGGTAAACTTCTAGGCGTCCTTAATTACAATCTCATGATTCCTGTTACAGAAAAGCAACTTATCCCATTATCCCTCAAAATCAAACCAACCGACTCCCCCGATGAAAAATTCTATAAACAGTTATGCATTGATGAAATCAACTGGTGTCGAAAGCATTCTGATATTATTATTAATAAAGCTCATTGTTTGTACCAACTTTGTACAACAGCTACGAATTACAAAGGTAAAACACGCTGTCTTGACTTTGAAAAGTTAGAATTAGCATGCGATAAATATAATTCCTAATCTTCCTAGCCCCTTTTATTCTTTCACAAACATCAAATGATGGAAAAACGCAACATTTCGGTATTCCTCCATCTGCGACACCCGCAGCTCCAATTCCATCATCTTATTCTGCCACTCATCCAAACCATGCTTTTCCTGCTTCTGCTGCAAATCCCAGAAGGTACGGATTCCAAAACAGTCCACCATCTTAAGCGCCGGTGCCCACTTAGAAACACACCCATCCTCATAGTACCGAATGGCACCAAACTTGGAAGCTGCACTATCCTTGCCATCCAGCAAATCATGAGCTTTATCAAAATCATCCAAAAGCACAGCCATCTGCATGACTCTGCCTGCGCGATTATGTTTTACTATAGAAAGTACTCCTCCCGGCTTTAACACACGGCAAAGCTCCTTTACCACCTGTGCCTTATCATCTATGTATTCCAACACATTATGGCAAAAAACCATATCAAAAGAGCTCTCTTGCATTTCGGCAACTGCCGAAACATCTCCCTGTAACTGCACATAATCATAATCCTGCCAACGATTCTGCAACATTTCTTCCCAAGGTTCCACCGCTACCACTTCGTTATCCCTGGCATAATAATTTGCAGTAATACCTTCACCGCTACCAAAATCCAGAATCCTCTTATTCTTAATCTCTCCTAATTGATTCCAAAGAATTCTTTTTAACAATCTGTCCCAATCCGTCAATTCTGATAATTGCCTCATACTTTTGTTCCCATATGTATCACAATTAGTTCTTGCAATACTATCCTTTCCTCTGTCTGTGTGCTTCGTACATCAAAAGTGAAGTTGCAATGGCCGCATTTAAGGACTCCACCTGGCCCTCCATAGGAATCTTCAAATAAGCAGATGCCGCATCCGCAGTCTCCTTTTGCAGTCCGTTTCCTTCATTTCCTATCAGGAAAGCTGTTCCTTCCTTAAAAGAAAAGCTGTCATAATAATCCTTCCCTGCCAAAAGTGCCGCGTAAGTTTTTATTCCTGCATTATGTAAACTAAGAATCAACTCTTTTACATCTTCTACAATTGCAAAAGGTACTCTGTAAATAGAGCCCATAGTAGCCCGGATAGTCTTGGGATTGTAGATATCCACCGTATTTTTAGTCATAAATATCGCTGAAACTCCAGCCCCTTCTCCGGTTCGGATAATAGTTCCCAAATTCCCCGGATCCTGCAAATCTTCCAGTACCACAAACAGGGGATTCTCTATTTTCAACAACTTTTCAAAGTCATATGCAGGTCGTTCTACAATTGCCAAAACACCCTGAGGGGTCTGAGTATCCGACATTTTCCTGAAAACCTCCGACGATACCGCCTCATAACCCACGCGCTCCAGCTTATTATAAACTTCGCTTCCCTTTTCCAGTTTCTCCAAAAGCGACTCTTCTATATACACTTCTTTTATGGACTTTTCCGGTGCTTCTTCAAACATCTTGAGTCCTTCCACCAGAAAAATATTATCTTTTTTTCGCTCCTTGGCCTTGGTCTGCCATGCCACTACCTGCTTTACTTTTTGATTTGCCACACTCGTAATCATCCATTTCCTCCCTTGTGTTCTGCTTTTGTCGAACACCTTCAAAATCAAATAGTAAAATTTTTTCTATATCATCTCATCTTCTACAACAAAAGGCCGTCATACTACCAATCGGTGTATAACAGCCTTTTCTACATTAAAGAATACGCGCCACGCTGTACTGATACTCATCAATGCTCTTTTGCATACTAAGTGCCTCTGCCATGTCAAAATCCACAAACTCGCCATGCTTGTATGCTACCACACGATTGGACTTGCCCTCTATCAAAATATCCACCGCATAGGAGCCCATGATGGACGCAAAATATCGATCCTTACAAGTAGGACTTCCGCCACGTTGCATGTAACCCAAAATAGTCGCACGGGTTTCAATGCCGGTTGCCGCCTCAATTCTTCTGGCCATAGAAGTAGAGTGACCGATACCTTCTGCATTAATAATTATATGATGTGTCTTGCCACGCTTTCTGTTATTAATAATGTTGTTGATGATATTCTGCTCGTTATAATCATACTTCTCCGGAATCAGAATATCCTCTGCACCGTTTGCCACACCGCACCAAAGTGCAATGTATCCTGCATTACGTCCCATCACCTCAATAACGCTTGCCCGCTCATGGGAAGAAGAAGTGTCCTTTACTTTGTCAATGGCTTCCATAGCTGTATTAATCGCAGTGTCAAAACCGATGGTATAATCCGTACATGCGATATCCAAGTCAATGGTACCCGGTACGCCTACCGTATTAATGCCCTGTTCTGCCAGCTTCATGGCTCCTTTATAAGAACCGTCGCCGCCGATTACCACAATACCGTCAATACCGTGCTTTCTGCAGATTTCCGCACCCTTTACAGGTCCTTCCGGCTCCATAAACTCCAAACATCTTGCTGTACCCAAAACAGTACCGCCACGCTGTATAATTTCAGAAACATCTCTCGCCTTTATGTCGATGATTTCTTCATTTAATAATCCCTGATAACCTCTTTTGATGCCCTTCACATTCAAGCCCTTAGCAAGCGCTGTACGTGCCACTGCTCTGATAGCAGCATTCATACCCGGAGCATCACCGCCACTGGTCAACACACCAATGGTCTTTATTCCTTTACTCATATTGTTTCCTCCTCAAGAGTCACAAAAACTTTACGGTTTATTTTAATCTATTTCCTAACGCTTTTCAATAGGTTTTGTCCGAATCTTGATATTTTCTGCGCCAAACACCTCTGACAACCTACCAAGTAACGCTTCATCAGCACATACATTCCGGTTCGGCGGAAGCACCTTGAAGTTCCGTGTTTCCTTAATAAATACTACCACCTGGTCGTTTCCTTCCGAATCCGCTATGACATCATACAGCTTTCTCTCAGAAGCTTCAAATTCAGCAACTGTAGCAAATTGAATCCACACACCGTCCGGTAATTTACTCATAGGTTGAGCACTCGCCTGCGCACCTCCCGAGGCAACATTACCGCCGTTTGGCTGACCGTTACCTCGTACTGTCTGACCTCCGGTATACGCTTGCCCTGCATTCCAGCCTGCAACCTGTCCACCCGCCTGACCACTGCGATATCCGCCTTGTCCCTGACCATAACGGTTACTTGTGAAATGTCCGCCCTGTGCAGCATCCTCAAAGGATAAAATCTGCTCGCAAATCAGCTTGCCATCCTTCTCTTCTTCCACGGAAATCCTACCCTTCACAAAAATCTTGGCATCCTCTGCCAACAGACCGGAATACTTTTCATAATCCTTAGGAAAAACAACAACCTCTACATTTCCCACCAAGTCTTCCAGATTCAGGAAAGCCATAACCTTATCATTCTTGGTATACTTTACGGTCTTCTCTGCAATCATACCGCCAACCACTGCCGTACGCTGATCCTCTGCCGCCACCATTCCGGTCTCTTCATCCAACATAAAATCAGTAGTCTTATTTGTAATATATCTTTCCCAAAGTTGCTGATATTCTTCCATAGGATGTCCGCTTACATAAATTCCCAGCACTTCCTTTTCAAAGGCAAGCACCATTTCCTTGGTATATTCACCCACATCAGGCATCTTAATATCAAACTCTTCCTTCTCTTCCTCCGAAGCAATATCAAACAGACTCATCTGACCGGCCATATTATTCTTTTTGTCTCTGACAATATGGTCCAGAATCTGTACATATACACTCATGCACTGTTTTCTGGTACCGCCCAGACTGTCCAAAGCACCCGCTTTGATAAAGTTTTCGATGGCACGTTTATTCACATCCAAATCTGCCACGCGGGTAATAAAGTCCTTCAAATTAGTGAAACGTCCCCGCTCTCTCCGTTCCTGTGCAATTGCTTCAATCACAGGTCTGCCCACACCCTTAATCGCAGTCAGGGCATAACGGATGGCATTGCCCGATACAGAAAATCCGGCTTCTCCCTCATTAATATCGGGGGGAAGAATATCGATTCCCATATTACGACACACCAAAATATATTCGGAAACTTTCTTACTGTTATCAATGACAGAAGTCAGAAGCGCCGCCATAAACTCTACAGGATAATAATATTTCAAATATGCCGTCTGATATGACACCACCGCATAGCATGCCGCATGGGACTTGTTAAACGCATACTTTGCAAAGTCCATCATATCCTCATAAATCTGTCCTGCTACCGCCTCACTGATTCCCTTGGAAATACATCCGGGCACATTCTCCTCTGCATTACCATAGACGAAGTTAGCCCGTTCCTTTTCCATTACGGACTGCTTCTTTTTACTCATGGCACGACGTACCAAATCGCTTCGTCCCAAGGTATATCCGCCAAGGTCGCGCACAATCTGCATAACCTGCTCCTGATATACAATACAACCATAAGTAGGGGACAAAATAGGCTCTAACTGTGGACATGAATAGGTAATATCGCCCTGACTTGCCTTTCCCTTAATATACTTAGGAATAAAGTCCATTGGACCGGGACGGTACAGGGAAATACCTGCAATCACATCCTCCAGATTCTGCGGCTTCAATTCCTTCATAAAGCTCTTCATACCGCCACTTTCCAACTGGAACAAACCGTCAATCTTGCCCGTTCCGATAGAAGCCAACACCTGCTTATCATCATAATCAATATTGTCAATATCAATACGTTTGCCCGTGGTTTTTTCCACGAAATCCACTGCATTCTTAATAACCGTCAAGTTACGAAGACCGAGAAAATCCATCTTAAGCAGACCCAGTTCTTCCAAAGTTGTCATGGTAAACTGCGTCACAATGGAACCATCGCTTCCTCTGGACAACGGCACAAATTCATCCGCTGATTTCGGGCAAATAACCACACCCGCCGCATGCATGGAGGAGTGTCTTGGCAAACCTTCCAAACGCTTACACATGTCAATCAGCTTCTTTACCTGCTCATCCTCTTCATACAATTTACGAAACTCCGGATTCTTCTCCAAAGAAAGCTGAAGCGTAATATTCAATTCATTGGGAATCATCTTGGCAATGGAATCCGCAAAAGCATAGGGCAGGTCCATAACTCTTGCCACATCCCGGATAACGCCCTTTGCCTGTAAGGTACCGAAGGTAACAATCTGCACTACCTTGTCAGCACCGTACTTCTTTCCTACATAATCTATGACTTCCTGACGTCTTTCATAGCAGAAATCCACGTCGATATCAGGCATGGACACACGTTCCGGATTCAGGAAACGCTCAAACAGTAAGCTGTAACGAATAGGGTCGATATTAGTTATTTTCAAACAATAGGAAACAATACTTCCTGCTGCCGAACCACGTCCCGGTCCTACCGGAATACCGTTCTGACGGGCATAGTTAATAAAATCCCAAACAATCAGGAAATAATCCACATAGCCCATACGCTTAATAACGCCCAACTCATAATCCAGTCGCTCCTGCACAGTCATCCCCGAATTGCCGGCAGGTGCAGAGCCGTCTCCGTAACGCTCCGCCAAACCATCACTGCATAGTTTATTCAAATAAGTCCAGGAATCATACCCTGTCGGCACCTCAAAATGAGGTAATTTGGTCACGCCGAACTCAATTTCCACATTACATCGGTCCGCTATACGCTGGGTATTCTCTACTGCTTCCCAAGCATAGGGAAACAGCCCCTTCATCTCTTCTTCGCTCTTTACAAAGTACTGACCACCCTCATAACGCATACGATCTTCATCAGAAAGCTTCTTGCCGGTCTGTAAGCACAACAAAATATCATGTGACTCTGCATCCGCAGCATAGGTATAATGCACGTCATTAGTTACTACCAGTGGAATATCCAGTTCCCTGCTCATCTTCATAAGCTCCATATTCACGGTACGCTGCTCCGGAATACCATGGTCCTGCATCTCCAGAAAATAATTACCCTTCCCGAAACAGGCTTCATACTTTAAGGCACTCTTTCTGGCTTCCTCTACCAGCCCTTTGGTAATATATCGCTGCACCTCTCCCGCCAGACATGCAGAAAGGGCAATAATGCCTTCATGGTATCGATTCAATACCTCCATATCCACACGGGGCTTATAATAGTACCCCTCCGTAAATCCGGCAGATACAATCTTCATCAAATTCGCATAACCAACATTATTTTCTGCCAGCAAAACAAGATGGTAATATCTGTCATCACCACCAGTCAGTTCCTTGTCAAAGCGCGAATTGGGCGCCACATATACCTCACAGCCCAGAATCGGCTTAACCCCTGCCTCTTTTGCCGCACGATAAAAATCAATGACACCAAACATGACACCATGATCCGTAATAGCCGCGCTATCCATGCCCAGCTCTTTCACACGCTTTACATATTCTTTTATTTTGTTTGAACCATCCAGAAGTGAATATTCTGTATGAACGTGTAAATGTGCAAATGCCATGTCGGTTTCCTCACTTTCTAAACTATCTCATCCTCTGTTTTTACTACCCTTTTCCAGAGCCAAATCCCCTGAAAATATCTCATTACGCAAACAAGTGCCGTTGTAACCCAGGTCACGCCCGTGGTCAGCCAGATTCCCCAGTACCCAAGCATGGGAATCCTTGTCAAAATCTGTGAAAAAATCACTCTGCAGCCTACTTCCGTAGCACCATTAAGCATAGCAAATCCGGTATCACCGCAGCCATTCAAAACTGCACGGGGCACATAAATCATTCCCAAGCCAAAATAGCATAAAGAGTTGATTCGGATTGCCTTGGCGCCAATTTCAATAACATCTCTTTCTTTTACAAAGATACCCACAATCTGCTCCCCGAAAAGATATGCAATGGGGATTAAGCAAAGACTGAATACCAGTACCATAAGGGTTGCCTGTCGAAATCCTTTTTTTACGCGGTCCGTCCTGCCGGCACCCATATTTTGACCGCAATACGTAGTAAGTGCCATACCCAGAGAACTGTACGGCTGTTGTACAACCTGCTCGATACGACCGATAACCGTGTAGCTTGCCATTATGGTTTCTCCAAAGGTATTTACTACTCCCTGCAAGGCCATGCAGGATACCGCAATCATGGAATTCTGCAGTGCAATAGGCACACCCAACCTTATAGAACGCTCTACAATCTGTGGTTTAAATGCCAGCTGCTCTCTGGTTAATCTGAAATACTCCACCCTGTGATACGCATAAATCATACAGGTAACTGCGGATACCGCCTGGGCAATTATGGTCGCCAGTGCTACTCCTAATACTCCCCAGTCCAATACCAGCACAAAGACCAGATCCAAAACCACATTAATAATACTGGATACTATCAGAAAGTACAGCGGTGTTTTGGAATCTCCAAGTGCCCGAAGCATCGCTGCGATACCATTATAAGCCGCAATAAACAAAATACCTGCACAGGTAGTCCGCATGTATGTAATAGAATCACCTATAACCGTATCCGGTGTTTGTAGCAGACGCAAAATAGCCGGACAGAATAAAACACCGATAAGACTGACCAAAGCTGCTGCTCCTGCCAATACATAAATAGCGTTGGCAATGGTACTCCTGACATTTTCCTCATCACCAGCCCCAAAGTATTGGGCCACAATAATACCGATACCGATTGCCAGACCGGAGCTTAGGGAAAAGAACAGGAAATTCATGGAGCTACATGCACCAACTGCTGCCAATGCATCTGCTCCCACAAAATTACCCACTACAATAGAATCCACCATATTGTATAATTGCTGAAACAAATTTCCCAATAAAAGTGGCAGGGTGAACTTTATAATATGCCCGATAGGACTACCCTGCGTCATATCGGTAACATGCTTATTATTCATAATATTTTATATCCTCAAATCAATGGGTTTACGCTAAAACAATACTCTGCGTCTCTTTTGCCGAATCTTTCAAACACAATGCAACCTTCTTATCACCGGCAATCAACTCGTAATCACCTTTAAATCCCTCCAAAGACACAAAACCGTTTTCATCGGTACACACTTCTATATCCGTCCACCATTCTTCCTTGAACAGCTTCTTAAATCTTTCATAAACAGGTTTTATCGTATTGTCCTTATGTATAATCCCACTGGGCGCATTGAGCCACATACCATCCGCAAAATCCCATCCTGTCACTGCCTCTACATAAGGATTTTCAAACAAAATACGATACATATTTTCCCACTCATTCATTTGGCGTTCCTCCCCTTCCGGTGTGGACGGCCAAACTTCAGGCTGGAAATCATTCAAATCTACAATATCTGCCGGCAGCAAATCGCCCGAAACAAATGTATTTTCCGTGAAATGAATAGGCTTTTTGAAACGTGAATAGCGCTCCAACACATTATATAGCTTCTCATCTCCCCAATATCCCTGGTGCTGATGTGATTGAATCCCAATAACATCGATTGGTGCACCCGCCTGCAACGCACCGTCTATCAGAATTTCATAAGCTGTTGATGTATTGAAATCATTCAAAAGCAATGTCGATTCCGGATTTGCTGCTTTAGCTGCTTCAAATACTTTCTTAATCAAACCAACCCTGCCATGTTCTAAGCAAATACGCGTAATCGCATTATCATATCTATCATAATCGGGCATAATTACCACTTCATTAATAACATCCCAAATATCTATTATGCCTTTAAACTGTGTTACATCCCTTTCGATTCTCTGCAACTGTTTTTTCAATATAGTAGCATTATCATACTCCATCAACCAATTTACACAACCGGTATGCCAACAAAGAGGATGTCCCTTGACCTGTACACCCTTCTCTTTCATCATTTTCGCAGCAGACATACGACTCTCCCACTGCGGCTGTCCTTCCACCGGTTCATATCCGCCCCAATAAAATGGTAATGTTCCATAATTAAACAAATCGAACCACAAGTCCATACGTTCCCGGTACATTTCTTTTTTCTCGGCATCTTCCGTAGAAAAATACGCATGGATATCAAATGCTCCGCAACCAAATAAAAACGCATGTTTTGTCTGTTTTAATTGCAATTTTGTATTTGCCAGCGGATTTCCCGGTACATCTGTTACCCTTACTGTTCTTTTTGCCCTACGATGAGCTACTTTCTCATAATCACTCATATCTTTTCCTCCCACAATTTATTCACCCACTATTTGCACATACACCCATACTTTAATACTACCACGAAACCCTCCGTCACGCTATAAAAACAAAACAAAATTCCCAAGAATATTTTTGAAAATCACTATTGACAACTGCTTCGTCCTATATTACTATGTCAACATAAGACATGTCGAGCATCGACATATCGACCAGAGACATACTTACTGCAATTCTTGCAGCTTACATTGATAGGAAACGGAGGGTATGTATGAATGAGAAATTAACCAAAAAATATTGCCCCATGACCGAAACCATTTTCTATACCTTGTTGGCTTTGTTAACTCCCAACCACGGATACGGCATCATGAAATTTGTCAGGGAACTGACCGAAGACCGTGTGAAGCTCGGAACCGGTACGCTGTACACCATGTTAGGCCGTCTGGTAGAGGATAGGATGATTACAGTAATTAACGAAGCCGACGGCAAAAAAACATATCTGCTCACAGAAGCAGGCAAAGAAATTCTGCACCTAGAGCAGGAACGGCTGAAGCAACAATATGAAAACGGACAAAAGATTTTAGGAGGTACTATCTTATGAGAAAAGTGAAGTTTTTTGTAAGCTTCTACAAAGAAAGAGACTGGTTGGAAGAAATGGCCACACAGGGTTGGCTTCTCACGAACATTAAATTGGGATTTATCTTCTATTTCAAGGAAATCACTCCCTGCGACAAGGTTTACGAATTAGAGCGTTTTGCCATATCCGCAAATCCCTCCGTTACGGAACTGACTGCCAGAAGCAACGCTATCGAACTTGCAAAAGAATTCGGCTGGGAGATGGTTACCCATGATGAGGATATGAATTACTATTTTGTAAAGGACAAAGCCGGGGATGAAACAGATGAATTCTATTTGGATGAAGAATCCCGCAGGGCTCGGGCAGAAAGATATCGTAACCATTACTGCTCCGAACTTCCTCACATTGCAACAAAATTTGATATTGTCTTCTCTGTTTTCTTTTTAGTGATTATGCTTCTGCTGACTATCATGGACATGAATTCAGAACGGATGGAAACAGGCCAAACAAACTCCCTTTTAGCTACTCTGTTTCCCTTATTAGCCATTTATGCAGCAAGCGCTTTAGTCAGCACAATCTCCATTACCTTCTCCATCAAATGGGGGAACCGGTGGTACAAAGAATTATGTATGACCCGGGAGGAATGGGCATACTATAAAAAGTATTCCGAGAAGAAGTCTTTCCGCACCATTCAGGAGCTTCGCTCCTATCTGCAGGAAAAAAGCGAATTTGGTCTCTCCTTGATAGAGTACGATAACGGAATCTTCCGCTTTGAAGCAGATTCCAATCGTTACAACTATTACATAGACACCAAAAAGACTTTAAAACGCCGCATGAAACAAGCAGGCTCAAAGTACAAATCCGAGAACAAGGACTGGTATGAAGCCAGTCCCAAATGGTACGAAACCAGTATTGCAGATGCTGCACAATACGGTTTGAAACCCGTAGCAGTCATCCACAAGAATGTGCTGGTTTACAAAAGACCTTATTCCGACGACCATCAGGAAAATCCACTTCCTTGGGAAAACGGCGGAGAGCGGATTCACAAACATACATTTATAACAAAATCATTGCTTTACCTTCTTTCCTGCTTTACCGTTGGCTTTATCGTAGGTATTATTACTGCAATGCTATCCTAATAATTTATAAAGGAGATTAACAAATGGAACCCAAAAAACAATTTTCACAAATCGGACTTATGCTGCTTCTGGCCACCATTATTATCAATGGTCTGCAATATTTGTCCCTCTATATTGCCAAAGGCATTCCGTCTATTGCAGGCAGCACCGACATGCTCATTATAGCAGGCATGCTTCCCAGTTACTTTATCGGTTATCCCATTATACTGTTTCTTTTCAAAAAGATACCCACACAACCGGAGGACGAACCCAAAAGGATGCGGTTTTCACATCTGCTTGTGGCATTTGTAATGACGTATTCCATTACCTATTTGTCAAACTTTATAGGTAATATCCTCATTAGCCTTATCGAAAAAGCCAAAGGAGCACCCGTAGAAAATGTACTGGACCAGTTGCTGAACCAGATTAGCCCTGCCACCACATTATTGATTGCAGTTATTTTGGCACCCATTTTTGAAGAATTACTGTTCCGCAAAGCCATACTTGACAGAACAGCCAAATATGGCGAAGGTGTGGCCATGGTGTTCTCCGGATTAGCTTTCGGGCTGTTCCACGGTAACTTTTCACAATTTGCTTACGCTTTCTTCCTTGGAATGTTCTTCAGTTTTATTTACTTAAAAACCAAAAACATTATGTATCCCATTGTCCTTCATATTCTTACCAATTTCGTAGGCTCTTCCGTTCCTATGTATGTGCTGGAAAACAGTAACTATATGGAGTACGAAGCAAAACTTACGGAACTGATGAACTCCCCCGGATACACGGATGAAGCTGCAACTGCCCTTACCATGGAATACGCAAGCGGAATTACCATGATGTTTTCATACTTATTTGTAATGCTCTGTACACTCATCATTGGTATCATCTTCCTGATTGTCAAACGCAAAAAATTTGTTCTCAATCCCGGCGAAATCGCTATCGAAAAGAGCGAACGTCTCCGCACCCTTTTCTGCAACCCGGGTATGCTTCTTTTCATCCTCTTCTGGATTGTAATGATTGTCTTACAAATACTTGGTATATAACAAAAGAGTGGGTACCCACCATCAGGGATACCCACTTCATTTTTTCATTTCTTATAAATATTTCTTTAATACATCCACCTTATCCAATGCTTCCCAAGGTAAGTTCAAATCGTTACGGCCAAAATGTCCGTAAGCAGA